>CAMBYH010000011.1 GCA_945872065.1 Arsukibacterium tuosuense
CGCGAGCTTCGCCTGCGGGACGGGTTTTTGGTGGCAGCAGTGTTCTGGCTGGGCCTCGGCAGTTTCGGCGCGCTGCCGCTGGTGCTCGCCCAGACACCCGACATGACGGTTACCGGTGCGGTCTTCGAAGCCGTTTCGGGCCTGACGACCACTGGCACTACCGTCCTTACCGGCCTCGACAACCTGCCCAAATCCATTCTCTATTACAGGGCTCAGCTGCATTGGCTGGGTGGCATGGGCATCATCGTGCTCGCGGTGGCCATCCTGCCCATGCTGGGTGTCGGCGGCATGCAACTCTACCGGGCCGAGACGCCCGGTCCCATGAAGGACAGCAAGCTCACGCCCCGTATCACCGAGACGGCAAAGGCGCTGTGGCTGATTTACGTCGGGCTGTCAGTGACCTGCACCCTCGCCTTCTGGCTGGCCGGCATGAGCCCCTTCGATGCGATTTGCCACAGTTTCGCGACCATGGGTACGGGTGGCTTTTCCACCCATGATGCCAGCATCGCCTGGTTCAACAGCCCGCTGATTGAGGCTGTCGCCATCGTCTTCATGTTTCTGGCCGGGGCCAGTTTTTCCCTGCACTTCGTTGCGTGGCGGAACCGCGGCCTGGGCGCCTACCTGGGGGACCCGGAGTTCCGCGCCTACTTCTGGATTCTTCTCGTCCTGAGTCTGATCGGGGCCGCTTGCCTGGCCGTCACCGGACATTACGCCACGCTAGCCGAATCAGTCCGGCATTCGACCTTTCATTTCGTCTCCTTCATGACCAGCACAGGCTTCGTCGCCACGGGCTTTGACCAGTGGCCCGGTGCACTACCACTCACATTGATTCTGGTGAGTTTTATCGGGGGCTGTGCGGGCTCCACCGGCGGTGGCATGAAAGTCGTGCGCTGGCTGCTGCTCTACAACCAGGGCGTGCGCGAAGTGAAACGACTCGTGCACCCGGCTGCCGAGATCCCGGTACGACTCGGTGACTCGGTAGTCCCCCAGCGGGTGATCGAGTCTGTGTGGGGCTTCTGCGTGGTGTACATAATGCTCTTTGGCGCGATGCTACTGATGCTGGTCGCCAGCGGCGTCGATCAGGTGACGGCATTTTCTGCCCTCGCGACCTCCATCAACAACATGGGTCCCGGGCTGGGGAAAGTCGTGGCTGATTTCACCCAGGTGAACGACGTCGCCAAATGGGTGTGCATCTTCGCGATGCTCTTCGGCCGGCTGGAAGTCTTTACGCTGCTGGTCCTGTTCTCCCCAACCTTCTGGCGCTCCTGAAAAGGTACCGGACCTTAGTTTTGTTAGTTGTTTGTTTGCGGCGCAACAACTAACAAAACTAAGGTCCGGTACCTTCCAGGTGGCAGGCGACGGTGCGGGAGGGGTCGCCAGCTGGCGACTTGAGCACTGGGGGAGTGCTGCGACAGATATCCATCACCTTTGGGCACCGGGTGTGAAACGGACATCCGGCGGGTGGGTTGCGGGGTGAGCCCACGTCGCCCGAGAGCACGATCTGTTTACGCCCCTGGTGGTCCACCTGGGGCACCGCTGACAGCAGCGCCTCCGTGTAGGGATGCAACGGTTTGCGGAACAGCAGCGCGGCGGGTGCCAGCTCGACGACCTTGCCCAGGTACATCACGCCGATCTGGTCGCTGACATGCTGGATCACCGCCAGGTCGTGGGAAATAAACAGAAAGGCGATGCCCAGCTCCCGCTGGAGTCTCGCAATGAGATTCAGGACCTGGGACTGGACGGAGACGTCCAGGGCCGAAACCGGCTCGTCCGCCACGATGAACTGGGGATTGAGGGCTAGGGCCCGGGCGATGCCGACACGCTGGCGCTGACCGCCGGAGAACTCGTGGGGGTAGCGATTCGCCGCAAGGGGGCTCAGGCCCACGACATCCAGGAGTTCAGCGACCCGTGCGCTGCGTTCAGCAGCAGTCCCCACCCGGTGCACATCCAGGGGCTCCCGGACCGTCTGGGCGACCGTCCGCCGGGGGCTCAATGAGCCATAGGGATCCTGAAAGACCGCCTGCATCTGCCGGCGCCAGGGCAACAGCTGCCGGCGGGTCAGGTGCGTCAGGTCCACCCCATCGAACCGGATGGAGCCTGAGGTGGGCTCCTGCAGGCGCAGGATCGTCCGCCCCAGAGTCGACTTGCCGCAGCCAGATTCCCCCACGAGGCCAAGGGTCTGGCCCGCCCGGAGGGCCAGGGTGACCCCGTCCACCGCCTTGACCTGACCAACAACCCGCCGAAACAGCCCGCCCCGGACCGGGAAGTACTTCCGCAGATCCGTAACCTCCACCAGAGGTGCTGCCGCTGCAAACGGGTCGCCAGGAGCCATGTGGCGAGTATAGAGTGCGAGCCGCAATTCCTTTCACCCTGGAGCCTGAGACCATGCCCTCGAAGCAGTACGACGCCCCGCCCGCCCTGCAGATCGCCACGGACCGTGCCTACAAAGTCAGCATCGAAACGGGCAAGGGCACCATTGAACTGGACCTGTTTCCTGAGCACGCGCCGAAAACTGTGAATAATTTTGTCTTCCTGGCGCAGGAGGGCTTCTACGACGGCGTGACCTTCCACCGGGTGATCAGCAACTTCATGATCCAGAGCGGCGATCCCACGGGTACCGGCCGCGGTGGCCCGGGCTATCGGTTTGAGGACGAGTTCAAGGGCAACCCCCTGCGCCACGAGCGGGGCGTGATCTCCATGGCCAACGCGGGGCCCGGCACTAACGGCAGCCAGTTCTTCATTACCCACGGGCCGCAACCCCACCTGGACGGCAAGCACACGGTTTTCGGCAAGGTCACCAAGGGCCTGGATGTGGTGGATGCCATCGAGCAGGGCGATGTGATGGTGACGGTCACCGCGAAGTAAGGCGTCGGCGGCTACAGCGGGTAGTGGCAAGCCACCCCGCTGTCGCGGCCCGTCAGCACCGGGCGCTCCGCGCGGCACCGCTCCTGAACCCGCGGGCAGCGGTCCGCAAACCGGCACCCGGCCGGAAGGTTGAGCAGGTCCGGAACCCGGCCAGGGATCACCGGTAACTCCGGTAGCCGCTCACTGCGCAGTCGCGGAATGGAGGCGAGAAGGCCCGCGGTATAGGGATGCCGCGGGCGGCTGAACAGCTCCGCGGTAGCGCCCGACTCGACAATGCTGCCGCAGTACATGACCAGGGCCCGCTGGCAAGTCTCGGCGACCACACCAAGATCGTGGGTCACCAGGATCACGGCCATGCGGAACTCGGCCTGGAGGGCCCGGAACTGCTCAAGGACCTGGGCCTGGGTGGTCACGTCGAGGGCCGTGGTCGGCTCGTCGGCGATGAGCAGCCTGGGGTTGCAGGACAGCGCCATGGCGATCATTACCCGCTGGCGCATACCGCCGGACAGCTGGTGGGGATAATCATCCAGCCGGTTGGCAGGCTCGGGAATGCCGACTTTGGCCAGCAGTTCTGCGGCGACCGGGCGGGCCTGCCGCCGGGTGAGATCCCGATGCCGGCAGAGGACGTCGGTCATCTGGTTGCCGATGGTGAACACCGGATTCAGGGCGGTCATAGGCTCCTGAAAGATCATCGAGAGGGCCCGCCCCCGCAGGTCCTCCAGATCCCGGTCCGGGAGCGGCACCAGGTCACGACCGTCCAGCTCGATGCTCCCGCTGGCGATCCGGCCGGGAGGCATCGGAATGAGGCGGAGCATGGCCAGCCCGGTCACGGTCTTGCCGCAACCGGACTCGCCAACGAGACCCAGGGTTTCGTTGGGCTGGACGTCGAAGCTGACGCTGTCCACCGCCCGGATCACGCCGTCTTCCGTGGCGAACTCAACGGTCAGGTCCCGGACCTTCAGCACCGGCTGGCTCAAGTCCTTCGTCATCAACCGACCTTTCGCGGATCCAGGGCGTCCTGCAGCGCATCCGCCACGGCGTTGAAGGCCATCACGAGACCGAACATCAACACCGAGGCAGCCAGGAAGTTATTGTAGAAGCCGGCAAGAACTTCCTTGGTGCTCTCGTCGATCATCAGCCCCCAGCTCATGCCGTCCTTGATGCCCAGTCCGAGAAAACTGAGGATCACCTCGGCCTTGATGGCGCTGACAAAGGTAATCGAGGCCTGCACCAGGAGGATGTGCCCGGTGTTCGGGAGAATGTGGCGAAAGATGATGGCTGGTTCGGAGACACCGATGGAATGGGCAGCCTCCACGTACTCCATGCCCCGCAGCTTGATCACTTCGCCGCGGATCAACCGCCCCGTCCCCACCCAGAACGTGGCGATCATGGCGACCTGCATGGCCCAGGGGTTGTCGGTCAGGGCGTAGGCGACGGCCGCCACGAACAGGTAAAAGGGAATGGCGTCGAGGACGCCCATGCACCAGAGCAGGAACTCGTCGATCCAGCTGCCGACGAAGAACCCGGCGAAGGCGCCGAGCACGGCGCCGATGAGCGTCGCGGCCAGCGCCACGCTCAGCCCGACCTCAAAGGCGGTGGCGGTGCTGAACACGGCGCGGTCGAAAATGTCCTGACCAATGATGTTGGTGCCGAACCAGTGGGTGCTGGAAACCGGCTCCCACTTGGTACCCGACAGGTCGGCCCAGCCACCGGCCCACCAGCCGAGCCAGGCACCGAGGGCCACGATGAAGTAGGCGAGCACGACACCTAAGGCCAGCATGCCGAGCCGGTCGCGGCCGAACTTCCGGGCAGCCTTGCGCCAGAGCGATTCCCCACGCGCGCGAGTCTCTGCGGGCAGCGCCAGGGTCACGGCGTTCATTTCAGGGTCACCCGGGGATCCACGACGCGGTAGAGGATGTCGTTCAGGACCACGACGAGGACGAAGAGGATGGCCGTGAGACTGACCACCGCCTTCAGCACCGGCTGGTCCCCCGTCACGATGGCCTCGTAGGTGGCCTTGCCGATGCCGGGAATGCCGAAATAGCTCTCGATCAGCAACGCGCCGCCGATAGCCACCTGGGGTATGGAAAACATAACCCGGGTGATGAACGGGATGAGGCAGTTCTTGAGGATGTTGCGCAACAGGATGCGCGACTCGGGCAAGCCGAAGGCCCGCGACGTCCGGACGTGGTCCCGGGTCATTTCCTCGACGATCACCGAGCGGTAGAACCGCGTGTCATACCCCAGGGCCACGAACATGGTGGCCAGGGTCGGGACCGTCACATAGCTGAGGTAATTGCCCAGGGAGCTGGCGTTCCAGCCCCGCACGGGAAACAGGTCGAGCCCGTCGCTGGAACTGAGGACTATCTGAAAGCCGATGATGACGATGAGGAAGCTGACGCTCATCCCGATGACGGCGACGGCCATGATCAGCTTGTCGGGCCAGCTGCCACGCCAGTAGGCCGCTGCCAGGGCGAGCAGCAGGCCCACCACGTGGCCGAGGATAAAGCCGGGCAGGATCAGGATCAGGGACACGGGGATCGTCTTGGCCAGCAGGGTCGCCACGGGTTCACCGGTGGAGGCGACACCGAAGTCGAAGGTCACGATCTCACCGAGGAAAACCAGGTAGCGCTGGAGGAAAGGCTGGTCGTAGCCGAGTTGCTGCCGGACTTCCAGAATCTGCTCCGGCGTGGGGTTCTTGCCCAGCAGCTGGTAGGTCATGTCCGGTCCGAAGTAGACCATCAGGGCGAAGCTCACCAGAGTGACGCCGAGAATCAGCGGCAGCCCGGCCAGCAGCTTGCGCAGGGCGTACTGGAGGATCTCCATGTCTCAGCCGCCCTTCGCAAGCGTGGGGCTGACTGCGGGTTCCGGCAGGAGATCCACGTATTTCAGCCAGAAGCCGCCCAGGATTTCCCGATCCGGAACCGCGATGACATTCTTGTGCCAGAGGTAGATCCGCGTGCGGGAGATGCCGGTGATGGCAACGCAGTCGTCCAGAACGATCTGGTTCATGCGGTGGTAGAGCGCCGTGCGTTCCGGCGAGGGCTGCATGACGGAGGACTCTTCGTAGAGGCGGTCATACTCCGGGTTCTTCCAGTTGGCGTCATTCGACCCCGGTGAGGCGTTGGGCCCGTAAAAGAGCTGCAGCGTGTTCTCGGCGTCGGGATAGTCCAGGCCCCAGCCTTTGGCCACCAGGGGCAGCTGGCTTTTCTTCCACGCACGGGAAATGTCGCCGAAGTTCGCATAGGTTTTCTGTACAACCTTTTCCCGGGGAAAACCGATATCCCGCAGCCAGGCGCGAAACTGCTCGAAAAACAGGCGCTCGGTGGTGCCTGCAGTGGTGCCGTAGACAACCGTGGGCAGGTTCTCCGCCGTCCAGCCATTGTCCTGAAGCAGCTTGCGCGCGCCTGCCACATCCCGGGTCACGCTGGCCCGGGACAGTGACGGATCGAACTCCGGACTGGCCGGGACGATGATGCCGGGGAAGTACTCACCGAGGCCAAAGTACCAGCTGTCGTTCCGGGCTTCCCAGTCGTAGCCCTTGATCATCGCGCAGCGCAGAGTCTTGTTCCGCCTTTCCCGCTCCGGATCCGGGTTGTAGCCAAAGTCGGGGTAGTCCATGTTGAAGGCGGTAAACACGAAGCCGGCTTCGAGACCGCCGTAAACGTGGTACCTGGCCGCGTATTCGGGCCGCAGGGTCACGGGACGTTTGCTGGCCAGTACCCGGTCGATCTGTTCGATGGGCAGCACGGTCAGCTGGACTTCATCGCCCTTCGTGAAGGAGGACCAGGAGGCGCTGGACTCGTTGATGAAGTTGAATTCGAGGCGGTCGACGAAGGGCGGAGATCTGCCCTGGAGTGCCTCGACGCCGCTGAACCTCTGGGTGGCCGGGTTGTAGCCCTCGGCCGCCAGGTCGACGGGTTCCTGCCGGTAGTTGGGATTGCGTTCCATCACCACCCGGGCGGTGTCGTAGGACACGAGCCTGAAGGGTCCGGAACCCACCGGCCGAACGCCGAGACCCTTACCGTACTTCTCCACCGCCTCCCGGGGTACCAGTGCGGAGTAGCCCTGGGCCAGGGTTGCCGTTAGCTGGGGATAGGGCCGGGTCAGCCGGATTTCGAGCGTGTGGTCGTCGATGGCCCGCAGGCCAGTCACGGGCTGCGCGTAATCGGAGCCGGCGGCCTTCCACTCGTCGAGGCCGGCAATGCGGCCCTGCCAGAGCCAGGCACCCTGGGGCTGATTCTCCGGGTCGAACTGGCGCTTCAGGGAGTAGATGAAGTCGTCGGCGACCACTTCCCGGCCCCGGCCGTCGGCAAAGCAGGGATCGTCCACAAACCGGACGCCCTTCTTGAGGCGGATGGTGTAGGTGAGACCATCCGGCGAAACCACCGGAAAGTCGACGGCCAGGTTCGGCTTCAGCAGGTAGGGGCGGGCCAGGTACTGGTAGGAATAGAGGGTGTCGTAGGCATTGACGATTACGAAGTTGGCGTAGATGTTGGAGCCCTGGACCGGATCCAGGGTGGTGGGGGCCTGATCCATGGCGAAATGGAAGGTCTTTACGGCGGGGGACGACGCCCCGGAGTCAGAGGGTGACCCACAGCCACTGAGAGTCCCGATCAGTAAAGTGCAAAAGAATGCGAGAAGTAACCTTTCCATCCCCACAGATGACGCCGAAAGACATTTTAAAGGAATATTTTCTCCCACTATGATCATAAAAATACTCTTGTGGGATAAAACGTCTTGATTGGGCTTCTGCAAAGGGTTAGGTGGGGAAAAGTATCCGTTTCCAGCCAGATAATCGCCAATATCGGGCCGGGCCTGCTGGTCCTGGTGGGCGTCGAGCGGGGGGACTCCCCGGCGACGGCTGCCCGGCTGGCCGAACGGCTCCTCGCGTACCGGGTGTTCGCCGACGAAGCCGGCCGGATGAACCGCAGCGTCGTTGACGTGGGGGGTGAGCTGCTCCTTATCCCCCAGTTCACCCTGGTCGCGGATACGGGCCAGGGCAATCGCCCCGGCTTCGACGCGGCAGCGCCGCCCGCCGAGGGGCAGCGGCTTTTTGCGGAGCTCGTGACCGCAGCCAGGTCCCGCTGGCCCCGGGTAGAGACGGGCCAGTTTGGTGCCGATATGGAGGTAGAACTGGTCAACAGCGGTCCCGTCACATTGTCCCTGCGTGTGGCGCCCGACTCTGAGCCCCGATCGTGATCTTTGTCACGTAGCGGCACTACGATAGGACTATCCTAATCGCTTAGGATTGCTTTTCAGCGCCGCGTTCATCGCGGCAACCCCGAACTTACTGGAGAAACGACCATGGGTCTTGGCGGTATCAGCATCTGGCAGCTCCTCATCGTGCTGCTCATTGTCGTGATGATCTTCGGCACCAAGCGCCTGAAGGACATCGGCTCGGACCTGGGCGGCGCGCTCAAGGGCTTCAAGAAGGCGATGTCAGACGTCGAAAAGGAGCCCGAAGAAGCCCGCCAGCTGGGCAAGCCAGACGCGGAGTTTACGGAGTCGAGCTCTGCGAAGCGCGAATCAGAGCGCAGCGGCAGCGCCTGATCTGCGATGCCTCATTTGCGATGCCTCATTTGCGATGTCTGAGTCGCTATGTTTGAGATCGGTTTCTGGGAGCTGGCGCTGATTTTCGCGCTGGGCCTCGTGGTTCTGGGGCCGGAGAAGTTGCCGAAGGTCGCCGCGCAGCTCGGACGCTACGCCGGCCAGGCCCGGCGCATGGCCCGCACGCTGACAGCCCAGATCCAGGATGAGCTGGAAGCCGAGGAACGGCGCTTCCGGGCTAAAGAGTCCCGGCCAGCTGCACCAGAGCCTGCCTACAGCCGACCCGGCGCCGAAGACCTGATCCCGGGTACCTCGGTTGCAGACGCTCCCGCGACAAACTCCACCGCCGACGCAGACGCCAGGACCGCCGACCGACCCCAGGCCTGAGTCCGGAGCCCCGACTGTCATGGCGGACAACGATCATCAGCACAACGACGTCCCGGAGCAGCTGCCCGAGGCCAGCCTGATGTCCCATCTGCTCGAGCTGCGCTCGCGGCTGCTCAAGGCGGTGGGTTCCGTACTGGGAATTTTCGTCTGCCTCCTGCCCTTCACGCAGCAGGTCTTCGAGGCAGTGGCCCACCCGCTGATGTCCAAGCTGCCCAAGGGCGCAACGATGATCGCCACCGAAGTGGCGTCGCCGTTCCTCACGCCCTTCAAGGCGAGCTTCTACGTCGCCATCCTACTCGGAATACCCGTGGTCATCTACCAGATCTGGGCGTTCGTGGCGCCGGGACTCTACCGCCGTGAGAAGCGTCTGGCAGTGCCCCTGCTGATTTCCAGCGTGGTGCTTTTCTATGTGGGCGTAGCCTTTGCCTACTTTGTGATTTTTCCGATCATGTTCAGCTTTTTTGCGACGGCCGCGCCCGCCGGGGTGCAGGTGATGACCGATATCAACAGCTATCTGGACTTCGTACTGGTGCTGTTCATTGCCTTTGGCGTGGCCTTTGAAGTGCCGGTGGCTACAGTGCTTCTCGTCCTGAGCGGTATGGTCGGCATCGATGCGCTGACGAAGAACCGCCAGTACGTTTTCCTGGGCGCGTTCGTGGTCGGCATGCTGCTGACCCCGCCGGACGTGTTCTCCCAGACGCTGCTGGCGATTCCCATGTACCTGCTTTACGAAGCGGGGATCGTCATGGCGCGCATCCTTTCCCAGTCGGATGGTGCCGTTGCGCCAGTGGGCGACAAACCCGCCTGACGTCGGCATTGCTGCCCGGGGCACCTTGCCGGGATAATCCCCGCCCACCGTTCATTTTCCTGGAGTCACCAGCATGGCCGCCTATATTCTCTCCGTCATCGAGGTCACCAACCCCGGCCCGAATCTCAAGAAGTACTCGGAGGAATCCGCCCGACTGGCCCGCTCCCACGGCGGCAAGTATGTGCTCCGGGGCAAGGCAGCGAGTGTGGTCTCTGGAACCCTTTTGGCCAACAAGGTGGTGATCATGCTGGAGTTTCCGAGCATGGAAAGTCTCAATGCGTTCTACCTGAGCGACGCGTATCAGAAGGAGTGCAAGCCCCTGCGGGAAGGCACCGGCATCTACGACATCGGAATCTTTGAGGCGCCGCCGGCCGCTATGGCCTAGTTGGCAGCCCACCCCGGCCGACCCACCAGAGCAGCAACGCGAGCCCCGCGAAGGGGCCCAGGGCGAGCAGGTCGGCATAGGGTCCGTCGAAGAACGGATTGTTCGCTACGGCCCAGTTCTGGAGCGCGGCGTCCAGGTTGCCGAGAACCCCGGAGAGGAAGGCGATCACGATGCCGGCAATGGCACCGCCGGCAATGTAGCCGGAGGCCAGGAGCACACCGGGGCCGCGGTCCGTCATCGCTACAAACTCGGCCCCGGTCAGCCCCTGGCTGGCCGGCTGCGCGGCAGCCCGTTTGTCCGCGAGCCAGCGAATCAGGCCGCCGACGAACAGCGGGGTGGAGCTGGAGATCGGCAGGTAGACGCCCACCGCGAAGGCCAGCGACGGCACACCGGAGAGCTCCAGAATGAGCGAGATCGTCGCGCCGAAGATCACGAGCTCCCAGGGCAGCTCCCGGTCCAGGATGCCCTTGATGATGTACGACACGAGCGTGGCCTTTGGGGCATCAAACTTGCGCACGGTCGTTCCATCCGGGCGCGTATCGTGGGTGCCGTTGATGCCGGGATCAACCAGCCAGACCGCCGTCCCCGCATCATCCACCAGGTACTTGCCGGCCGGCCCCCCCTCCAGATTCGTCTTCTGCCAGACCCGGTAGGTTCGGGCGTCGTCAGCGGCCTGCACACCCTGCAGGGCCTCGCGCTGCCCGCCCAGCGCCTGTACGTCGGTTTTCAGTCCTTGCGGAGCCACCTGCGCTATCGGTACATAGACTGTCGCGGTTTCGTTCAGCTGGAGCAGGATCGGGCCCATGCAGAGGGCAGAGGCAAAGGCACCGATGAGAATCGAGACCTGCTGCAGGCGGGGGGTGGCGCCGACGAGATAGCCCGTCTTGAGGTCCTGGGAGACAGTACCGCCGTTGGAGCAGGCAACGCAGACGATTCCCCCCACGGATAGTGCGGTGACGTACCAGCCGTCGCCGGTCCAGCCGACGATGAGGAACACCAGGCAGGTGAGCATCAGGGCGGCGATAGTCATGCCCGAAATCGGATTGGAGGTCGAACCGATCTCGCCGGTCAGGCGGGAGGACACGGTGACAAAGAGCGCCCCCAGTACCAGGATGAGCAGCGCGCCCAGCAGGTTCATGTGCAATGAGGGCGACAGCAGGATGATCGTCAGGAGCAGGATGATGCCGATGCCCACCAGCTTGATCGGGAGGTCCTGATCGGTCCGTCCCTTGCCAGTGTCGCTCTGGCGGGCAGCGGCGAAGTCCCCGAAGCCCCGGCGGATACTGCTGGCAATAAGCGGCAGCGCGCGGATCAGACTGACAATCCCACCCGCAGCCACAGCGCCGGCGCCAATGTAGAGGATATAGGCGCCCCGCACGTCCGACGGCGTCATCTCGGCTATGGGCAGGGTGCCCGGCGGGACCAGCCCGCCGATCTCGGCCCCGAAGTACTTGATCAGCGGTATCAGCAGCAGGTAGGCCATCACGCCGCCGGCGAACATCATGCTGCTGATGCGCGGGCCGATGATGTAGCCGACTCCCAGCAGCTCGGGAGAAACATCCATGGCAATGGATCCGCCCTTGAGGGGCGCGCCGAACACATAGCCGGGCGCGTCGCGCCAGCCCTTGAAGGCCACGTTCAGGGTCTTGTAGACCAGGCCAATGCCAAAGCCGGTGAAGATCGTTCGGGCACTGATGGTTTTGCCCGCCGCCCCCTCCGCCAGGGGGTCAGCTGCCGCGCGAGACTCGACGGAAGCCCCCGCCTTCAGTACCGCTGCGCAGGCCGTACCTTCCGGGTACTTGAGGATGCCGTGCTGGTTGACGATGAGCGCGTGGCGCAGGGGAATCATCATGAGGATGCCGAGCAGCCCACCCAGGACGGCAACCAGCATTACTCGCGTGAGCTCCAGATCGAAGCCCAGGATCAGAATCGCCGGCATCGTCACGCCGACCCCGAAGGCAATGGACTCCCCGGCGGAACCCGTCGTCTGGACGATGTTGTTCTCCAGGATGCTGGCATCCCGGGCCCCAAGCCTGGAGAGCAACCGGAACAGGGTGATGGAAATCACCGCAACGGGGATCGAGGCACTTACCGTCAGCCCGACCTTCAGGACGAGGTAGAGCGAGGAGGCGCCAAAGATGATGCCGAGGACCGTCCCCACCAGGACGGCCCGCAGGGTCATCTCCGGGAGGGACGTACCGGCAGCGATATAAGGCCGGTGGGGAATCCGCAGCTGGCTCATACCGGCTGGGTCCGCGGCTCGCCATCGACAACGATCATGAAGCTGGCCTCAGCCTCCGCGACCAGTGCCCGGTCATCCGCCCTGAACATCTGACCCTGGAGAAACGCCACCTTGCCCTTCTGCCGGATCAGCCGTCCTTCCAGCAGCACGGGCGTACCGACGGCCAGCGGCTGGCGGTAGCGGATCTCGCAGCGGGCCGTGTGGGCCCGCACACCTTTCAGGAACAGCCAGTTGGCCATGACGTCGTCGAGCGCGCTGTAGACGATGCCGCCGTGGGTCAACCGGTCGTAGCCAGCATGATCGGGGCCCGGGGTGAACTCGGCACGGCAGACGTCCAGCCTGTCGATGTAAAAGCGGAGGCGCAAGCCAACGGGATTGTCGGAGCCGCAGACGAAACAGCGATTGGCATCGGGACGCACGGGTCCTATGCTAGTCCCGGAGGTGGCGCGTGGCCTACGATTCCAGCAATATTTTTGCCAAGATCCTGCGGGGTGAGATCCCCGCGCATATGGTCTACGAGGACCACTCCACCATCGCCATCCTCGACGTGATGCCTCAGGCCGATGGCCACGCCCTGATCATTCCCAAGGCCGCTGCAGAGAACCTGTTTGATCTGGACCCGACGCTGGCTGCCGCTGTCATGACCGTGGGTCAGCGGGTGGCACTGGCAGCCCGGCAGGTATTCCGCCCTGAGGGCATCACGCTGATGCAGTTCAACGGTGCGGAGGCGGGGCAAACCGTCTTCCATTTTCATCTGCATGTGATTCCGCGGTATGCCGGTCAGGCACTGCGGAGTCATGGCCGTGGGTTCGCCGACCCCGCGGTTCTTGCGGAGCAGGCTGAACGCCTGCGGGTCGAGCTGCAGCGGGAGCAGCCCCGGTAGACTCCGGCTCCCCGGGGCAACCGAGGCAGGAAATGGCCGCAAAACTCCTTGATCATGAGACCGTGGCCAGCGCGGTAGTGGTGCGCAAGATGCGCGGGGACGACCTCCCTGGCGCCCTGGAGATCCTCCGCCTCTGGAACATGGTGCCTCTGGCCCCGTCTGCAGAAGTGCCGGAGCCGGAACGGACGACTATCAACATCGACAATGCTTTTGTTGCCGAGGCTGAGGGACGCATCGTTGGCACCGGCAGCTATTTCATCCTTGGGGATGGCTGGGCAGAAACGGCCAGCCTGGCAGTGGACCCGGCGCCGCGCTTCGCCGGGGTCGGGATATTGCTCCAGCAGGCGCGACTTGATGAGATGCGGGCGCGGGGCGTCCGTTGGGTGCGGACGGAAACTGACCGGCCCGCAACTGTGCGCTGGTACGTTCAGCGCTTCGGCTACCGGATCGTCGGTGCCAACCCCAAGAAGCACGCGTTCAGCCTGCCCGATGTGGACCACTGGACCGTGCTCGAGCTTGACCTGGAGGAAGCGCGTCCCGGGGCAGAACCGCTCAGGTAGTGGTGGGGGCTCCCGCGTCGCCGGGAACCATCGACATGAAATCCTCGAACTTGCCTCCCGGCGTCTGCTCCAGACGCGGATGCCTTTGCCAGTGGAAGGTGAAGGCATAGCCCAGCCGAACGGTCAGCGCCCGGACCAGACTGGCTTCCTCGCCGGGCGTGAGGTTGCGGAACATGACGTAGTTGATCTCAATCTCATCGACGCTCCGCTGGATCACCTGAAATTTCTCGATTGGCGCGACATCGAGCCAGAGGGAGGAGGGAAAGCTGGGCCAGAATTGCCGGCCATCCGGCAGCCGCATCATGTTGCGCTGTCGGCCGTGAATCCGGCGCACAACCGGCAGACCACGGCCGCAGGGACACGGCTCACCGACCTCCGCGTAATCACCCAGGTGGTAGCGGATCAATGGCATGGCGAAATTGTGCAGGGCGGTCAGGACCACCTCCCCAGTCTCGCCGGGCGTGCAGGGCTTGCCGTCCCTATCGAGAATCTCGACGATGAGATTCTCCGCCTGCACGTGATAGTGGTCGTGTTGCGGGCACTGCAGGGCAATGTAGCCCGCCTCTTCGCAGGTGTAGACATCCGCGATCTGCACCCCCCAGGCCGCCAGCACCGTCGCCCGCAGTGTTGGACGCAACGCCTCGCTGAAGGTGCGGGCCTGACGAAGCCGTGGGAGGCGGACCCCCTTGCGGAGGCTCAGTTCGGCCAGGGCGCCGAGATTGCTGGCGTGGGTAAGCAGGTAGTCCGGGTCCTCGCGCAGCAGCCAGTCAAGCTGCTCCGAGACATCGGTCTGCACGTTGAGAAGGGCCGCCGGGCCTGTGCGATAGAGGGCCGCCACGGGCGCTCCCCAGTTAGGCGTGTGCCGCTCCTGCACCCGGACCCGAATGGACGCGAGCTTTCCCGAGAAGTCCCGTTGTTGCCACAGGTGTTCGCGGAGGATCAGGGCCTGCCAGAAAAACTGGGTCACACCAGTGCGCAGAAAGCGGATCGGGGTACCGGTCGACCCCGAGCTTTGCCCCTCCGCCGGCTGCCCATGCGAGGCTGGCAAGGCCCGGCTCCGCAGAGCGGCGAACCGGGCCTGGAGCTCCGGCCGACCGAGTCGCGGCAAGGACGAGAACGTAGCCCAGTCCAGTTGGTCCGGGTCAAGGCCGGCGAACGCTCTGGCGTAGTGGGGCACAGTCGCGAGCGCGTGGCGCAGCAGGACCTTTAGCTGACCCAGCTGGGAGTCCCGCAAGTCGTCGGCGGAACTCCATTGGGAATAGTCCAGCTGCTTCAGAAGATCGCGCAGCCCCCGGGGGCCGGCGGCGGCTACCACCGGCCAGGTGATACCGGCGAAGCAGCTCGTGGCTGGTGACAGTTTGAGGGTGCGGCCTCGGCGCTGGGGAGCCAACTGGGTAATCTCCGGGAGATGCCGCTTAATAGCTTGTCCCGCGGTTCTCCGCAAGGACACCACCGGGCCGCCGGCCAGCGGCTGTCAGGCAGGACGTCCGGTGGCTGACATCCCTGCGGTGAAGCCCGCTAACGCCGCGGCAACGCCCAGGAGGATCTGCAACGCGGCACTGGTCACGGCCGTGGTCGTCTGGCCTCCCCGCAGGAGCAGGAGTGTCTCCAGGGAGAACGCAGAGAACGTCGTGTAGCCGCCCAGCACACCGGTGACCAGAAACAACCACGCCTCTGCACTAATCAGGGAGCGGGATTCTGCCAGGCCGGCCACTAACCCGATCAGCAAGGAGCCGGTGACATTGACCACCAGCGTCCCTGCCGGAAAGGCCGCCATGGCGACGGCGCCGCTCACGGCGTAGCGCAGGGCAGACCCGACCGCACCACCGGCCCCCACCAGCAGCAGTTCACGGACGCTCACCGGGCAACCTGCGGGGCCGATGAGGCCACGCCGGTGCCGCGGGACTGCCTGGCCTGTTTCTCTTTCTTCAGATTGCGTACGGCTTTGCGAAACAGATTGCGCAGATCATGCCCGTCGCCCGGTGCCGCCGCCACACCAACAGCCACCGCCAGGCGCTGCATGGCGTAGTCAAAGTCCTGGGTTCCGGAGAACACATCGTGACGGATGCGATTAGCCACCACATCCGCAGCGACCCGGCCACAGCGGGGCAACAGAATGACGAATTCATCGCCCCCGTAGCGGGCGCAGAGATCACCATCGCGGGTGGCCCGCCGGATCCCGTCGGCCACCGCCTTCAGCGCCCTGTCCCCTGCTTCGTGGCCAAACTGGTCGTTGATCCGTCCCAGCTGTTCCACATCCACCATCAAGAGCGCACTGGGTTCGCCCGCCTCCACGACCTGCAGGTGCTCTGACTCCGCCAGCTTGCTGAAGCTGCGGAGGTTGTAGAGGCCCGTCAGGTCATCCCGCTCGCCGAGGAAACGAATGGTGCGGGTCGCACGGTCCAGGTCACTGGACAGCGTGCAGGTGAGAGAGGCCACCAGCAGGGTTGGGGCTAACTCAGCAAACAATGCGATGAGGGCAGGTAACGAGAGCCAGTCTGAGCCCTGGGCCAGCAGGCCAACCAGCAGTTTACCCACCAGAATCAGCAGCAGCAGCCAGGCGGTGGGCCGCCGCCCGAGGACCAGCGCCGCCGTCACCACGGGCAATAAATTGAGATGACTGAGAGGGCCGGCCCGGGGTCCCGCCTGGGCGGTCAACGCCGTGATCAACAGCACCATGGCCACCGTCTCAACGAGGAGCCGGAGACGGGGCTGCTCCCGGAGCCGCGGCAGGAACGGACTCACGAGCACCGCCACGCCAAAGGCCAGCAGGGTCAGAAACCAGACCGTGGAACTGTTGATGGCGTCCCGGGCCACGAAATAGAAGAGCGCGGTGACCAGCAATAGCAGCAGCTGGACCTCCCGAATACTGCGAGCAATGCCTTTCAAGGCGACCATGCCCGATGTCTCCAGTGTAGTTGGGCCAGGTTCGACTGGGCCAGGAGCGCCGGACGGGTCTTCAGCAGCTCCAGCGCCTCATCCAGGCCAGTGGCCGCCGCCTCTGCCCCGAGAGCCACGTCGGGCGTGATGCCGTGGCCCTGGATCGAGACGCCGGAGGGCGTGAAGTACCGGGACGTCGTCAGCTTTATTGCCCGTCCGCCGGACAAGGGCATCACCGTCTGCACGGAACCCTTACCGAAGGTACGGCTGCCGACAATGGTGGCGCGATGATTGTCCTGAAGAGCCCCAGCCACAATCTCGGAAGCGGAAGCAGAGGCGCCGTTGACCAGAACAACCAGCGGGGCCCCGGCCAGAAGGTCGCCAGGAGCTGCCTCGTGCCGGAACGTTGCTTCGCGGGACCGGCCACTCGCTGTGACGATCAGGCCCCGCTCGAGAAAGCTGTCTGCGACGTCCACCGCGGCGTCCAGCACACCGCCGGGATTGTCCCGCAGATCCAGCACGACGCCGCGCAGGCCGCCGGCTGTTTCCTGATTGAGGCGCACCAGGCTGCTGCGCAGATCCTTGCCCGTCGTATCGCTGAACTGGGAGATCCGCAGGTAGGCGTACCCGGGTTCCAGCAGCCGCGCCTGAACACTGTGGACTTCCACGGGGCTGCGCTCCAGATCAAAAGCCAGCGGCTCCGGGTGTCCTTCCCGGGCAATGGTCAGCAGGACATGGCTGCCCACGGGGCCGCGCATCCGCAGAATCGCCTGACTGACGTTGCCTTCATCGAGAGTCTTACCATCGATTGACAGAACCGCGTCCCCGGCCTTGATCCCCGCCCGGGCGGCGGGCGTACCTTCAATGGGCGTCACCACGCCGACCCGCCCGTCGGTCGTCTGCAGTTCAAGGCCAACCCCGGAGTAGGTGCCGCTCGTACTGATGCGAATCTCCTCGTACGCGGCGGGATCGAGATACCGGGAGTGGGGGTCGAGCTCGGCGAGCATGCCCCGCACGGCGTTATCCATCAGCTGGCGTCCGGACACCGCTTCCACATAGTCGCGCTTCACCCGGGCGAGAATCTCGGCAAGGACCCGGGCATCGGCAGGCGGCAGTACCGGGGTTGGTGGCCCCCCCGCCGGCGAGACCGGTTCTGCAGCGTTGAAGGTGGCGGGCGTGAAGCCGGCCAGCACGGCACCGCCCAGCGCCAGGGAAAAGCCCAGCAGCGCCCCGGTGAGCAGTGGCAGCAAGCCCTTGACTGAGAACGCTTTCACGGTCGTCCAAACACCCCAGTGCGCTCGGACAGTAGCACAGGGTTTGCCGGGCAGGCATGGACTGGAACACAGTCCGCGGCAGCGCTGGAGACGGGGACGCTCAGTTCCCCCACTGCCGCGGATTCACCGGCCGGCCGTTCTTCCGGACTTCGAAATAGAGGGCTGGCCGAGGCTGCCCGCCGGTATCCCCGACGTGGGCAAACACATCCCCGTCGGCCACCTGGTCGCCGACCTCACGGGTGAGGTCCTGATTGTGGCCGTAGAGGCTGAGATAGCCGCCCCCATGGTCCAGAACGAGCAACAGGCCCAGACCGGGCAGCCAGTCTGCGTAGACGACCCGGCCGGGGCGGGTGGCACGCACCTCCGTGCCGGCGGGAGCCGCGATGAGGACCCCATCCCAGCGCATCTTGCCGCCAGCCCGGGACTGGCCGAAATCCGCCAGCATCGCCCCGGCCACGGGCCAGCGGCCTTTGCCCAGGGGTCGCGCCGGGGCCGGGGCGGCGGGCGGGCGCTCCGCAGGCGGCGCCGCCCGTCGGGCCTGGGCAGCTGCCCTTTCGATGTCCCGCAGTACACGCTCCAGCGCAGCAGCCTCGGTCCGGGCCTGGGCCAGCTGCTTCTTCTGGCCCTTCACTTCCGCATCCAGGCTGGCAACCACCGTGGAGCGTTGCCGGCGGGAGCTGTCCAGTTCCGCCAGCTGCGCGGTGCGGCGGGCCGAAAGCTCGGCGAGTACTTCACGCTGGCTGGCGACTGCCAGACGATCCTTCTCCAGAGTCTCAAGGCTCGCCCGGATTGACCCCAGCAACTCGCTGCGGCTTCGGGCGAGATAGGCGAGCCAGGTCAGGCGACGACCCAGTTCGGCCGGGTCCCGCTGGCTGAAGACAGCCCTGACGCGCTCGCTGCCCCCAGTGATGTGGGCGAGGCGCAGCTGCCCGGCCAGCGCGCCCCGCTGCTTATCCAGTTCCGCCCGCGTCCCGGCGAGCTGCTGGTTGAGGGCCTCGAGGCGCTGCTCAGCTGCGGCGAGCTGGAGGCGAGTGCTATTGAGGTCTCGCCGGGTCCGGGCGGCGGCGGTCTCGGCTTCGCGGAGCTGCCGATCCAGTTCGCCGCGCCGGCCGAGGTCCTTGCGATTCTTTTTTTCGAGGTCCCTAATGCGTTCCCGCACGCGGGCAAGGTCCTCCTTGGTCTGGCCCGCTTTGGGAGGGCCAGATTCGGCGCGGCTCGCCGCCGCGGCCCCGTCCAGCCCGGCTGGCAGGGACAAAAGCAGCGCCAAACCCAGACAGAGCATCATACGGACCATCGTCCTGGCAGTTTAGGCCATGCGTATAATGCGCCGCCAGCCAGATCGGACCTCATGAACAAACTCCTCGAATTCGCCGCAGCAAATCCCTATCTCGTAACAGGGACTACGCTCATGCTGATTGCGGTGGTGGCGTTCGAGATTCGCCTGCGGGCCCGTGCTGCTTTCGAGGTGACAGTCGCGGAGGCCGTTCGCATGATCAACAATGGCGCCGCGGTGGTGGATGTGCGGGAGGCCGCCCAGTTTTCTGCGGGGCATATCGTGGGCGCCATCAACATCATCCCCGCGGAGCTGGCCAAGGGCGAAGAAGGCAAGATCAAGAAGAAGCGGGCTGTAGTGGTGGTCTGCCAGAGTGGCGGCGAGAGCATCGAGAGTGCCCGCAAGCTGCGGGCAGACGGTTTCGATGGTGCCTTCAGCCTCGGGGGCGGACTGGATGCCTGGCAACGGGAAAACCAGCTGCTGATCAGTCCCAAGCGCGGCAAGGCCTGACACTTTAAAGAATTGCGAGCCGGCGAGGGATGGCCATGGACAGAGACTCCCCGGTCGAGATGTATGCCAACTCCTGGTGCCCCTATTGTGCTACTGCGCGCGCCCTGCTGGGCAGCAAGGGAGTGCAGGTGACCGAGATCGACATCGAGGCTTTGCCTGAACGTCGCGAGGAGATGATCGCCCGGTCCGGGCGGCGGACAGTGCCGCAGATTTTCATTGGCCCGACCCACGTGGGCGGCTACGACGACCTGGCGGCCCTGGAACGGGCGGGCAAACTGGACCTGCTGTTGCGGGGCAGTCACTGAACGACAAGAGGCTAATCAAATGGACGATTCTTCGAACACTGACAAAGGCGCCAACGGCGCCGCAAATGGCGCCGCCGGGACCGTGGCGCGCCAGTTCGGCCTGCGCCAGATCTATGTCAAGGACCTCTCCTTCGAGGGCCCCAATTCGCCGGGCATACTCACGGAAAGCGGCCTGGAGCCGGAAATCAAACTAAGCCTGCGGACCACTCATCGGGACCTGGGCAATGGCGTTACGGAAGTCGTCCTCCACGTGTCCGTCCACGCGCTCGCAGGCCAGCGGACGGTGTTTCTGGTGGAGATGGAGCAGGCGGGCACTTTCCAGATCAGCGGCTTTCCAGCCGAGGAGGCGCGGGCCATCATTGGCATTGCATGCCCGAATGCCTTGTTTCCCTACGCCCGCGAGGCGGTGTCCTCCGTCGTGCAACGGGGTGGCTTTGCCCAGCTGTTGCTCCAGCCGATCGATTTCACCGCCCTCTTCGCTCAGGCTCAGGCTCAGGCTCAGGCAGCGGGTCAGGACAATCGCGCCGCAGGCGTACCGCCGGCCGGCAACGCGTAGCGCGCCCGGATCGGCGGCATGACCTCCGGCAGAGCAGCTACCCCGATTGCCGTACTTGGCGCCGGGTCCTGGGGGACTGCCCTGGCCGTGCAGCTTGCGCGAGGCGGACTGCCAGTGACGCTCTGGGGCCGAAGCGCTGCGGATCTTCAGGACCTCGCTACCCACCGGATCAATCGCCGCTACTTGCCGGGCGTCACCCTGCCGGAGAGCGTGGCGCTGGATCACGACCTGCCGAGGGTGGTCGGCAGCCATCATGAATTGATCGTGTGCGTGCCGAGTCACGCCTTCCGGACTACCCTCGCCGCGCTCCGGCCCACCCTTGGCGCGGGCACCCGGATTGCCTGGGCCACCAAGGGCTTCGAGCAGGGCACGGGACGCCTGCCTCACGAAGTCGCCGGAGAGGAACTCGGCAGCGCGGTACCGGTAGCGGTCTTGTCCGGCCCGACCTTCGCCCGGGAAGTGGGTGCAGGTCTGCCAACCGCCATGACCGTGGCCGCCAGCGATCCCGCCTTCGCCGCCAGCCTGGCCACCCGGCTGTCGGACCGCACTTTCAGGGCTTACACCTCCGACGACATGATTGGCGTTGAAGTCGGCGGTGCCGTCAAGAACGTGCTGGCCATCGGGGCCGGCATCTCCGACGGCCTGGGCTTCGGCGCCAACACACGCATCGCACTGATCACGCGGGGCCTCGTGGAGATGACCCGGCTCGGTGCTGCCCTTGGCGCCCGAGCGGCGACTTTCATGGGTCTCTCGGGCATGGGTGACCTCGTGTTGACCTGCACGGACGACCAGTCCCGCAACCGGCGCTTCGGGCTGGCGCTTGCCCGGGGTGAAACTGCTGTCGACGCGGCGCGCCGGATTGGCCAGGTGGTTGAGGGGCAGTTCGCCGCCAGTGCCGTCCGGGCGGTGGCCCTTAGGCTCAGCCTCGAAATGCCGATCTGCGAGCAGGTCTACCGAGTCCTCGAAGGCCAGGTGTCCCCCCAGGACGCGGTCATGGCCCTGATGGCGCGAGCGCTGAAGCCGGAATAGTCAGCCGAACCCCTGTTGCCGCCAGGCTTCGTAGAGCACGACCGCGGCTGCGTTGGACAGATTGAGACTGCGCGCCGTCGTCCGCATGGGGATGCGCAGAATGCGGTCTGGGGGGAACGAGGCCAGAAGCTCTGCTGGCAGACCGCTGGTTTCGGAGCCGAGCAGGAACGCGTCGCCCTGCGCGAACGCCGGGTCCGAGTGGGGCCTGCTGCCCCGGGTGGACAGGGCAAACACCCGTGGCCCGGCCAGGCTGGCGAGGCAGTCCGCGAGGCTGTCGTGCTGCCGGACCGTGGCCCACTCGTGATAATCGAGCCCTGCGCGACGCAGCTGGGCATCTTCCAGGCTGAAACCCAGCGGTTTGATGAGGTGGAGCGCGGTCCCCGTATTGGCGCAGAGGCGTATGATGTTGCCGGTGTTCGGAGGGATCTCCGGGCGAAACAGAATCATATTGAACACAGCCGTGTCTCCAATCCCCGCCGCCCACTCCGCCCTGCTTGCCACGACCTTCTGCGGGCTGAAGTTCGCCTCGCCCATTGTCCTGTTGTCGGGATGCGTCGGGTTTGGAGAAGAATACACACGGGTGGCTGGCTTCTCTAACCGGGTCGCCGGGGCCATCGTCCTCAAGGGCACGACGCTGCACGCCCGTCTGGGCAACGAGCCCCATCGGATTGCGGAAACCCCCATGGGCATGCTGAATGCCATCGGCCTGCAGAACCCGGGCGTGGATGCCGTCGTCAGCCGCATCCTCCCTGGCCTGGATTTCAGCGAAACCCGCTTCATCGCCAATGCCTGCGGCTCCACCATCGAGGAGTACGTCGAGGTGTGCCGGCGCTTCGACGATTCCCCGATTGATGCGATCGAGATCAACATCAGCTGCCCGAACGTGAAGGAAGGCGGCGTGGCCTTTGGCAACTACCCCGAGGTGTCAGCCCGGGTTGTGGCCGCCTGCCGGCAGGCGACAACCAAGCCACTCATTACCAAGCTTTCGCCTAATCAGACCGACATCCGGGAGAACGCACGCCGCTGTATCGAGGCCGGCACCGACGCGTTTGCCGTCATCAACACGCTCACCGGGATGGCGGTGGATGTCGAGAAGCGCCGGCCGGTGCTGGCCAATGTTCAGGGCGGGCTGTCCGGTCCGGCCATCAAGCCGATCGCCCTGCTCAAGACCTGGCAGGTCTACCAGGAGGCCCGCGCCCACCAGGTGCCGATCATCGGCCAGGGCGGGATCACCACGGCCACGGATGCCCTGGAGTTTCTGATCGCCGGGGCCTCCGCAGTGGGGATCGGGACCGCCGTGTTTTACGACCCGCTGGCGTGTACCCGGATCAACGCCGGGATCGCGGAATACCTGCTGCGGCATGGGCTCAAGAATGTGGCGGAGCTCACGGGCACCCTGGAGACCGGTGGCCCGCCAGAAACCGCTAAGGTGCCTGCCACTGCGGGCTAACTGTCGACTTTGGTGTCGATATTATGTCGTTTACTGGCTATATGTATTAGGTTTTTTAGAACAATACGTTAGCGTCGTACCGCCACTACTCGAGCCCGTACTCCCGAATCTTCCGCGCCAGTGTGTTGCGCCCCCATCCAAGGCGCCTGGCGGCGTCCTGGCGGTGCCCCTGAGCCTGGGCAAGAGCGGCCATAATCAGCGTCCGTTCGAACTCCGGAAGGGCGGTATCCAGCAGTGGCTTCCCACCGTCATCCAGCAGCGCGCCTTCGGCCCACCGCGCGAGTTGCAACGACCAGTCGGCTGACCCGGCGCGGCTGCTTCCCTGGCCACCCAGCTCGTCCGGAATGTCCTCCGGACGGATCTCGGAACCCGGCGCGGTAACGGTCAGCCGCCGGCAGGCATTCACCAGCTGGCGGACGTTGCCCGGCCAGTCAAAGCGCGTCAGCAGGTTGAGCGCCTCCGGGACCAGGCGTTTCGGGGGCGTCCCCAGTTCCCGGGCGGCCTCTCGCAGGTAGTAATCGAGCAACTGGGGAACGTCTTCCCGGCGTTCCCGGAGCGGGGGGGCAATGATGTGAATGACGTTCAGCCGGTGGAAGAGGTCCTCACGGAACCTTCCGGACTGGACGGCCGCCGTGAGCTCCTGATTGGTTGCGGCAATGACCCGGACGTCCACGCGAATCGGCAGCTGGCCGCCGACCCGGTAGAACTCGCCCTCTGCCAGGACCCGCAGGAGTCGCGTCTGCAAGGCGGGGGACATGTCGCCGATCTCGTCGAGAAACAGCGTCCCGCCATCCGCCTGCTCGAAGCGCCCGATCCGGCGACTGTCGGCGCCCGTAAATGCCCCCCGTTCATGGCCGAAGAGCTCGGACTCGAGGAGCTCGGCGGCTATCGCCGTGGTGTTGAGGGCGATGAAAGGCTTCTGCGCACGGGGGCTGTGCTCGTGCAGGGCCCGGGCCACCAGCTCCTTCCCGGTGCCGGATTCTCCGGTAATCAGCACACTCATGCTGGAGCGGGACAGGCGGCCGATGGTCCGGAACACTTCCTGCATCGCGGGCGCCCGGCCAATCATGGTGGGCACGGCCCGGTCTGTTTCCACCTGGCCGCCGGTTGGGCGGGTGCCAAAGCGGCCAGCCCGGCGCACCAGCGCGACCGCATCGTCCACATCGAAGGGCTTGGGCAGGTATTCGAAGGCCCCGCCCTGGTAGGCCGCCACGGCACTGTCGAGGTCGGCGTGGGCAGTAATGATGATGATCGGAAATGAGTAGCCGTCCTGGGCCAGCCGGCGCAGCGCCTCCATGCCGTCGGTACCCGGCATGCGCACATCGGAGATGAGCACGTCCGGCTGTTCAGCCTTCAGTGCCTCGAAGAGGCTGTCTGCCGACTCGAACGTGCGGGTGTTCATGCCTTCGTTGTTCAGCGCCCGATCCAGTACCCAGCGCACCGAGGCATCGTCATCGACAACCCACACCGAGAGCTGACGAGTGCTCATACAGTCTCCGGGGCAGTGGCGCCGACAGGGAGGCGGACCATGAAGGTGGTATTGCCGGGCCGGGACTGATACTCGATCAGGCCACCGTGGCGGCTGACCAGGTCCTGGGAGATCGCCAGGCCAAGTCCGGTGCCGTCGGACCGGCTGGTCACCAGCGGGTAGAAGATCGATTCGGCCAGTTCCGCCGGGATGCCAGGGCCATCGTCCTCAACCTCGATACTGAGGACGAGCTTGTGCCGGACAGCGCCGATCGGGAAATTGGTCAGCGCGCGGGTGCGAAACAGGACCTGGCCCTCCGGGCCAATCGACTGGAGGGCATTGCGGGCGATGTTCAGCAACGCCTGGCTGAGTTGATCGGGATCCGCAGACAAGGTTGGCAGGCTCGGATCGTAGTCGCGGAAGAGGTGAAGAGCTGTCTGGCGCTCGCTGGCGATCAGTGTCACGACCCGCTCCAGCACCTCGTGGACGTTCACGTCCTGGCGCTTGGGTCGGCGGACGGGCCCCAGCAGGCTGTCGGTCAGGGCGGCCAGGCGATCCGCTTCGCCAATGATGATCCGGGTGAACTCCCGCAACTCGGGGGTGGGCAATTCCCGCTCCAGCAGTTGCGCAGCGCCCCGGAGGCCCCCCAGTGGGTTCCGGATCTCGTGGGCCAGCTGCAGGATCATCCGCCGGCTCGCGTCGCGCTGAGTGATAAGCGCATGTTCCCGGTCGATCTGGCGCCACTGGGTAGCATCGGCAAGCTCGATGACCACCCGGCGTGCGTTCCCGCGCAGCGGCGACAGGTAGCACGCCACCTCGATCTCCGCGTCGCTCTTGTGGGCCGCCGTAATGCTGACGAGCTGACCGAAGGTTTCGCCTTCGGCCGCTGCGCGGTGGAGCAGATCCTCGACGCTGCGCAGGCTGGGCACCACCGCGTGGAGGGTCCGGCCCAGGCTGGCGCGGGCACTCACGCCCAGCAGATCTTCAGCACCGGCGTTCAGGTAGACGAGCGTGCCGTCCGGTTCGACAATCAGGACGGCGGCTGCAAGGCTGGCAAGGATGTCGGCCGGCAGCGGGGCGCCGCCGGCAGCGGTGGCTAGGGATTCGCCCTGGGGACCGCTGTCTGACGGACAAAGAACCGGCTCGTCGGGCTCGAAACCAGGGTCCGGCCCGCTTCGTCCACTACTACCACCCGCAGCGAGTGCTCGCCGCGGAAGACCTCCGAGAATAGCGTCCGGCTGGCTCCCGGCTCGGCTGCCGCCATCCGCCCATCCAGGTAGAACCGCAGGGCGTGGCCCGGCTGCAGCTCTGGCGTCACTGCCGCCGCGACCTCCACCTGGCCCTCGATATTCCAAAGTACCTGATCCCCTGCAGGGCTCGTGATCGTCAGAGATTCGTAACGAGGGACGGCCGCTGGTTTGGCGTTATCCGTCGCCTGAGTGCTGGCGACCGGAGCGGCACCATTAGCGGGGCTGCTCGCGGGCGGGCTGACGGTGATGGTGATCTGCTCTGCACCAGGCTGCGGACGATCCGTGTAGTGCGCCTGTCCATCGGCGTCAACCCAGCGATAGACGTTGGCACTACCCAAAGCCAGGGCGAAAAAGGCGAATAGAGCATGCATTTCCGGAGCATACCTCCCCGGACTGGAGGCAACCAGCGCCCGGCCCGCAGTCCGGGCCGGGCGCTGTCGACTGCTGTTATGTCACAGGCTGTAATACAACTCGAACTCAAGCGGGTGCGTGGCCATGCGAACCCGGGTGACTTCTGCCATGCGGAGCGCGATGTAGGCATCGATCAGGTCGTCGCTGAATACGTTACCGGCCTTGAGGAAGTCCCGGTCCTTGTCGAGGGCTTCGAGGGCCTGCTCCAGCGAGAAGCAGACCTTCTGGATCTTCGCATCCTCTTCCGGTTCCAGATCGTAGAGATCCTTGTCCATCGGGTCGCCGGGGTTGATCTTGTTCAGAATGCCGTCCAGACCGGCCATCATCATGCCCGCGAAGGCGAAGTAAGGGTTCGCGGTGTTATCCGGGAAACGGACTTCGATGCGCCGGCCCTTCGGGTTGGAAATGAAGGGAATACGGATCGAGGCAGAGCGATTACGGGCCGAGTAAGCCAGCATCACGGGAGCCTCAAAGCCAGGGACCAGGCGCTTGTAGCTGTTGGTGCTGGGGTTGGTCAGCGCGTTGATGGCCTTGGCGTGCTTCATGATGCCGCCGATGTAGTACAGGGCCGTCTGGGACAGGCCACCGTACAGATCGCCGGTGAACAGGTTCTTGCCGCCCTTCGCCAGGGACTGGTGCACGTGCATGCCACTGCCGTTGTCGCCCACGAGAGGCTTGGGCATGAAGGTGGCGGTCTTGCCATAGGCATGGGCCACGTTCTGCACAACGTACTTCAGGATCTGGACTTCGTCGCCCTTCTGCACGAGGCTACCGAACTTCACGCCAATTTCGCACTGGCCCGCCGTTGCCACTTCGTGGTGGTGAACTTCCACACCAAGACCCATTTCTTCAAGGGTCAGGCACATCTGGGAGCGGATGTCCTGCAGGGAATCCACGGGCGGCACAGGGAAGTAGCCACCCTTGATGCCGGGCCGGTGGCCGGTGTTGCCGTTCTCGAACTTCTTGCCGGAATTCCAGGCGCCCTCGTCGGAATCAATCCGGTAGAAGGAGCCATTCATGTCGGAGCCGTAGCGCACGTCGTCAAAAATGAAGAACTCGTTCTCGGGGCCGAAGAAGGCCTGGTCGGCGATGCCGGTGGACTTGAGGTAAGCCTCAGCGCGCTTCGCGGTCATGCGCGGGCAGCGGGCGTAGCCCTGCATCGTGGAGGGCTCGTAGACGTCGCACCGGATCGTCACGGTGGTGTCTTCCATGAAAGGATCGACAACCAGGGTGGACGCATCGGGCATCAGCACCATGTCGGATTCCTGGATGCCCTTCCAGCCCGAAATCGAGGAGCCGTCAAACATCTTGCCGTCTTCAAAGAAGCTGGCATCGACTGTGTGGGCCGGGATCGTCAGGTGCTGCTCTTTGCCACGGGTATCGGTGAAGCGCAGATCGACAAACTTGGCCTCTTTCTCCTTCAGGAGATTCAGAGCATTGGCAGGCGTGGTCATGTGGGCTCCTTGCAGTAGCGGCTATACAGGTGGGCTGCCGGCTTGTTGTTGTTGATAGCGGGGATCAGCGGCAGCGCGCTATCCTATTGCAACGGCCGTGCCAAAAGCGAGCGGCCGGTAAGCCCCTGTTAATGCAATGAAAATATCCCACCAGCGGCGGCGGGCCGCACCAAAACCGGGCAGAGACCTGCAGGGCTGCACCAAAATGGGTCGCGAAAGTGGTCGCGGGTCTGGCCAGGGGCTCCCCGCTTACGGTGCCGGGGATCGAGGCTATACTGCCGCGCCCTCCGCCCTCGGACTTTCCGCTTGACTCAGTCGCGACGCCCCCGGACGTTTCAGGACCTCATCCTGGCGTTGCAGCGCTACTGGGCCGACCAGGGCTGCGTGATCCTGCAGCCCTACGACATGCCCGTGGGCGCCGGTACCTTTCACCCCGCGACCTTTCTCCGCGCGGTCGGACCGGAACCCTGGAGCGCGGCCTACGTACAGCCGAGCAGGCGCCCGACGGACGGGCGCTACGGTGAGAATCCGAACCGGCTCCAGCATTACTACCAGTTTCAGGTGGTTATCAAACCCTCGCCGCTGGCGATCCAGCAGCTGTATCTGGACTCACTGCAGGCGCTCGACATCGATCCCCTGATCCACGACCTGCGCTTCGTCGAGGACAACTGGGAGTCCCCCACCCTGGGTGCCTGGGGTCTCGGCTGGGAGGTCTGGCTGAACGGCATGGAGGTCACACAGTTCACGTACTTCCAGCAGGTCGGTGGCCTGGATTGCCGGCCCGTGACCGGGGAGATCACCTACGGCCTCGAGCGGATCGCCATGTATCTGCAGGGTGTGGCGAGCGTCTACGATCTGACCTGGGCCGACGGTCCCCGGGGCCGCGTGACCTACGGGGACGTGTTTCACCAGAACGAAGTTGAGATGTCCCGCTACAACTTCGAAGCGGCGGATACCACGGTGCTCGTGCCGCGCTTCGATGCGGCCGAACGGGCCTGTCGTGCACTCATAGAGACTGGCCTCACGCTACCTGCCTACGAGCAGGTTCTCGAAGCCTCCCACACCTTCAACCTGCTGGATGCCCGCCGCGCGATTTCGGTGAGTGAGCGCCAGCGCTATATCCTCCGCGTGCGGGAGATGGCCCGCTCGGTGGCCCAGGCCTACCATGACAGTCGCGCCGCACTGGGCTTCCCTCTTCTGGCCCGGTCTCAGGCCGGGTTGCCCGCCGCCGCTCCCGCGGCGCTTTGATCGTCAGACGGCAGACCAGCACCATGCCAGCGACCGCGGATTTTCTCGTCGAGATTGGCACGGAAGAGCTGCCGCCCAAATCGTTATCCGACCTGGAGCGGGCTTTCGCTGCGCAGGTCCTCGCCGGCTTGCAGGGGGCTGGCCTTGGTTTTAACCGGCTGGATTCCTTCGCGACGCCGCGCCGACTGGCGATTCTGGTTGGCGATCTGGAGCTTCAGCAGCCCCTGCAGAAGATTGAGAAGCGCGGCCCCCCGGTCTCCGTGGCGTTTGGCGCAGACGGCAAACCGACGCGCGCCGCCCTGGCCTTTGCCGAAGGTTGTGGCGTCCGGATGGAAGACGTCGGGCGCACGGAGACTCCCAAGGGTGCCTGGCTGTTTCACAGTGGTGAGTCGCCGGGACGCCCGGCAGCGGAACTGCTGCCCGGCATCGTGCAGGCCGCCCTGGCTGCCCTCCCCATCCCGCGACGCATGCGCTGGGGTAGCGGTGATGCCGAGTTCGTCCGGCCTGTCCATTGGATCGTGCTGTTGCTGGGGGATACGGTGCTCACCACGCCGCTGTTCGGCATCACCCCTGAGCGCAAGACCCGGGGCCATCGCTTCCATGCGCCCGAGGATCTGACTATTGGTTTGCCAGCAGACTATCCGGCGTTGCTCCGGGAGCGAGGCAAGGTGATCCCCGAGTTCGCCCTGCGCCGACAGCGGGTCCGGGAACTGGCTGACGCAGCTGCCCGGGCCGCCGGCGGTCAGGCGCTCTACAGCGATGCTTTGCTCGACGAGGTTACCGGGCTCGTGGAGTGGCCGGTGGCCATCACGGGGCGCTTCGACCCGCAGTTTCTGCGGCTGCCCGAGGAGGTTCTGGTCGCGACGCTGCAGGGCCATCAGCGCTACTTCCCGCTCAGGGATGGGGCGGGCGGGCTGTTGCCCGCGTTTGTGACCCTGGCCAATATCGAAAGCCGGGATCCGGACCAGGTGCGTCAGGGCAACGAGCGGGTCGTGCTGCCCCGGCTGGCTGATGCCGCTTTCTTCTGGGATCAGGACCGCAAGATGTCCCTGGCTACCCGGGCCGAACGGCTCGACACTGTCGTCTTCCAGCAGGGACTCGGCACCCTGGCGGACCGGTCCCGCCGTGTGGCGACGCTCGGCAGTGCCGTCGCGGAGGCTCTGGGCCAGGACGTCACCGTGGTGGCGCGCGCCGCCTTGCTGGCCAAGGCCGATCTGCTGACCCAGCTCGTGGGTGAGTTCCCGGAGCTTCAGGGTCGCATGGGCTTTCACTACGCCACACACGACGGCGAACCTGCACCGGTGGCCACCGCCATTGAAGAGCAGTACCTGCCGCGCCACGCGGGCGATCGGCTGCCGTCGACAACCGGGGGACGGGCGCTCGCCATTGCGGACAGGGCGGATTCCCTCGCGGGCGTGTTTGCTCTCGGCAAGCGGCCCAGCGGCACCAAGGATCCTTTTGGACTGCGCCGGGCGGCGCTGGGACTGTTGCGGATTCTGGTGGAAGACGGCGTGGATCTGGATCTGCCGCAGCTCCTGTCCCGGGCGATTGCCCTGCAGCCCGTAACCGTGAAGGATCCGGAGAGCCTGGCCAGCGAGTTGTATGACTTCATCGTCGAGCGCGGGCGTGCCTGGTATCTCGATGGCCTGGCACCCGCCTTGCCGGCCGGAACGGTCACCGCAGATGTCTTTGAGGCGGTCCGGCTGAGACGTCCCGTGTCCCCGGTGGATTTCCACGCTCGCCTGCTTGGCGTCCGGGCGTTCCTCGGTCTCGCAGAAGCAGAGGGTCTGGCCGTGGCCAACAAGCGTATCGCCAACATCCTCAAGACGGTGGTTGAGGGCGATCACCAGGTTGATCCGGCGCTGTTCGAGTTCGCTGAAGAGGGAACCTTGCATGCTGCCATCGAGAAGGTGGCCGGCACGCATCGGAAGCACGTCGACAAGCGGGACTATCGTCAGGCCCTGCAGGACCTGGCCGCGCTCAAGGGCCCCGTGGATGGTTTCTTCGCGGCGGTGCTGGTGATGGCGCCGGCGCCGGCGTTGCGCAACAACCGGCTCGCGCAACTCCGCCGGCTGCAGGGTCTGTTTCTGGATGTCGCCGATCTGTCCTGCCTGGCTACGCCCAGCAGCTGAGATCGCCGGGCCCCATCCCGAGCAGTGGCTACTGGCACACAGCCCCGTCTGGTCATCCTGGATCGGGATGGCGTCATCAACCAGGAATCGCCGGACTTCATCCGCACGCCCGATGAGTGGCTACCAGTTCCTGGCAGCATCGAGGCCATCTCAGCACTCACTCATGCAGGATTCACGGTCGTAGTGGCCAGTAACCAGTCCGGGGTAGGTCGCGGGCTGTTCAGCGCCGACACACTGGCCGCGATCCACGCCAGGATGACGCTCACGGTAGAAGCTGCCGGCGGCCGGCTGGCTGGAATATTCTTCTGCCCCCACCGTCCGGAGGAAGGCTGCGCGTGCCGCAAGCCGCTCCCTGGTTTGCTCCGGCAGATCGAGGGGCGCTTTGGCGTCACCCTTGCTGGCATACCCTGCATTGGCGACTCGCGCCGGGATCTGGAGGCGGCCTGGCAGGTCGGAGGCCGGGCAATTCTGGTGCGGACTGGGAATGGTGCGCAGACCGAACAGGGTCTGGAGGCGGGTGCGGCTGTCGAGGTGTTTCCCGACCTCTCGGCAGCAGCACGGCAACTGATCGAAGAGCGGGAGAAGTCCTGATGCTCGTCCTGCGCTCAGTGCTGTTCACCGCACTCGTGTCCCTGAGTGTCGTGCTCTGGAGCATCATAGTGGTGATCGGCCGGCTCTGGGGCGACGGGGTGTCCTACTCACTCGTTGTCGCCTGGATTCGCTGCGTCTTCTGGCTCCTGCAGAAGCTCTGTGGCCTCAACTATCGGGTCGAAGGCATGGAGAACATTCCGGCAAGGAATGCCGTGGTCCTGCTCAAGCATTCCTCGGCTTACGAAACGCTGGTGCAGTTTCTTATGTTTCCCCGCCAGTGCTGGGTCGTGAAGCGGGAACTGCTCTGGGGCCCATTTCTGGGCTGGGCCGTGGCAGCCATCAGTCCCATTGCCATCGATCGGGGCGCAGGCCAGCGGGCCGTTGCCCAGGTGCTGGCCAAGGGCAAGGCCCGCCTGGAACAAGGTCACTGGGTGATGATCTTTCCCGAGGGCACGCGGATGCCGTCGGGCACTACCCGGCGCTATGGCGTCAGTGGCGTCCTGTTGGCCCAGGCGGCTGGCCGGCTGCTGGTGCCAGTGGCCCACGATGCGGGCGACTTCTGGCCCCGGCGAGGCTGGCGCAAACGCCCGGGCACCGTGACCTTCCGCATTGGCCCTCCCGTGGACCCGGCGGGTCAGGAGCCCCGCAAGGTCAACGAGCAGATCCAGAACTGGATTGAAGCCCAGGTGGCAGAGCTGCGGAGCGCCGGATCGGAAGACTAGACGTCGAGGTTCTCGGCGGCCAGCGCGTTGCGCTCGATGAACTCCCGGCGAGGCTCAACCTGATCGCCCATGAGTGTCGTAAAGACCTCGTCGGCTGCCACGGCGTCTTCGATGCGCACCTGGAGGAGACGACGGGTGGCGGGATTGACGGTGGTCTCCCAGAGCTGCTCCGGATTCATCTCACCAAGGCCCTTGTAGCGCTGGATAGTCTGACCCCGGCGCGCCTCGGCCATCAGCCATTCCATGGCGTCGCGAAAACTGGCGGCGTCCCGGCGCTGTTCACCCCGGACCACGTAGCCATCGGCGTCAACCAGGCCGTGCAGGCTGTTGCCGAGTTCGGCGATCTTGCGGTACTCGGGAGACGCGAAGAAGCGCAGTGGCAGTTCGGCACGCTCATCCACCCCGTGCCGGGCGCGAAGGATGGCGAAGCCCTGGGGCCCTTCGTCATTTTCGGTAAGTTCGACCCGATAGACCACACCACCGGCGTCCGGTGCTGCCGCGAGGGACTTCTGGAGTCCTGCTGCCCACTCGGTAAGCCAGGCACGATCGGTGTAACGGGCAGGGACCATCTCGGGCTGGAACAGCAATTGTTCTAGGACGCGAGGGTCGTAACGGCGGGCAATCCGCTGGATTACGGCGGTGACGAGAATGAACTGTTCTGCAATGGTCCGCAGTGCCTCGCCCTGGAGAGGAAGGTCCCGGGGGTTCGCATGCAGCGCTGCGCCGTCGAGAGCGGACCGGAGCAACAGAGTGTTCAGCTCGACATCGTCCTTGACGTAGGTTTCCTGCTTGCCCCGCTTGACCTTGTACAGCGGCGGTTGCGCGATATAGATGTGGCCACGCTCCACCAGCTGGGGCATCTGCCGGTAAAAGAACGTCAGCAGAAGGGTGCGGATGTGGGAGCCATCCACGTCGGCGTCCGTCATGATGATGATCCGGTGATAGCGCAGTTTGTCCGGATCGAAATCCTCCCGGCCGATGCCGCAGCCAAGTGCGGTGATCAGGGTGCCAACCTCCGCAGACGCCAGCATTTTGTCGAAGCGGGCTTTCTCGACGTTCAGGATTTTTCCCTTGAGCGGGAGCACTGCCTGGGTGCGTCGGTCCCGGCCCTGTTTCGCAGAGCCGCCTGCGGAGTCGCCCTCCACCAGGAACAGTTCCGACAGCGCCGGATCCTTTTCCTGACAGTCGGCCAGCTTGCCGGGCAGGCCCGCGATATCCAGCGCGCCCTTGCGACGGGTCATTTCCCGGGCCTTGCGCGCGGCTTCCCGCGCTCGCGCCGCATCGATCAGCTTGGCGGCCACGATCTTGGCTTCGGCCGGGTGCTCGAGCAGGAACGCCTCGAGGTACTCCGCGACCATCGTCTCAACAGCGGCTTTGACCTCTGAGGAAACCAGCTTGTCCTTGGTCTGGGAAGAGAATTTCGGATCTGGCAGCTTCACCGAGAGCACCGCGGTGAGTCCCTCGCGGGCGTCGTCGCCGGTGGTGGCAACCTTTTCCTTGCGGGAAGTGAGCTCTTTCTCGATGTAGGTGTTAAGCGTGCGGGTCAGGGCAGCGCGGAAACCGGAGAGGTGCGTGCCTCCATCCTTTTGGGGAATGTTGTTCGTGTAGCAGAACATGTTCTCCTGGTACCCGTCGTTCCACTGCAGGGCGCACTCGACCGTGATCAGGTCAACCGTGCGGGAAAAGTAGATGACGGTGCCATGGATCGGCTGCTTGTTCCGGTTCAGGTGGACGACGAATGCCTTGATGCCCCCGTCGAACTCGAAGACGTCTTCCTTCCCGTCCCGCTCGTCCAACAGGTGGATGCGTACGCCCTGGTTCAGGAAAGAGAGTTCCCGGAGCCGTTTGGCCAGGATGTCGTAGTGAAACTGGATATTGGTGAAAATCTCCGGGCTTGGGCGGAACCGAATAACGGTTCCCCGGCGCTTGGTCTCGCCAACCACGACCAGATCGGCCTCCGGCTCGCCCAGACGGTAACGCTGCTGGTGGGTTTGGCCCTCCCGATGGATGGTCAGGTCCAGGGTCTCGGACAGCGCGTTGACGACGGACACGCCGACGCCGTGGAGGCCGCCGGAGACTTTGTAGGAGTTGCTGTCGAACTTACCGCCTGCGTGGAGGACAGTCATGATCACCTCGGCGGCGGACTTCCCCTCCTCCGGGTGGATATCTACGGGGATACCGCGGCCATCGTCGGTGACTGTGACGGCTTCGTTCGCGTGGATGGTGACGGTGATATTGGTGCAGAACCCGGCCAGAGCCTCATCGATGGCGTTATCGACCACCTCAAAAACCATGTGGTGGAGGCCGGTGCCGTCATCGGTATCGCCGATGTACATGCCGGGGCGTTTACGGACAGCGTCGAGGCCCCGTAAGACCTTGATATTACTGGAGTCGTAGCGTTCTGAATCAACCATGAAAGACCCCGGATTACTAACCAGGAATTATAGCAAAACTGGCGGCTCCGGCGCGTTCCACGTGAAACGTGTGGGCATCTTTGGGCAACGGGACGGCGGAGGGATCTAGGGAGGTCACAAAGGATTGGACCGGCGCGTCTGCAACGACTTCGAGAAGGCGAGCAAGGTTTCCCCGGTCCAGGTCGGCACCAGGTTCGTCCAGAAGCAGAACTACGGTCTGGGCACGGCTGGTGGCCACCAACTGCACCTGCGCCAGAGTCAGCGCGGCAACCACCAACTTTTCCTGGCCCCGGGAGACCGTGTCCCGGGCCCGGCGGGTGTGTAGGGTGATCCGGAAGTCTGCCCGGTGGGGTCCCACCGTACTGGTGCCCAGCTGCAGATCCCGCTCCCGACTGCCGACCAACGTCTCCCCGAGGCTGGTGCCGTCGGCCCAGCCTGGCAGGTAGCCCAGCTCAATCTCAGCCCCAGCGCCCAGGAGTCTTTGGCCGACCGCCTGGACAGCAGGCTGCAACAGGGACATCAGGCTTCGGCGGCATTGATCCACCACCAGACCCTCGGCGACAAGGCTGTCGTCCCAATTCCAGGCAGCTGCTGCATTGCGTGCTTTCAGGGCGGCGTTGCGCTGCTGCAGGGACCGGCGGTAGCGCTGCCAGGCTGGCAGAAACGAGGGTTCCACGTGGAACACGCCCCAATCCAGGAACTGCCGCCGTCCCGCTGGCGGGCCGCTGACGAGCTCATGGCTGGCCGGCTCCAGAATCTGCGTTGGGAGGGCCCGGGCCAGGTCGGCCCGAGTTCCGGCCGCCCCATCAACCCGGATGGTGGAGCCCTCAGATCGGGAAACCTCCAGGCCCACCCGGCTGGCAAGGCCGACAGCCACCCGGCCGAATAGCGTGCAGCGCTCGGCGTCGAACCGAATGGCAGCTTCCGCCCGGGCGGCCCGAAAGGAAATGCCCCGGCCCAGGAAGTAGAGAGCCTCCAGGATACTGGTCTTGCCGGAAGCATTGCTCCCGGCGATGAGATTAAAGGCCGGGCCCGGCTGAAGCCGGGCTGTCTCGAAGCATCTGAAGGACCCGAGCTGGACCTCGGCGATGACCGGGGCCGGAGCGGGCACTTTCACCTCAGAGCCGCATGGGCATCACGACGTACCGGGACTGGACCGACCCGACGCCGCTGATGAGGCAGCTGCTGTTGGCATCGACGAATCCCAGCTCAACCTGCTCCCCATCCACCGCGGCGATCGCATCCAGCAGGTAATTGACGTTAAAGCCGATCTCCAGAGCCTGCCCTTTGTACTCGACTTCGATTTCATCCCGGGCCTCCTCCTGGTCCGGGTTGTTCGCCTGGACCCGAAGCGTAGCGTCGGCCAGTTCGAGCCGGACACCCCGATACTTCTCGTTGGACAGGATGGCGGCGCGCTGCAGCGCCTGACGCAGAACATCCCGGCCCGCCCGCAGGACGTTACCCTGGGGTTTCGGTATGACCCGCTCATAATCGGGGAAACGACCGTCAATAAGCTTCGAAGTGAAGCGAATCTCGCCGATCGTGGCGCGAACGTGATTACTACTGATAGCCAGTACTACCCCGCCATCCCCCAACAGCAGCCGCTGCAGCTCCTGAACGCCCTTCCGGGGAATGATGACCTGGTGACCTTCCGGCTTCTTGCCCTTGGCCTTGTTGGTCTGAGCTTCTATCGCCAATTCACAAAGGGCCAGCCGGTGGCCGTCCGTCGCTACCGCCCGCACCAGCTTGTCGCCCGTCTCCAACAGGAGACCGTTCAGGTAATAGCGAACATCCTGCTGCGCCATCGCGAAATGAGTCTTCTCCAGAAGCTTGCGCAAATCTGGCTGGCTGAGAGCGAGGGTTTGAGCCGCTTCAACCTCCTCAACCACCGGAAACTCTGCGGCGGGCAAAGTGCCCAGGACGAACCGCGACCTTCCGGACTTGATGACGAGGCGATCACCGTCGAGTTGCACCTGCACCGTGGCGTCATCAGGCAGGGCGCGACAGATATCCAGAAGCTTGCGTCCCGGCACCGTTACTTCACCAGCGGAATCCGCTTTATCCAGCGGTACCCGCGCCACGAGCTCAACCTCCAGGTCGGTTGCTGTAACCGCCAGCTCCTGGCCCCGCACCACAAAAAGTACGTTGGCGAGAATCGGCATTGTCTGTCGGCGCTCGACCACTCCAATGACAGCCTGAATGGGCTTCAGCAGCGTGGCGCGTGTGGTTGTGAACTTCATCCTGCGATCCTATTCAGTACGGACTCTATAATTACTGGTCTTAAGTTTTAAAGACATAGTAGTTATTATTAGCCTACACCCTCGCTGTTGATAAACCCCATCCGGAGCTTTAAAAAGCGGCCTTTTTTTCCACTTTCGCCTGTGGGGTTACCCCCGGACAGACAATGTAGCACCTGTGCACAACCTGTGTGCCGCTAACCCGCCAATAGTTATCTACAAGTTACCCACTTGCCGTGCAACGGATATCCACGTCGTCTTCAGGCCGTCAGAATCCGTATCAGGTTCTGGTAATCCTCGCGCACCCGGGACTCGGATTCCCGCAGCAGTTTCACCCGCCGACAGGCGTGCAACACCGTCGTGTGATCCCGCCCGCCGAACTGATCACCGATCTCCGGGAGACTGTGGTTGGTCAATTCCTTGGCCAGACTCATCGCAATCTGCCGGGGCCGGGTAATCGACCGGTTACGGCGTTTGGACAACAGGTCGGAAACCCGGACCTTGCTGTACTCGGCCACCGTCTTCTGGATGTTCTCGATCGTTACCAGCCGGTCCTGCACCGCCAGGAGATCCCGCAGGGCGTCCTTGGCAAACTCCAGGGTGATGGGACGGCCTGTAAATGTGGAGGTGGCCATCACCCGGTGCAACGCACCTTCCAGTTCCCGCACGTTGGATCTGATCCGCTGGGCGATGAAAAAGGCCACCTCTTCGGGGAGCTCCTTGCGGGCTGCTGCAGCCTTGCTCATCAGGATCGCGACGCTGGTCTCGAGCTCGGGAGGGTCGATGGAGACCGTCAGACCCCAGCCGAACCGGGACTTCAGCCTCTCCTCTAAGCCATTGACTTCCTTGGGGTATCTGTCGCAGGTGAGGATGACCTGACGCTGCTCCTCTAGCAGAGCGTTGAAGGTGTGGAAGAACTCTTCCTGGGAGCGTTCCTTGTTGGCGAAAAACTGGATGTCGTCGATCAGCAGGGCATCCAGCGACCGGTAAGCTGCCTTGAACTCGTTGATGGTGTTGTGTTGCAGTGCACGAACCATATCCCCCACGAACTGCTCCGAGTGCACATAGGCCACCCGTGCCTCCGGTCGGTTCGCGACGATGACATGGCCAATGCCTTGCATGAGGTGCGTTTTGCCAAGCCCGACGCCCCCATAGATGAACAGGGGGTTGTAGCCACGGCCCGGATTGCTGCTGACCTGCAAGGCCGCTGCCCGGGCCATCTGGTTACTCTTGCCCTCGACAAATTTCTCGAAGGTGTAGTCAGGGTTCAGCCTGCCGCCAATGGCAGCTCCAACCCGGGGCTTGCCCCCAACGGGGAGGGCGGGTCGCTGCAGGTTGGCCAGGCTGCCCACCTCGACCCGCACGGTCGTGCCGGGCGCTTCCCGGAGAAACTCGATGATCTTGTCCAGGCAGTTGCTGTTTACCCAATCGACCACAAAGCGATTGGGCGCCAGCAGCCGCAGCACCTGGCCTTCTTCCACGCCCTGCAAGGGCCGGATCCAGGTGTTGAACTGCTGTTCAGGCAGGTCGGACCGCAACTGCTGGACGCAGCGGCCCCAGAGAGGAGACTGCACGGATTCACCCCGTGAATCTGATTATGGTTGTGGAAAGGGGAGTGGCACAGTCTAGCTGGCGACCAACGACTTATCCACAGGCCCGACCGCTCTTGACACGCGCAGGGCGGCTCCTTAACCTTCCGGCCTCCGCGTATACCCATCCTTTTGTTTTTCGGCGAATTTCTTCATGAAAAGAACCTACCAGCCCAGCAAACTGAAGCGCGCCCGCACCCACGGGTTTCGGGCTCGCATGGCCACTCGCGCCGGGCGCCTCGTCATCAAGCGCCGGCGTGCCAAGGGCCGGGCCCGCCTCACGGTCTAGGGACGGCGGTGAGGGTGCGGCGGCGATCAGCACGGTCTGACTGCCCCGCGCCGCTGCCACGCATCCCCAGGGAAGATCCCGATCGCCCCGCTTCCCACCCAGTCCGCGGGCAAACACGAGCAAAGCTTCCCCCGGCAGCTGCGGCTGTTGCACGGGACAGAATTTGATAACGTCTTTCAGAACGGCCAGCGGTCAGCGGATCGGTTCTTCACCATTCTTTTCAACCCGAACCTCCTGAATCGATCCCGCCTCGGCTTTGCGATCTCAAAGCAGAGAGTCCGTCTGGCTGTCGGCCGCAACCGCCTCCGGCGGCTGGTCCGGGAAAGTTTCCGGTTGCGGGCAGCAGGCCTACCCGCCGTGGATCTCGTGGTGCTGGCCCGGGATGCAGCGCAAGCAGCCCCCAGCAGTGAGTTGGTGGCGAGCCTCGAAAAACATTGGGTCCGGGTGATTGCCGGCGCCAGCAAGCCAGTAGGCCACTCGACAGGGAAGAGCATCACGTGACTACGGACAACCTGCGGATTTTTCTCTGGGTCGGCCTGCTCATGCTGGTCTGGCTGACGGTGCAGACCTGGCAGACCACCTTCGCGCCCAAACCGGTGGCCACTGCGGCAGGGACCACCGCGGTCACCAACGGCAGTGCCGCAACGCCGGCAACGGCCGCGCCGCTGGCACCCCCATCCCTGCCGGCCCTGCCCGGGGCACTGCCGCCAGTCGCAACCCCAGCCCTGAACGCCCCGGCCGACGCAGCGCCGGCGGCCGCGGCGCCGTCGACCCGCATCCAGGTGCGGACGGATGTCCTGGATCTGGTCATCGATACCGTCGGCGGCAACATTGTCGACACCTTGCTGCCGGCTTACCCCGTCCACAAAGATGAGCCCGACGTGCCAGTGGAGCTGCTCTCCACCAAACCGGAGCGCCTCTTTGTTCTTCAGGGCGGGCTGCGCGCAGCGGATGGCCAGCCCGAGGCCAACCACCTGGCGACGTTCACCAGCCCCACCACGAGCTTTACTCTGGCCCCTGGTGCCAGCGAACTGAAGGTACCGCTCACCTGGACAAGTCCCACCGGCATTGTGGTCACCAAGACCTACACCCTCCGTCCGGGTGGCTACGAAATCGATCTGGATTACACCGTCCAGAACAACAGCGCGTTGCCCTACGAGACCGCCGAGTACCTGCAGATGCAGCGGCTGTTTACGCCGCCCAACCAGAGCATGTTTGATGTCGAGACCTACTCCTTCAACGGCCCCGTGGCCTACGACGGCAACAAGTACTCCAAACTGGATGTGGAAGACCTGCCGACGACGCCCTTCACGCAGACTGTTGTCCAGGGCTGGTTTGGTGCCATTCAGCACCACTTCCTGACGGCCGCCATCCCGCCCGCGGCGGAAAGCTGGATTTATAACGGCAGCTTCGCAGACGGCAAGTTCCTGGTCAGCGCGATCGGCCCACGGCAGTCCATCGCCCCGGCGAGTTCGGCTCAGTTCAGTGCCAAACTCTTCATTGGCCCCAAGTTGCAGGACCAGCTCGAAGCCACCGCGCCGGGGCTCGAGCTCACTGTGGACTACGGGCGGCTGACGCTGCTGGCCCAGCCCATGTTCTGGCTGCTCGACAATGTGCACAAACTGGTCCACAACTGGGGTCTCACCATCATTCTGGTAACCCTGCTGATCAAGCTGGTCTTCTACAAGCTGAGCGAGACGAGCGGCCGGTCCATGGCGGGCATGCGCAAGCTGCAGCCCCGCATGAAGGCGCTGCAGGAACGTTACAAGGACGACCGCCAGGCCATGAGCACGGCGCTCATGGAGCTCTACAAGAAAGAGAAGATCAATCCTGCCGCGGGCTGCCTGCCCATGCTGGTGCAGATTCCGTTCTTCATCGCGTTCTACTGGGTGCTCCTCGAAAGTGTCGAGATGCGCCAGGCGCCGTTCGCGCTCTGGATTACCGACCTGTCGTCGAAGGACCCGTTCTTCATCCTGCCCCTGCTGATGGGTGCAGCCATGTTTTTCCAGCAGAAGCTGAACCCGCCGCCGCCGGACCCCGTGCAGGCCAAGATGATGCAGATCATGCCGATCGTGTTCACTGGCTTCTTCGCGTTTTTTCCCGCTGGTCTGGTTCTCTACTGGCTGACCAACTCCGTACTCTCGATCGCCCAGCAGTGGCGCATCAACAAGGTGCTGGGCGCCGACTAGCTTGGGTGCCGGGCAGCCACTGCCCACGACCATCGTCGCCCGCGCGACACCGGCGGGGCGTGGTGGGGTGGGGATCGTCCGCATCTCGGGACCCGGCGTACGCGCCATAGCCGAGACCATACTCGGCAGTTGCCCGGCGCCGCGCCTGGCCACGCTCCACGCCTTCCGGGGTGGGGACGGGCAGACCCTCGATACCGGCCTGGCGCTGTACTTTCCCGCGCCGAATTCCTACACCGGGGAAGACGTGCTGGAACTGCAGGCCCATGGCGGCCCCGTGCTCCTCGACATGCTCGTGGCCCGGGTCGTTGCACTCGGTGCCCGGCTGGCGAAGCCCGGCGAGTTTTCCGAGAGGGCCTTCCTGAATGACAAACTGGACCTGTTGCAGGCGGAGGCTGTCGCCGACCTCATCGACGCGGGCTCACAAGCCGCGGCGCGGGCCGCGCAACGCTCCCTCTCGGGCGAGTTCTCGGCGGCGATCCTTGGCCTGAACGAGCAGGTGACGGCGCTGCGCATGTACGTGGAGGCGGCCATCGACTTTCCGGAGGAGGAGATCGATTTTCTCGGGACTGATGAGCTGCGCCGTCGCCTGGACACCGTAGCCGTCGAGTTCACGCGTATTGAGACTGCAGCGCGCCAGGGCCGCCTGCTCCGGGACGGCATTCACGTGGTGATTGCGGGGCGCCCCAACAGTGGCAAGTCGAGCCTGCTCAACCGGCTGGCCGGCTACGAGGCGGCCATCGTCACGGACCAGCCCGGCACGACCCGGGACCTGGTCCGGGAGCATCTGGCAATCGACGGCCTGCCGGTACACATCGTGGACACGGCCGGCTTGCGGGAGACTGCGGATGTGATTGAGCGGGTAGGGGTGCAGCGCGCCCGCGGCCAGCTCGCCGTCGCTGATTTGACGCTGCTGGTGGTGGATGCGAGCGATCCGGGATCGGTTGAGGCGCTGCTGGCTGAGGTGCCGGATGGCGTGCCGGTGATCGTGGTGCGGAACAAAATCGACGTGACGGGGGAGGCACCGGGGCTGGCTTCCGGACAGGATCCTCAGCAGGTCGCGCTGTCGGCGCTGACCGGGGCTGGCCTCGATCAGCTGCGCCAGGCGATTAAGGACAGGGCTGGCTTCGGTGATCCGGGTGAAGGCACCGTGATCGCCCGGCAGCGACATGTGGACAGCATCCGCCGCGCGCGGGCACATTTCGACGCGGGGCGGGAGCAGCTGGAGCAGAGTCGGGCCGGGGAGTTGCTGGCGGAGGAACTGCGGGCGGCTCAGCACGCCCTGGCGGAGATCACCGGGGAGTTTACGAGCGACGATTTGCTGGGGGAGATCTTCGGTAAGTTCTGCATCGGCAAGTGAATTGACCGGCGGGGACCCAATCATTCCAGTAGCTTCCGCTTGAGGTCAGCAGGCGATGGCAGCCGGGTTGCGCACAGCGGGACGCTATGACGAAGCCTCAGCGACGGTCATGAGTGGAGTCCTCCTCGAGAACCACGTGAACGCGATGGGCTTTGAGGCCGGAACCGCTCGGCCTCCAGCCCTTCAACTGGTCGCTGTTCGGGCAGACCGGCACCCTGAACTTCACGTCGGGCGTGATCCTCTGGCCGGTGGTTTTCCTCATAACGGACGTGGTGAACGAGTACTACGGCCGCAATGGCGTGCAGTTCCTGTCTTTTCTGGCGGTGGCGCTGATCTCCTACGCGTTCCTGATCGCCTGGGTGGTCATCCAGCTTTCACCGGCGGACTGGTGGGTGACATCCTTCCAGAATCAGGGCGTGGAGAATCTGCAGACGGCCTTCGCCGCTATCTACGGGCAGGGCATGTGGGTGATTGTCGGGTCGCTGGTGGCGTTCCTGATCGGCCAGCTGCTGGATGTGGCGATCTTTCACCGTATCCGGCAGGTCACAGGGGAACGCCTGATCTGGCTGCGGGCCACCGGCTCAACGCTCGTGTCCCAGTTCGTGGACAGCTTCGTCGTGCTGTACATCGCCTTTGTCCTGGGGCCCCAGCAATGGCCGCTGAACCAGTTCCTTGCGATCGGGACGGTGAACTACGCCTACAAGTTTCTGGCGGCCCTGGCCCTGACACCAGCAATCTACGCGGTGCACTGGCTCATCGACCGCTATCTGGGGCGGGAGACTGCCGCTCAGCTCAAGCAGCAAGCCACCGCCGACCCGGCTGACTATTGAGGACGGCCCCGTAGGAGCGCCTTCAGGCGCGATCGATAGTGAATCGCGCCTGAAGGCGCTCCTACGGGCCGGTGCTCTTCATGAACGTGGGCATCACGATGGCGCTGCGGCCGCCTTCCGTGGTGGCGCAGTGGACCTGGTTACGGCCCGCGTGCTTCGCGGCGTAGAGCGCTTCGTCGGCCCGCCCGATCAGGCTCGACACCGTTTCCCCGGGACGATACTCGGCGATGCCGATGGACACGGTGACGTGATGCAGCCCCTCGAAGGGCCGGCGCACCACGGCGTGGCGGATGCGTTCAGCGCCCCGGAGGGCGCCGCGCAGTGCGGTCTCCGGCAGCAGCACGATGAACTCTTCGCCGCCGATCCGACCGAAGGCGCTGCGGCCGGCAGTGAGCGGCTCGCTGTGGTCCCCATTCAGCGTGACGGGCAGTGCGGCGGCATTCACCGTGTCCATGGTTCGCAGGGCCCCGCGCACCCGCCGCGCAAAGGCCGCCAGGATCCGGTCCCCGGTCTGGTGGCCGTACTGGTCGTTCATGTTCTTGAAGTGGTCGATGTCCAGCAGGCACAAGCACAGATCCTGGCCACCCCGGTCCGCCCGGGACCGCTCCCGGGCTACCATCTCCAGAATGGAGTGCCGGTTGTAGGAGTTGGTGAGCTGGTCCCGCTCCGCCCGGCGGGTGATCCGCTCGATGCCGGCCTGCAGTTCGGCATTGCGCGCCTGCAGTTGCTCCCGGGCGCTCGCCAGAGTCCGGGCGGCCAGATAGATGGCCGCCAGCAACACACAGAGCACCAGACTCGGCAGCAGCGAGGGCAGCAGGGTCGCCGCAGTGATGGAGCCACCCGTCTGCACCAGAACACCCTGGTGGAGCAGCGGCACCGCGATGCTCGCCAGAGCGGCGGCGGACATCAGGCGGGCCAGCACGGGCAGGCTCGCGGCCGGCACGGCCAGCGCGATGGCCGACAGGTACATCCCCACGCTCAGCACGGCGCCCGCGGGAGACCCGGCGGCGTACCAGGCAAACAGGGTGGACCAGACGATGCCCATCAGGGACTGGGTGGCTGCCAGCAGCGCAGCGGAGGGCTGTTCCGCCTCGGGCAGACGGCCCAACGCCAGGAACAGGCCCAGGGTCAGAGCGCTGCCCAGACCCAGGATCAGGGCAGCTCCGGAAGGCAGGGGCACTGCGCCAGTTCCGTGGGCCAGCGCCGCAATGCCGGCCCAGACCGCATAGAGCAGGGCGGCGCGACGATCGACCCGGCCAGGACCGGTGCCAGCAGGCACAACGGCCAAAGATGCGGGCAGGGCGGGCGCTTCCATAGTTGAACTTCTTCTTATTGCCGGCGTGATGCCGATCTTTATTGCCGACGATGCTCGCACACCCCCGCCGCCCAAACTGTGACGAGGTTCCGGGTAAATTCCTTGCCATAACGCATCAACCCGACGGCCCCCTGTCCCGGCGCCACCGCCGCCGCCAACACCGCCGCTGGGCGGCGGCTAGAATGCCCACCGATGACGGGCAGCAATACCTTTGATGTGATCGTGGTGGGCGGTGGCCATGCGGGCACCGAAGCTGCCGCGGCCGCCGCGCGCCTGGGCGCCCGCACGCTGCTGCTGACCCAGAATCTGGAAACCGTCGGCCAGATGAGCTGCAACCCCGCCATCGGCGGCATCGGCAAGGGCCATCTCGCCCGGGAGATCGACGCGCTGGGCGGGCTCATGGCCCGGGCTGCCGACCAGGCCGGCATCCACTTCCGCACTCTCAATTCCAGCAAGGGACCGGCCGTGCGCGCCACCCGGGCCCAGGCCGACCGGGCGCTCTATCGCCAGGCCGTGCGCGGGCTGCTCGACGCCCAACCAAACCTGCTCCTGTTCCAGCAGGGCGTGGACGACCTGATCGTCGCCGGCGACCGCGTCACCGGCGTGGTCACCCAGTCCGGACTGCGCTTTCAGGCCCGGGCCGTCGTGCTCACGGTCGGGACCTTCCTGGCCGGCCGCATTCATGTGGGCCTCACGAACTACTCCGGCGGCCGCGCCGGTGACCCCGCCTCAGTGGGCCTGGCCGCGCGCCTCCGGGAATTGCCTTTCGACGTGGGCCGCCTCAAGACCGGCACGCCGCCCCGCATCGATGCCCGCTCCGTCGACTTCAGCGCGATGACGGTCCAGCACGGCGACACGCCCCGGCCCGTGTTCTCGTTTCTCGGCCGCCGGGCAGACCATCCCCGGCAGGTGCCTTGCCACATCACGCGGACCACCGCCGCGACCCACGACCTGATCCGCAACGCCCTGGACCGCTCGCCCATGTACACGGGCGTGATCGAAGGCGTCGGCCCCCGCTACTGCCCGTCGGTGGAAGACAAGATCGTGCGCTTTGCCGACAAGGACTCCCACCAGATCTTCGTCGAGCCCGAGGGCCTGAACTCCACGGAGCTGTACCCCAACGGCATTTCCACCAGCCTGCCCTACGACGTGCAGCAGGCCTTCGTGCGCACGATCCCCGGCTTCGAAAACGCCCACCTCACCCGGCCGGGCTACGCCATCGAGTACGACTACTTCGACCCCCGGGGTCTGCGGAACACCCTGGAGACCCGCAGCCTTGCCGGGCTCTGGTTCGCCGGGCAGATCAACGGCACGACTGGCTACGAGGAGGCCGCCGCCCAGGGCCTCATCGCCGGCATCAACGCGGCGCTGGCCGCCCGGGATGCCGAGCCCTGGTCACCCCGGCGGGACGAGGCCTATCTGGGCGTGCTGGTCGACGACCTGATCAGCCGGGGCACCACCGAGCCCTACCGGATGTTCACCAGCCGTGCCGAACACCGTCTGCTGCTGCGGGAAGACAACGCCGACGCGCGCCTCACGCCCCGGGGCCGGCAGCTCGGTCTGGTAGACGACCACCGCTGGCAGGTCTTCAGCACCAAGCAGGAAGCCATCGCGACAGAGCGGGAGCGCCTGGCCGGAATTATCATCCAGCCCGCCGATGCGGCGCTGGAGCCGCCCCTCGGCGAGGTGGTGCGGCCGGTGTTGCGCCCGGTGCTGCGAGAAGCGCAGCGCGCCCTGGACCTGCTCAGGCGCCCCGACGTGGACTACGCCTGGCTGACCTCGCTGGAAAAGGTCGGCCCCCGGATGGCTGCCGCCGGTGAATATCCGGAGCTTGCCGAGCAGATCGACGCGCAGGTGGAGATCGAAGTTCGCTACGCCGGCTACGTGAAGCGCCAGCAGGACGAGATCGAGCGCAGCCGGGGTAGCGACGAGCTGCCCCTCCCGGACGACCTGGACTACGGGTTGATTCACGGCCTGTCCCACGAGATCCGGCAGAAGCTGGCGCGGCAGCGGCCAGCCACGGTGGGGCAGGCGTCCCGCATCCCCGGCGTGACGCCGGTGGCGGTGTCGCTGCTGCTGGTCCATCTCAAGAAACGGCGTTCGCGCCCGCTGGCGGGCGCTGCCGGGTGACCCAGTTAGTGGCGGAGTGGCGCTGGTGGCTCCCGGCGCTGACGGCCGCAGCACTGCTGGCCGCCTGCAGCCGGCCCGGCGACGAGGCGTCCCTGCCCACACCCCAGACTGTCCAGGTGGGCGGTGCCTCAGGCCAGGAACTGGCTGCCGAACAAATCCTGCGCAAGGGCAATGGCGCCGAGCCGGAGTCCCTGGATCCCCACCGGGCCGAGGGCGTGACCTCCTCCAACGTGCTGCGGGATCTCTTCGAGAGCCTTGTCACCGAAGCGCCGGACGGCACCTTGATCCCCGGCGCCGCCGAGAGCTGGACCATCAGTGAGGATGGCCGCGTCTACACCTTCAAGCTGCAGCCCAGGGGCCGCTGGAGCAATGGCGACCCGGTGGTGGCCGAGGATTTCGCCTTCGGCCTCCGGCGTAGTGCAGATCCGGCCACCCTCTCCGAGTACTCCGCGATTCTTTACCCCATCGACAATGCCTACGAGGTGGTCAACGGCAGTCTGCCCGTCGACCGGCTGGGGGTTCGGGCTATCGACGAGCGCACGCTGGAGATCCGCCTGCACTCCCCAACCCCCTACCTGCTGGGCCTGCTGACCCACTCCAGCACCTACCCCGTCCATAGGCCTTCTGTCGTGAAATTCGGCGACAAGTTCGCCCGGCCGGGGAATCTCGTGAGCAACGGCGCTTACGGCCTGCAGGCCTGGGTGGTGCAGTCCTACATTCAGCTGGTGCGGAACACGCATTACTGGGATAACGACCAGACCGTCATCAACGAGGTCTGGTACTACCCGGTGGAGAACGCGGAGTCGGAGCTCAGACGCTACCGGGCCAATGAGTTCGACATGACCTCGACGGTGCCGAACCGGCAGATTCCCTGGCTCCGGAAGAACCTGCCGGCTGAACTGCACATCGCGCCCTATCTCGGCAGCTACTCCTATGGCTTCAACACCACCCAGCCACCCTTCAAGGACAACATCCCCCTGCGCAAGGCGCTGGCCATGGCGCTGGACCGGGACATCCTGGTGGGCAAGATCACGGGCGCTGGCGAGATTGCCGCTTATTCGTGGGTGCCCCCGGTGACCGGGTACCAGAACCAGCAGCCGGTCTGGGCCACCTGGACCCAGGAGCAGCGCAACGCCGAAGCCCGCCGCCTCTACGCCCAGGCTGGTTACTCGGCGGAGCAGCCGCTGCGCATGCAACTCCTGCACAACACGGAGATCAACCACCGGCGCCTCGCCGTGGCCATGGCCGCCATGTGGCGGGACGTGCTGGGCGTGGAGACGGAGATTCTGAACCAGGAGTGGCAGGTGTTCCTGCAGACTCGCCGCACCCGCATCGACACCCAGGTGTTCCGCTACGGCTGGATCGGCGACTACAACGACCCCTACACCTTCGCCGAGATCCTGGAGTCGAAGCACGGCCTGAACGACATGAGCTACAACAACCCGCGCTACGACTCGCTATTGCTCCAGGCCTCCCGGGAAGCAGATCCGGCGGTGCGCATGGGGCTGCTTCAGGAAGCCGAGCGGGTCATGCTGGACGACATGCCGATGCTGCCGATCTACTACTACGTGAGCAAGCAGATGGTGAAGCCCTGGGTGGCGGGCTACGAGAGCAATATCATGGACCACCACCACAGCCGTCACTTCCGCATCCTGAAGCACTGATCGCCCCGTGCTGCGCCTCTTCTTCCGCCGCCTGCTCGAGTCGATCCCGACGCTGCTCATACTCATCGCCGTCACCTTTTTCATGATGCGGATGGCGCCGGGCGGTCCCTTCGACAGCGAAAAGCGCCTGGCGCCGGAAGTGGAGGCCAACCTGCGGGCCGCCTACCACCTGGACGAGCCCCTCTGGCAGCAATTCGGGCGCTACCTGTGGAACCTGGCCCAGGGAGACTTTGGCCCCTCATTTCAGTATCGGGATCGCACGGTTACCGAGCTGATCGCCAGCGGCTTTCCTGTGTCCCTCCAGCTGGGCGGCCTGGCGATGCTGATCGCCGTCGTCGCTGGCGTGGCGCTCGGCAGCCTGGCGGCGCTCCGCCAGAACAAGGCCACGGACTACACCACCATGGCCGCCGCGATGACGGGCATCTCCGTGCCCAACTTCGTGCTGGCCCCGCTGCTGGTGCTGGTCTTCGCGGTGTATCTCGGCTGGTTGCCGGCGGGTGGTCTGGGCGAAGCGAGCCTGCTCGAAGGCGGCTGGAAGAATCTCGTCCTGCCGGTGTTCACCCTGGCCCTTACCCAGGTGGCCTACATCGCCCGGCTCACCCGGGGCAGCATGATCGAGGTTCTGCGCAGCAACTACATCCGCACGGCCCGGGCTCAGGGCCTTTCCACGCTGACCATACTGTTCCGCCACGCGCTGAAGCCCGCGCTCATACCCGTGGTGTCCTATCTGGGCCCCGCCACTGCGGGCCTCATCACCGGCTCAGTGGTGATCGAGCAGATCTTTGGCCTGCCGGGTCTCGGCCGCTACTTCGTCACGGGCGCACTGAACCGGGACTACACCCTGGTGCTCGGCATCGTGGTGTTCTACGGCGCGCTGATCATCCTCTTCAATTTCCTGGTTGACCTGATCTACGGCTGGCTCGACCCGAGGTCCCGGGAATGAACTCTGTAGGAGCGCCTTTAGGCGCGATCCCCCCGACCTCGATTCCCGAAGCCCCGCGCAGCCTCTGGACCGACGCCTGGTCCACCCTGCGCCAGAACCGGGCGGCGATGGCGGCCGCCGTCATCCTCGGCGCGCTGGTGCTCCTCGTGCTCGTCGGCCCCTCGCTCAGCGACCACCGCTACGACAAACCCAACTGGAACGAAATCGCCGTACCGCCTTCCCTGACGGGCGATCATCTCTTCGGCACCGACTCCCTGGGCCGCGACCTCTTTACCCGCACCTTGATGGGCGGGCGCCTGTCGCTTCTGGTGGGCGTCGTCTCCACGCTGGTCAGCATGCTCATTGGCATCGCCTGGGGCGCCACTGCCGGTTTCCTGGGTGGGCGCGCCGACCGCCTCATGATGCGCATCGTCGATATCCTCTACGCGCTGCCCTTCATGTTCCTCGTGATCCTGCTGATGGTGCTCTTTGGCCGGAACATCCTGCTGATCTTCGTGGCCATCGGCGCCTGCAACTGGCTCGACATGGCGCGCATCGTCCGGGGCCAGACCCTGGGGCTGAAGCAGCGGGAGTTCATCGAGGCGGCGCGGGTGTCCGGGGTGAAACCCGGGCGCATCATCCTCCGGCACATCGTGCCGAACCTGCTGGGGGTCGTGGTCATCTACGTGACCCTGACGATCCCCCAGGTGATCCTCGTGGAGTCCTTCCTGAGTTTCCTCGGCCTCGGCGTGCAGGAACCCCAGACCAGCTGGGGCGTGATGGTGAGTGACGGCGCCATGGACATGGAGAACGCGCCCTGGATGCTGGTGTTTCCCGCCGCGTTCCTCGCCGTCACCCTGTTCTGCTTCAACTACCTGGGTGACGGCCTGCGGGACGCGCTGGACCCCCGGGACCGGAGCCGTCGATGAGCGGGCAACTGCTGGAGGTGCAGAACCTCAACGTGTCCTTCGCGACCCGGGACGGTCCCGTGCAGGCGGTGAAGGACCTCTCCTTCCAGCTGGCGCCCGGCGAGGTGCTGGGCATTGTGGGTGAGTCCGGCTCGGGAAAAACCCAGGCGGCCATGGCAGTCCTGGGGCTGATGGCGGACAACGGCCGGATCTCCGGGAGCATCCGCTTCGAGGGCCAGGAGCTGGTGGGGATGCCGGACAGCGCCTTGAGCGCGATCCGCGGCGCGCGGCTTGCGATGGTCTTCCAGGACCCCATGACCTCGCTGAATCCCTACCTGACCATCGGCGCCCAGATGGCGCTGGTGCTGAAGCGTCACCGGGGCCTGCGGGGCGCCGTGGCCCGCAAGGAATGCGTGGCGCTGCTGGATGCGGTGCAGATCAGCGACCCGGTGTCCCGGCTGCGGATGTATCCCCACGAACTGTCCGGCGGCATGCGCCAGCGGGTGATGATCGCCACCGCCTTGCTGTGCCGCCCGGCATTGCTGATCGCTGACGAACCCACCACCGCGCTGGACGTGACCGTGCAGGCGCAGATCCTCGCGCTGATGGCGGAGCTCCGGGTGAGCTTCGGCACCGCCATCCTGCTGATCACCCACGATCTGGGCGTGGCCGCCGGCACCTGCGACCGGCTGCTGGTGATGAAGAACGGCGAGTGCCAGGAGCAGGGGCCCATCGACGACTGTTTCCACCGGCCGAAGACCGCCTACGCCCGGGAGCTGCTGGCAGCGGTGCCGCGGCTGGACGCAGAGCCAGCCCGTGCGCCGCCGGTCGCTGCCGAGTCGGTGATTACCGTGAAAGACCTGGCGGTGTACTACCCGGTCGCGCAGCCCGGATTCCTGGCGGCCCCGAAAATGCTCCGGGCCCTGGATGGCGTCTCCCTGGAGCTCCGCCCTGGCGAAACGCTGGGAGTCGTGGGCGAGTCGGGCTCCGGCAAGTCCACCCTGGCCCGGGCGGTGTTGCGGCTGGTCAAGCCGACCCAGGGCACGGTGTGCCTGCTGGGCCGCGAGCTGGCCCAGCTGCCCGAGAACGAGGTGCGGGAATCCCGGCGGGACATGCAGCTGGTGTTCCAGGACCCCCTGGCGGCTCTCGACCCGCGCATGACCGTGGGGGAAATCATTGCCGAGCCGCTGGAGGTGTTCGACACCTCCCTGAGCGATGCCGCGGTCACCGCCTGGGTGAGTGAAGCGATGCTGCAGGTCGGGCTGGACCCGGAGTGGCGCAACCGCTACCCGCACCAGTTCTCCGGCGGCCAGTGCCAGCGCGTCGGGATTGCCCGGGCGCTGATCCTCAAACCGAAGCTGCTGGTGTGCGACGAGGCGGTGAGCGCGCTGGACGTGACGGTGCAGGCGCAGATCGTGAGTCTCCTATTGGAGTTGCAGGCCCGGTTGGGCCTGGCCCTGATCTTCATTTCCCACGATCTGGCCGTGGTGCGCCGCCTCTCCCACCGGGTCCTGGTGATGTACCTGGGCAAGGTGATGGAACTGGCTGACGCCGACGAGCTGTACCGGAACCCGAAGCACCCCTACACCCGGGCGTTGATGGCCGCCGTGCCGATCCCCGACCCGCGGCTGGAGAAGTCCCGGGTGAAGGCGCTGGCGACGGGGGAGGTGCCGTCGCCGCTGGCGGATATCCGGGGCTGCGTGTTCCGGTCCCGGTGCCCGGTGGCGTTTGGGCGATGCGGCGAGGAGAAGCCGGTGCTGTTGACGAGGGACAAGTCGAGCGTGGCATGCTGGGGGGCATGAAGAGAGTATTGGCCGCGCTACTGAAGCCCAACCGGGCTGCGCCCGCCGACCGGCTGGAGCGGATCCGTGCCCTGCGCCGTGGCTTGCCTCAGGGCAAGTTCCTGCCCGGCGACATCGACGCCTTCAAGCGCCGGGGCCGTGCCTAGCTAGCCCAAGCGCCCGCCAGCGACAAGGATTGCGCGAATCGATTTCCGCGCGAATTCGCTGGTTTCAATCGTCGACGCCGGGGCGGGGTCCGCTCAACCATTCCGGTGTGAAGCACCGTGATTCCCGTCATTGCCTATATGTCAGCCCTGACATAGACTCGCTGCTTGGACGGGCAGATCGTCCGTTGGCTGTGCTGCACGGAACGATCAGCAGTCCCCCCTTCTCACCTGAAGCACGACGGGAAGCGGGCTTTCTTCTCCGCCATCTCCAGCGGGGCGAGATGCTGGCCATGCCGCAGTCACGGCCCATGCCCCGTGTAGGCAAGCGGTGCCACGAGTTGCGGATTGTTGATTCTAACGTGACATGGCGGATCCTCTACCGGTTGGATCCCGATGCGGTCCTCGTCCTCGACGTCTTCGCCAAGAAGACCGTGACGACGCCGAAACAGGTCATAGAGTCTTGCAAGAAGCGATTGAGGGAGTACGACAATGAACCCGGATAAGCGCAGGCGCCTGGAAGCCCGTGGCTGGAAGTTCATGACGGTGAAGGAATTCCTCGGCCTGACCGACGAGGAGGCCGCCTACGTCGAGCTGCGCCTGAAGCTGGCCGACGGCCTGTGGGCACGGCGCACGGCGAGGGGGATCAGCCAGACCGCGCTGGCGAAGACGATCGAGTCCAGCCAGTCCCGGGTCGCGAAGATGGAGGCCGGTGATCCGTCGGTGTCGCTGGACCTTCTGGTGCGGTCGCTGCTGGCGCTGGGGACTTCGAACCGGGAGCTGGCCCGGATAATCACCGCGCGCTGAGCTCTAATCCCGCCCGGGCCTATTGACGGCCGACAAGCCGGGCGTGCCATG
>CAMBYH010000012.1 GCA_945872065.1 Arsukibacterium tuosuense
ATCCTCTCCTGGGCAGGCAGCCGGGCGGCTAGCGAGGGCGGCACGCGTTACACAGCGATACAAAGAGTTACCCCCCTGACAAGAACCCCTGGCCCCCGAGGCCTAACCTCTCCTCCATCAAGTTCGCCCTGAATTTAAGGAGAGGCAGAGTGACCACCACCACCCACAACGAGCCCACCGGCTTACTGTACGAGTTCGGCGACCTGCTCCTGGCCGTCACCGCCGTACTGATCGTCCTGGTCGGCGTCCCCCTCCTCCTGCTCTGAGGATCTGACGACCAGCCCCCCGAGGTTACCGGGGCCGTCCGGAGACCGTCACCGCCGCCACTCCCCCTGGCAGCCCGTGACGACCGTGACAGCCCGAACCAAGCCCGCCACTCCCCCCCGAGCTGGCGGGCTTTTTTTATTCACCCGTTGATCGGGTAGATCAGGTCCAGGGCCTGCTCTTCACCGGCGCTACGAGTACTATCTGCTGACCTTCTGATCCAGAGTTCATTGCTCCAGACGCGGACAGGACCCATCCATCTCGCGACCATGAGGATGAAGCAAGAAAAAGCCCTAATGTCCGTCGCGCTGTTTCTTGGATTACTACTGATGACCATTCCCGGCCCGCCACTCGACGCCTCTGAGGCTAGGCCCAGGAGAGAACTCCTGGTCACCGACTTCACCTCCGGCAGTACCGACCTTGGCTGGTACGTGCAAAACGATAACGTGATGGGGGGACGAAGTCAGGGTGGTTTCAAAATGGGACCCGGGGGACTGATCTTTGCTGGCAGCACGAACACGAACGGTGGCGGCTTCAGCTCGATCCGCACGCAACCCTTTCAGCTGGACTTGTCTAGCTACGACGGCATCCAGCTGGACGTGAAGGGCGACGGCCGCCGCTACACCTGGGAATTGCAGACCAACGCGCGCTGGCGCGGCCGCCCGATCAGCTACTGGGCTGACTTCCCCACCCGGCAAGGTGAGCGGAGTACCGTCCAGGTCCCCTTCTCAAGCTTTGTTCCTCAGTTCCGTGGCTACAAGCTGGATGGACCCGAGCTCGACCCGCGGGAGATCCGGGAAATGGCCCTGTATATCTATGACAAGCAGGACGGTCCTTTTGAATTGCGGCTCGACAGCGTAAGGGCGTACTCGGCTGAGGCACCCTGAGGGACGATGACCGGGTAAGGGTGCCAGCCCCCGGCCGCGGTCCAATCCGGGATTCGAGGGACCGGCGTTACACCCTGATACAAAGAGTTACCCCCCTGACAAGAACCCCTGGCTCCCGAGGCCTAACCTCTTCTCCATCAAGTTCGCCCTGAATTTTGAGGAGACGTAAAATGACCACCACCACCCACAACAAGCCCACCGGCTTCCTGTACGAGTTCGGCGACCTGCTGCTGGCCGTCACCGCCGTACTGATCGTCCTGGTCGCCGTCCCCCCCGTCCTGCTCTGAGGGGCTCACGGCCAGCCACCCCGATTAACGGGGCTGCCCGGAGATCGTCACCGCCGCCCACTCCCCCGGGCAGCCCGTGACCACCGTGACAGCCCGAACCAAGCCCGCCACTCCCCCCCGAGCTGGCGGGCTTTTTTTATTCACCAGTTGATCGAGTAGATCAGGTCCAGGGCCTGCTCCTCGCCGGAACTCCCTTCGATGCTGATCCGCCGGCCCAGCTTGTAGGTGGCCTTGACCGTCCCGAGCTTGTCGAACACGCCGTAGCTGTAGCGGATGAACAGGTTCTTGCCCAGTTGCTCGCCGATCACCACGGCGGTGTCCCCCGTATCGGTGGTGTCGACCCCCACCTCGTCCACCTTCAGCGCTGAACTCAGCTGCTGCACCACCGGCAGCGCCTGATTCAGGCCCAGGCTGATGGCGGCGCCCGAGACCGCCGAGCGATCCCCCGCACCCGCCGCGGACAGCGGCTTGCCGGTGGTCAGGTAAGACAGCGCATCCAGCTCGCCCATGGCGGGCTCCGAAAACACCCGGGTCTCAATCCGGGACAGGCGACCGGTGAGCAACACACCCACGGTCACATCCCGCCCCTCGTAAGTGAGATCCCGGCTGGCTTTCACGTCCAGCCCCGGGTCCGTCACCACACCGGAGAACAGCAGGGACCCGCGCTCGATGGCGAGTTTCTGGCCGAAGGCGCTGAACTGGCCGTCCCGCAGGCTGATCACACCAGAGCCGGTCACCAGCCCCGGATCGGCGGCCAGGGACTGGTTGAGCAGCAGCGAGCCGTCCAGACCCGTCTTGAGGCCGAAGCCCTCGAAGGAAACTTTTTTTCCCAGGCGCACCTGCAGGTCGTCCAGAACGAAGAGTGGCGGTGCTTTCTCGACCGCCGCCACGTCCCGGCCGTGCACGATGGTGTCCGGCGAGGTCTGCACCGCGCTCTGGGCAATTTTCTTCAGCCGGATTTCGGCGCGGGGCACCAGCATGTCGCCACTGACCCGGAACTGGTTATCACGCAACACCACGCGGACATCCGGTGACACCTGCACGAGCCCCTCCGGTAACCGGATCACATCAATCACCCGGCCCTTGACCGTGGCCTCGGCGGTGGGCACCAGCTGGTCCCGCCAGGCGAGAGCGCCATCCAGCGCCACATAACCCTTGCCCGAGCGCGCGTTACCCTTGAGAGCCACCTGCCCGTCTTCCCGGCCCTCCAGCGCGAGGCTGATGCGGTCCACGGTGATGCCCGCCGCGGGCACCGTGAAGGAGCCCTCCTCCAGCTGCAGCCCCCCGGCGATATCCGGCTGCCGTGCCTTGCCCGACAGCGCCGCCGCCACTGTGATGCGCCCCTTGATGTCGCCCACATCCACCAGGCGCTCAACAATGGGACCGATGGACGCGAGATCCGGTACGCCGCCGTTCAGGTCGGCAACGATGGTGGGCGTCTCCCCCAGGGGGTCCGTGATGCGACCCGTGGTGGCCAGGCGCAAACCAAAGCTCTCCGCCACGGCAGCATCGAAGTCCAGCACGTTGTCGGCCAGCTCGGCGCTGACGCGGAACTCGCTGATCTCGGTTTGCACGTCCTCGTCGTCCGGCACACGCCAGGTAATCAGCGCATCCTCCAGCCCGGCGCGCAGAGTGCCGGTCAGCCGGCCAGCATCGCTTTGCACAGTCACTGCGGCGGCGGCCATGCCCGTGAGGCCGATGTCCGCCGGCAGCCAGGGGGCCAGCCGGGCCAGGGAAAACTGGCGGAGATCCGCGGCACCGCTGAAGCCCTTTTGATCGTAGCGACCGTCGCCCAGGCACAGCTCCGTCTCGCCGGAGGTCCAGCAATGGGCCGTGAGTCCGGCCGCAGGGCCTGCCACCCGCACCGTGACAGTAGCAGGCTCCCGCAGGGTCCAGCGGTCATTGCCGTTCACCGTGACCAGCCCAGTGCCGATGGTCTGGGTGAGGATCCCGTTCCTGTAGGTTCCCGTGCCGCTCAGCTCGACGTCCACGTCGCCGCCGGCCAGAGCCAGTTCCACGGTCTGCGCGTCGAGGTTGCCGGCGACCCGCAGGGACAGGTTGCCCAGGGGCCTGCCGGTCCAGGAGAGCTCCTCCAACTCCACATCGAGAGTGAGCCGCTGGCGGGAACCGACGGCACCCCGGGCCTGCAACGACTGAATGCGGAGATCCCGTGTCGCGAGGTTGCTGCCAGCGAGATCCAGCTCGAGGCTCGGCTGAGCCGTTGTGCCAGCAATCCTGCCCGTACCGCGCAGCTGGCCCTGGAAGTCCGGCCACAGGGTTGCCAGGTCCGGCGCATCGATCCGGAAGCTCCCGGCGAGGCCCTGCCCCCTGCCACGACCGCGGACGCCGGCTGAGGGACTGGTCAGCCGGCCGTCAAACTCCACACGATTGACACCGGCCTGGATTCGCACCGCGTCGAAGGCGAGGTCTTGCCCTTTCCGGCTCACGGTCCCGGCGGCCCGCAGTGGCCTGCCGAACAGGGTGCCACTCGCTGTGGGGATCTGGAGGCGGAAATTGCCCCGGTCGTCGAACTCGACCGTGCTGCCAAAATCCACGCGACCCGGAAAGCGGGGATCGATGAAGCGCGGATCGAGCCCCCGGCCCCGCAGCTCCAGCCTGCCAGCCAGTCCATCCTGCAGGCTGACGCGCCCAGACCCCACGACCTGCCCGCCAAAGCCGTCCAGCTGGAGGCTCGGAATGTCCAGCGCGCGGGCCCCATCCTGAAGCGTCCCGCTCGCCGTCGCCCGGGCCTGGACCTCTGGCCAGTCCCCGAGACGCACGCCCGCCTCCAGTTCAGCGACGTAGCGGTCTGTCCAGCCCCGGACACTGAGCCGGCCCGCCGGGCTGCGCAGGAGCAGGCCCGGATCTGCGCCCAGCGGCCGCTCCAGGTCTGCCCAGCGCGCTTCGGCGCTGATCTCCGGCGCGTCCTGCAGCAGACGCGCGACCCCGCCCACACCCACCGGCGACGGCAGCAGCACGACCTGCTCGAAGCGCAGCGCCGCCAGGTCGCCCTTGAGCGCTCCGGATCCCGTCACTGCCAGGTCTGTCAGTTGCCACCCAAGTTCAGCATCGATCGCAAAAGGTTCGCCGGTGCCGAAGCTGCCAGTGGCCTGGGCACTGATGCCGTAAAGCTCTGCCTTGAGGGTCTCGAACTGCACTACCCCGTCGATCAGTTCACCCCGCAGGGTCACCGGCCCGATTTCCACCGGCACGATCTCAGCCACCGTGCCCGCATCCCGGTTGACACCGTTACGGATGAGGAGGCGCTGGATCTCCAGCCCGTCCGCCGCCAGGGTCACGGGCAGCAACAGGGGCTCCACGAGGGATTCCGGCTCGTCGGGTGGCCGGGGAGCAATGTCGATGCGCACGAGAGCGGCGCGAGCCGTCGACAGTCGCAGGCGCTTCCGCAGCAGATCGGGCCAGCTCATGGCGAGCTCGGCGGGCTCGATCACGAGGGTGGTGCGCCCCGCCGTCAGCTGCAGGCGGTCGGCCTCGAGGCCCTCCAGCAGGGTGCCCCGGATCCCCGTCACGGTCAGTTGATCACCCGCCAGGTCCGCGATGGTGCCGATCAGCCAGGCGCTGCCCCGGGGGGTGCCGAGCACGAGCAGCCCAAGCACCAGGAGGATGGTGAGAGCGACCAGCAGCGTCGCGAGGGACCGCACCAGGTTCACAGGTCCGGCCCCAGCGTGATGTGGATCCGGAACGAGTCGGGAGCGTCGTCGAGGGGCACACCGACATCGAAGCGGATGGGCCCCAGGGGCGAATACCAGCGGATGCCGGCGCCCACGCTCTTCTTCAGTGAGAGGTTGCTGAAGGTGTCGAAGGCGTTGCCCGCGTCGATGAAGGCGGCGACGGACCAGTTGCCAAAGACCCGCTGGTCAAACTCGATGCTGCCCACCAGGGTGTCCGTGCCACCCACCACCTTGCCCTCCGCATCGAGGGGCCCCAGGGACTTGTAGTCATAGCCCCGGACGCTGTTGTCACCGCCGGCAAAGTAGCGCACCGAGAAGGGCAGCTCCTTGAAGTCCTGCTTGATCGTCCAGCCCGCCTGCCCGCGAAGCAGAAGTCGCGCGGTGGACCACAGGGGCAGGATGGCCTTGCTTTCCGTGGACACCTGCGTGAAGGCCGTGTTCGAGCCCAGGACCTCATCCGTACCCTTGACGGTGAAGTTGAGGCGGTAACCGCCCCGGGGCCTGCTGGGCAGCAGGAGTGGCTGGTTCACCCAGCTGATGCCCGGCAGCACCAGGCTGCTGTTGCCCGTGTCACCCGCGACGTTGAAGGACTCCAGGATGTAGTCCACGAAGCGCGTCTCGCGCCAGTTGCCCCGGCGGCGCTTCACCTGCTTCACGCCCAGCCGGAACTCGTCGCTGCGGCTGTCTTCCGGGTTTTCGTACTTGTAGCCCGTATCGACACTCAGCCATTCATCCTTGGGCCTGCCGGTGGGCAGGCGGTAGCTGAGGGTGGCTTCGCCGAGAATCGGCGAAACTGAAGTCGTGTACTCGAGCTGGTGGCCTTTGGTGTTCAGGCGCCGGTTCAGATAGCCGAGCCGCAGCTTGGGTCCGGTGTCCGTCGCGTAACCGATACCCGTGGTCCAGGTCTGGGGCGGCGCCGGGGTGAGGACGATCGTCAGCGCCACATCCAGGTCCGGAGCAGGCCGGGGCGTGGTCCGCAGCTCGACGTTCTGGAAGTACCCGCCGGTCAGCAGGTCGGTGTAGAGCTGGTTCAGCTGGTCAGCGTCGTAGGGCTCGCCGGGCTTGAACTCCACGTAGCGCAGGGCCAGCTGGGGATCGACGACCGTCTGGTCCAGGGTTACGGGCCCAAAGCGGTAGCGCTCGCCGGAGGCGTAGTCGAGGGTGATGTCGGCGGCCAGTGCCTCGGGATACACGTCGATGCGGCTGGCGACATAGCGCCCCTCGAAGTACCCCCGGCGCTGGGCCAGAGTCGCGAAGCTGGCCTTGAGCTCGTCGTAGGCCCGCTGGTTCAGCCCTTTGCCAGGCGCCAGGTCGGGGTTGCTGAGCACCCCGGTGAGCCGGGCATCGGACTGGCCGGCACCGGAGACGCGGATACTGACGTTGCGGAGGCGAACGCGGGGTCCCCGCTTGACGGCAAAGGTCGCCTGCCAGCACCCCGATTCCCCCTCGAGGTCCAGCTCCTTGTCGATGGTCGGAGCGTAGTAGCCGTAGACCTCCAGGGCTCCGCGAATCTCCTTGTCAGCCCGGCGATAGAGGCGGCGCACCCGGGCATCCGGCACCGTGCAGGGCTCGTCCGCCAGGTCCACCGTGGCCCGGAGGATTTTCTCGGTGGTGCGGCTCAGGCCCTGGAATTCCACGGCGCCCTGGGCCCGGGGGGGCACGAAAACGAGGGCCAGAAGCAGGGCCAGGACCAGGGGGGCTGCAAACGGGGAAGGTGGCATCGAATCGTCAGTCCCTGCCCGGTAGCGGGCCCGGGCTATTATCCAGCAATGCGTAACCGGAAGCCGGTCCCCGGCCAGTCGTTGTTGCTCCTGATTCTGGTGCTGGGCCCCCTGCTCCCGGTGGCGACCCCACGGGCGGCCCCTGTCTTTGACCCTGCCCGGGTGGGCTGGTCCGAGATCCGCATGGCAGGGAGCAAGCTGTTCGTCACGGCCGATGCCCGGCTGACGCTGCACCGGGTGGCGGGCGCCAGCCTCCGTCCGGACCTGCTGCCCGTGTCTGACGAGCGCTTCACGCCGCTCCAGCCCGGGACGGACGTGCTGGAACTCCTGTACGAAACCCGCGCGATCGGCCGCCGGTCCCGGCTGACCCTGTGGATGGATCCCCTCTCTGGCGCCGCGCTCCAGCGCACCCAGCACGACCGGGACGGCAAGATGCGCCTGCGCACTTATCGCTTCGGTACCGCCGGCGCCTACCAGCGCACCTTCTGGCCCGCGACGCCGGCTGAGAAGTCGCTGCCTCCCGAGCGCTGGACCAAAACCAGCGAAGGCCTGCGGGCCTACCCGTTGGATCCGGGCCAGCAACCGGTGGTCGAACCCACTGGCCTGCTCTACGCAATTTCGGCCGCCGCCCTGAACCAGCCCGGCGACACCCTCGATGTGCTGGTCTTCCGGCGGCGGGACACCCAGACAGTGCGCATTGAGGTGCAGTCACCCCGGGAGGTCACCGTGCGCTACGACGAACTGCCCACGCCGGGAACAGGTCAGGGGGCTGTGCAGCGCACGGGCAAGGTACAGGCTCTGCGCCTCTCTCTGCAGGGCCTGCCCGTGCCGGGCGGCGATCCGGAGGATGACGATCTGGAACTGCTCGGCCTGCGGGGCCGGCTCGAACTGCTGCTGGAACCGGCCACCCGTGCCCCATTGCAGCTCTCGGGCAATGTGAAGGTGGTCGGGGCAGTGACGCTCCGGCTGACGGCTCTTCGTCCGCTGCAGCAGGGCGCCCGGTGACAGCCCCGGGCGCTGCGCCTTACTCTATAATCTGTTTTTCCCCACCGTCCTTTCGGACCAGGAGGTCCAGCGTGTATCAGTCACTCATCAAGCCCGTGCGCCGGGTAGCCCTGTATGTGATTACAGCAGCGCTGTTCGCCGGCTGCACCTCGGGGCCATCCATCTTCGTCAACAGCGACCCGGCGGCCAACTTCGCCAGCTATCGCACCTACAATTTCGTGACGCCCCTGGGCACCGACAACTCCGGCTACTCCTCGCTGCTCAGCCAGTACCTGCGCACCGCCACCGCCCGGGAACTGGAGTCCCGGGGTTACACGCGCAGTGATAATCCCGACGTGCTCGTCAACTTCAACGTGAAGACCAAGGACAAGATCCAGACCACGACGACACCCTCGGGCCCGAGCTACGGCGGCTACTACGGCTATCGCTCGGGCTACTACGGCGTGTGGAATGGCTACGACACCCAGGTGACCCAGTACACGGAGGGCACCCTCACGGTGGATGTCGTGGATGCGGCGCGGAAGCAGCTGACCTGGGACGGCACTGCCGTCGGTCGCGTGCGGGAGAAGGACCGGGCAAACCTGCAGCCTGCGATCGACAATGCAATTACCCAGATTTTCGCCAGGTACCCGTCCCCGGGGGCTCCCGCAGCACCCTGAGCCGGCCCGACCAGAGGGCCAATCTGTGACCCGGTCCCTAACGCAGCACCGGACCGGGCCCGATACCATCTCTGCTCCATTCGCTTGGGCAGAGGTGGCCGGGAATGCTGCGAGTCCTTTTGGTCGATGACGAGCCCAACGTGCTGGCCAGCATGCGGCGCCAGCTGCGCAAAGTCTGCGAGGTGCAGGCAGCGGGGACGAGGCACTCCGACTGCTGAAGGAACTGGGCCCCGTGGCCCTCGTCGTCTCCGATATGCGCATGCCCGGCATGAACGGCGCCGAGCTCCTTACCAAGGTTCAGACCCTTTACCCCAACACGGTGCGGATGGTCCTCTCCGGTCAGGCCGACCCGGAATCCACCATCGCCGCCGTCAACGAGGGGCAGATTTACCGCTTCCTGACCAAGCCCTGCAGTGAAGAGGTGCTGCGCAAGGCAGGGCACGGGGGGCAGGTGGGGATCCAGCTGGGTGCAGACCTCGGCAATGTCCTGCCAGTCACTGCCGGCCACCCGCACTGCGCTCTCGATAACCCGATTCAGATTGGTACCGACGAGGTCCCGGGCCGGGTGGGTAAGCTCCCGCATGGAGCGCACAATCTCGCCGACCCGCTCCACGCCTTCCAGGGACTGGCGGATGGCCACGGGCACCTCCGCCTGCAGATAATCCGCATCGGCCGCGCTGAGAGCCCGGGCCAGCTCGCTCACCGGGACAGCGCCATTGCCTGCGGCCTGCACCAGACGCGCGATCTCCGCCAGAAGGACGGTGACCGTGCTGAAGGCAGCATCGAGGAAGCGGATGTTCCCGCCGACATACTGGGTGGGTGTATTGATCTCGTGGGCGACGCCGGCTGCCAGCTGACCAACGGCCTCCAGTTTCTGTGCCTGAGCAAGCTGGGTCTCGAGCCTGAGTCGCTCGGTAACGTCGTGCAGGACCACGACATAGCTGGATATCAGTCCGTCATCACCCACCACCGGTGAAACGGCCGCATCCTCGGTGATGAGGCTGCTGTCCTTCAGTTCAGTCGTGAGCCGTCGCATCCAGGTCCGACCGGCAGACACCGTGCGCCACATCTCGTGGTAGTAGTTCTGGCTATCGCGGCCCTTGATGGCTTCGCCAGGCGCCTTGCCAACGACTTCTGTACTCTGCACACCGCGGTTGCGCTCATAGGCCGGGTTGACATACTGGATGCGGCCCGCGAGATCCAGCAGCACGATGGACTGGGCCGTGTATTCCACCACCGCCGACAGGTTGCGCAGCTTCGCTTCGGTCTCCCGCCGGGCCGTGATGTCCCGCATCACGGCGATATAGCCGGTGGCGTGCCCGGCTGCGTCGCGGATGGGCGCGACCGTCACTTCCTCGTGGCGCAGCGCGCCGTTTCGGCCTGCGGATGACAGCTGGCCAGACCAGCTGTGGCCCGCCTGTACGGTGGTCCAAAGCTCCTGGTAGGTCGTACCGGCGTTCTTGCCACTGCCAGGCGCCTTGCCCCGAACCTCCTCGAAGCTGAAACTGGACTGGCGCTCGTACTGTGGATTGACATAGTTGATCCGGCCGTCCGCATCCAGGATGGCAATGGCATCGCCTGCATACTCCACCGCTGCGGCCAGCTCCTCCAGCCGGGACTGGTCCGCGTGCCGGGCCGATTCCAGCTCCTGAAAACGTCGGGCCAGCGCCCCGATCTCGTCCTGCCGCGCCAGGTCGGGGGTCGGCAGGAGTTCCCCGCTCTCCCGGAGAACGAGCAGGTGGCGGGTCAGCCGGCCCAGGGGGGCCGACACGATGGCCTGGATGAGGGTGGCCAGAATCAGCAGCGTGACGGCGACCGTCACCAGCAGGCCGAGCAGCAGCGCCTGCACGGTTTCGCGGCCGGTCGCCAGAATCGTGCGGGGCATGCGCGTCTCGAGAATGAGGGCCGGGTTGCCGGCCAGGTCGCGAAACAGCCGGAAGTCCGACATATCGTCCTCCCGGGTGACCAGGCGGGAGCCGCCCGGCGTTCGCCCGAGGGTGGCAGCAAGCACATGCATCTCCGCGGACAGCGCGTTGCGGCGGTTGCCATGCACGATGACCTGGGAGGGCAGGACGCTGAGCTAGCCAAAGAGCTGCTCGGCCTGGAGGTAACTCCCCAGCACCAGGGTACCGGCAGGCTCGCCAGAACCGTCCGTCCGGGAGATGGGGCGCAGCGCCAGGATCAGCGGCCCCTGGCGTGTGCTGATCACGCCAGCGATGGTTTCCCGGCTGCCGGCGACCGGCAGTACCGAGGGGCTCTGGGCATGGTGACCGGCTGCGTAGGGCGCGGCACCCCGGAGCAGGTCGACAATCTCGATCCCCGCAGCGGGGTCCGGGCTCCGGGCCTCCCCGGCCTGCAGGCGGCCCAGTCGGTCGTACTGGCCTCCAGAAACTCCAGCTTGGCGGCAATAGCCTGCTCCAGGATCTTCCGGTTCTGCAGCACCAGGTCGACCTCCTTCGCGGCGAAGGTGTCCAGCACGGTTTGCCTGCTGAACCAGGCCAGTCCTGAGGAGGTAAGTACCACTACCAGGAGCAGCAGCAGAGTGATGCGCGCCGCGAGGGACAGGCCGGGAGGGCGCACACCGCCGGACGCGGGTGGGGCGGAGAAGAGCGGGGACAAGCTGTTCATCGGGGCTTGATACCGCAATCCGGCACGCTGGCAGGGTGCCCCGGTCACAAAGGACGAGGCGGTGATGCCGCGGTGAGACCTGGCGCACACCAGGCCACCGTCCGCCCTTAGAATGGAGCGATGACCGCACCCCTGGACCTTGGCTCCCTGCGTCGTGATTACGCCACCCGGCCCCTCAGCCGGGAGGACCTCGCTGGGGATCCGGTCGTGCAGTTCCAGCAGTGGTTCACCGAGGCACTAGACGCCAGCGTGCTGGACCCCAATGCCATGAGCATCGCGACCGTCGGCGACGACGGGCAGCCCTCGCTGCGCATGGTGCTGCTCAAGTACTTCGACACGGCGGGTTTTGTCTTCTACACCAACCTGGAGAGCCGCAAGGCGCGGGAGATGGCCAACAATTCCCGCGTGGCCTTGCTCTTTTACTGGGCCGAGATCAGCCGACAGGTGCGCATCACGGGGACGGCCACCCGGATCTCCGCGGCCGAGAGCCTGCGCTATTTCCTGACCCGTCCCCGGGACAGCCAGATTGGCGCCTGGGTGTCCGAGCAGAGTCGGGTCATCGAAGGCCGCCAGTTCCTGGAAGCGAAATTCGCCGAACTGAAGGCCCGCTTCGCCGCCGGCGATGTGCCCCTGCCCGCCTTCTGGGGTGGGTACCGGGTGCAGCCGCACACGGTGGAGTTCTGGCAGGCCCGGGAGAACCGGCTCCACGACCGCTTTGTCTACAGTCAGTCGGGCACCGGCTGGACCATCAACCGGCTCGCACCCTGAGGAACTGGCCAATGCTCTCGCTACCACACCTCGCCGCTATCGTCGCCGCGTCTGTCCTCGCGGGGGCCGCCGGGTGCACCACGCAGACCGCCGCCAGGGTCACGCCTGCACCGCCCCTGGCGGAGTTCTGCCTCGAAGCACAGCGGGTGGTGGTGCGCACGGAAGTCACTCCGGCGCTCGTCCTGCACACGGACTTCGATGGCTTCGTGAAATCCAAGGCCGCCATCGAGCCCCTGACCATCCAGCAGTACATCTGGTACGAGAATGACGACCAGGCCCGGCCGGTCATGGTGTCCTGCAAGCTGAAGAGCGCCGACCACCTCAACGAAACCTTCGGCAAGGGCACGTCTGCCGGGAACGGCCGGTGTCAGGACATGAATCAGCTGACCTATGCGCGGCTGGAGAGCGGCCAGGCTCCCGCTGAGGTCGAGCGCGTGATCTTCGGCCCGGCGGAGGTGGTGGAGAACCCGGCGAACCCGGGCATGACGGGCCCGGACTGGCTGAAGCCCTACGAGATGACCTGGCGGGACCAGGACGGGGTGCTGCACGTGCGGAGCAAGGGCTTCCGGGTGGACTGGACAGACCCCCAGTTCGCGGCCATGCCCGGCCGCTTTCGCGGCGTGCAGTACTGCCACCTGATCGCGCCCGAGTATCTGGCACGCCTGGTCAGCGGGCAGGCCACAGCCGGCCTGCTGGTGGGGCGCGAGGTGGCCCCACTTGCCCAGCCGCCGACCCAGTAGCGGACCCAGTAGCGCCCACCCGGCACATAGAAACCCAGCACACAAAGTAGTGGAGCAGCTTCACGTCCTCATCATCGGCGCCGGGATCGGTGGCCTGACGACCGCCCTCGCCCTGCAGCGTGGGGGAGCCCGGGTGTCGGTGTACGAGCAGGCCGGCGTGCTCTCCGAAGTGGGGGCCGGGCTCACCCTGGCCTCCAACGGGACGGTCATCCTCCAGCACCTCGGGCTGGGCACTGTGCTGGACGACTTGGGCGTGGTTCCTGGCCGGGGCGCCGTCAAGGACTACCGGAACGGCCGGACACTGGTCGATATTCCCCGGGGCACGACGCAGGTGGAGCGCTTCGGCGCACCCTACTGCCAGATGCACCGCAATGACCTGCACCAGGCGCTGGCGGCGGCGGTGCAGAGCGCGGACCGGAATTGCCTGCATCTCGGCTGCTCCCTGGAGGATTTCGGCCAGGACGAACAGGGCGTGACGGCGGTCTTCGCCAACGGCCGGACCGCCCGGGGTGACGTGCTCATCGGCTGCGATGGCATCCGTTCCACAGTGCGGGCCCGCCTGTTTGGCAGCGAGGACCCCCGCTTCACCGGCTACGTCGCCTGGCGTGGCCTGATCCCGATCGAGCGTCTCGCGGCGTCCGCGCTTACGCCGGACTCAGCTGTCTGGATCGGGCCCGGACACTTCCTGACCCGCTACAAGATCCGGCGCGGCCAGTTGCTGAACTACGTGGCCATGGCCAGGACGAGCACCTGGGTGGAGGAAGGCTGGGCGGTGCGCTCCACGGTGGAGTCTCTCCTGGCGGAGTTCCGGGACTTCGAACCCGTGGCCCGGTCGATCCTGATGGCCACGCCGCCGGAGCAGTGCTTCAAGTGGGGCATCTTCGACCGGGATCCCCTGCCCTCCTGGACGACCGGCCGCGTGACCCTGCTGGGTGACGCGGCCCACCCGACCACGCCGTTCCTCGGCCAGGGCGCGGCGATGGCGCTGGAAGATGGACTGGTGCTCGCACGCGCGCTCCTCGCCGCCGGGTCGGTCACCGAGGCTCTGGCCCGCTACGAGCAGGCGCGGGTAACCCGGGCCAACTTCGTGCTGCTCGCCTCCCGGGAGAACGGCAGCCACCTGACCACCACCGACCCGGACCGGTACGACGAAGCCACGCACCGGAACGAGGAGTCCCTGGACCTGGCCAGCTACAACGCAGTGACGGTGCCGGTTTGAGTCCTGACGCACTGCTGCCCGGGCCTCTGGATATCGTTGGCGATGTCCACGGCGAGTTTGAGGCCCTGCAGGCTCTCGTCAGCCACCTCGGCTATGCCACCGACGGCTCCCACCCGGACCAGCGACACCTGATTTTTGTCGGCGACCTCTGCGACCGGGGCCCGGACAGCCCCGGGGTGGTGCGCTATGTCGCCGGTCTGGTGGCCGCGGGGCGCGCCCAGTGCGTCCTGGGTAACCACGAACTCAACCTGCTGCGGGGTTCGACCAAACCCGCGAATGGCTGGTTCTTTGCCAACGACCACGACCGGGCTCTGGGGAAGTTTGTCGAGTGCCAGCAGCCGACGGCAGCAGAGCGTCAGGGTTTTGTGGAGTTCTTCGCCAGTCTGCCGCTGGCGCTGGAGCGTGCCGATCTCCGGGTGGTGCACGCGGCCTGGCACGCTGAATCCCTGGCGGCGCTGGAGCGCGAGCCAACCGGTCGGGGAGTGCTGGACGTATATCGCCACTACGCTGCAGCGTCCGAGAGTTGGGCAAAGGGCTCGCAGCTGACGGCGGACGTACAGCAGGAGTACCGGGACTGGAGCCGGTTCTTCAGTGACGAGACTCAAACTGTCCCACTGCTCCGGGCTATCGGCACCGTGGACGAGCAGTTCCAGATGTCCAATCCGGTCCGGGTCCTGACGTCGGGAGTGGAGCGGCTGGCGATATCGCCATTTTTCGCCAGCGGCAAGTGGCGCATGGTCGATCGGGTGGCCTGGTGGCAGGACTACACCGACGACGTGCCCGTGCTGTTTGGCCACTACTGGCGCTGGGCCAGCCCCGAGAGTGCCCGGCGGTACTCCCGGGGTGAGCGGAACCTGTTTGAGGGACTCGCTTTGAACGAGTGGGCGGGTCCGCGGCGCAATGCCTTCTGCGTGGACTTCTCCGTGGGCGTCCGCTACCGGGAGCGACTGTCCAGGGGGAGCAGCCCTTACCGGGGCCGGCTTGGCGCCCTGCGCTGGCCGGAGCGGGAGCTGGTCTTCGACGATGGTGAGCGCGTGCCTCTCAAGGCCTGACACCACGCTGCGGCGGACCCGGGGGCGTCCAGCCCACGGCGCTGGCCGCGCTCATCGACCACTCCCGCACGCAGTTCCTGCGCAGCTGGTCGAGCGGGTAAAACGTGCCCCGCCAGAGAATGCCGCCCCGGGCTAGCGTCAGCACCGTCGCCCAGGCAATCACCCCGGCAAGCGCCAGCGCTGCGAGCGGCGCGAGGCAACCTTCCAGGCCGCTGCCGCCGGACACGCGCCGGGCAGAAAGACCCACACCAATCAGTGGTATTGCCGCCGCGATCACCGCCAGGGGATGCGTCCAGGATGCCAGGGGCAGCACCAGCGGCAGGTAAGGCAGCAAGGTGCTGGCCAGTATCAGGAGCACCGCGAGTACCGCCAGGGAACCGCGCCACTCGCAGCCGGCGAAGGCGTTCTTTTCCAGACCGCGCAGCGTCGCGATCAGGCCGTTCTGCCAGCGCACGCTGACGAGGCCATCGGCGTCGAGGCAACCCTGGGCCACTCCCTGGCGCCGGAGCAGCAGGCCCAGCTTGAGATCGTCGGCCACCTCGTAGGCCAGGCGCTCGTGTCCACCAATCCGGGCGTAGGCATCCCAATGCACCAGGCCAAAGGCCCCGACGCCGACAAAGGCGTGGGACTTCGGCACGGATAACTTCGCCGGATCCAGTTTGGCGCTGAGGGTCAGGGCAAAGGTTGCCAGGAAGGCCCGCTCGAGAAAGCCGTCAGCAACGAACTTCGGCAGGGCCACGAAGTGGCCGAGTCCATGGGCGGTGGCGAAGGCCACCGAGCGCTGCAGGGCATCCGGCGCAAACACCACGTCCCCGTCCGTGAACAGCAGCCACTCGCCGGTGGCCCGCCGGGCCCCCTCATGCACTGCATTGATCTTGCCCAGCCAGCCTGCGGGCAGGGTCCTGATGTGCAGGACGGTGAGTCGTGCATCCTGCACAGCCAGGGCGTCGAGCAACGCCCCGGTCTCGTCCTCCGAGCGGTCGTTGACGGCCACGATCTGCAGATCCGGATAGTCCTGGGCGAGCAGTGACGAGACCGCTGCCACCACGCCGGCAGCCTCGTTGCGACAGGGAACGATCACGCTGACCCTCGGCCAGACTGCGGGCAGCGGGCCGCGCCACTCCCGCAGCGTCGGCAGGGACTTCCGGAAGGACCTCTGCCGGAGGAGCAGCCCGAGGTTCAGCACAATCAGCAGGCTGATCAGCGCCCCGTAGCTGATGGAAAACATCACTGGACCTCAGGCCCGGTCAGATCAGTGCACGCAAAAAAAACGGCCCGCCCATTGCGGGGCGGGCCGGTAGCGTGGCGCGATTCGAGCGGGGAAATCAGCCCGTGGAACCAAGCGTCGAGCAGTCGGTCTGCTGGGCCGTGGGCAGCCTGGAGTTGCTGATCTGGCAGCTGAGACGCTGACCCCAGGTCTGCATCTGCGCCCGGTACTGGTCGAAGCTGATCGCCTCTTGGTTGCTACCGCGCGGGGCCACCAGTTCGAAGACCAGCGCATTGCTGGCGGAGTCAGTGACCTCAGCCTGGAGAGTTACCCCCAGGATTTCGTACTTCTGCATCACGGACTGCAGCGCTGAGATGCCCGTACCTACTACGAAACCGAAGGGCGTGTACCCGAGCACGCCCCGGGGCTTGGCCTGAAGGTAGACGTCGGTGAGGGCCAGGCGCAGCACCAGGATGTTGGGCCCCGGCGCCGTTGCGACCGTGTAGCCCGCCTTCTGCAGGGCTCCGGTGAGTTCCGAGCGCATCGCTTCGGCGATGGCCGTCAGGTCAGCGGGCTTGGCGCCGGTGAAGGGCGAAGCCGCGGCGATATGAATCTGGGGCTGGTCAACCAGGACGCCCTTGGCTGCCGCCAGCAGGCGCTGGGAATCGGCAGTGACGTAGATGAAGTCCTTACCCCGGGGCTTGAGGCTGTTGTAGTTGCTGAGGAAGGTCTGGTCGTAGGACCGGGCACTGCTCAGGTTCATGGTTTCGGTGCAGCCACCAATCAGCAGGGCCACACCGAGGGCAGCGCTGGCAAGGACTCTTGAGGCTTGAATCTTCATGGTCTGGCTCCTGCAATGAGGGGTGATGGCTAACACTAGCGGGGCGGGTGGAAAAATCTATACTTACTATAGCCTACCGACCAGCGCGGACGACACCGGCAGCATGGGGCCGCTACTGACTCTGAGACTTCAGGAGACGCTCCGCGCGGCTGTGGCTGCCGGCACGTCTGCCGTCACCTGCTCCCTGGATCTGGAGCGTTCGACGACGACGGTAGAGGTCGGCCCAGCAGACTGGGCCTGGCAGGGCCACCGCTTTCCCTGGCTGGAAACCTGCAGGGACCGGACGATCTACTACTGGGACGGCGACCGCTTTGAGCCGGTTTCCCGCTTCACTACGTCGCTCATCAAGCTGGTACCCACCGAGTGGGGACCACCCACCTTCGAGATTGACGGGATCAAGATGCTGCCCACGGCAACCGTGTCGCCCTACGCGGATGCCGAACGCAAGGTCGGCCTGATTCAGCCCCGGGGCAAGGTCATTCTGGATACCTGCGGCGGCCTCGGCTATTTCGCCGCCTGGTGCCTGCAGGGGCAGGCGCGGCAGATACTGTCTTTCGAGAAGAACCCGGATGTGATCTGGCTGCGGAGCCTGAATCCCTGGTCGCCCCGCCCTGACGAGACCGCGGACGGCCGCCTGACGCTGACCCGGGGCGACATCGCAGCAGAGATCACGTTGTTGCCCGCGACGTCGGTCGACGCCATCCTCCACGACCCACCGCGCTTTGGCACCGCCGGAGAACTCTACTCCCAGGTCTTCTACGACCACCTTGCCAGGGTGCTTAAACGCAGAGGCCGGCTCTTTCACTACACCGGGTCACCGAACAAGCTCACCAGTGGCAGGGCTGTGGCCAGCGAGGTAGCCAAGCGCCTGCGCCTGGCCGGGTTTGTCACCGCTATCGAAGGCGATGGCATCCTGGCCGTGAAGGAAAGCCCGGCGTCGTGACGCGGCTCAGCCCAGCACGCCAAGTTCACGCAACTTGGCGATCACGAGGTCCGCGGCAGCCTCCGGCGTGCAGTCGGTCGTATTGACCCGCAGCTCGGGGTTCTCGGGGGCCTCGTAGGGCGAATCGATACCGGTGAAGTTGCGCAACTCGCCCCGGCGCGCCTTGGCGTACAGGCCCTTTACATCCCGCTGCTCGGCCACCGCCAGCGGCGTGTCCACATGGATCTCGACGAACTCGCCGGGGGCCATCAGTCCCCGGGCCAGGTCCCGCTCCGCACGGAAGGGCGAGATGAACGCCGTCAGCACAATCAGGCCGGCGTCGGCCATCAGTCGCGCCACTTCGGCCACCCGGCGGATGTTCTCCACCCGGTCTGCATCCGTGAAGCCCAGGTTCTTGTTCAGGCCGTGGCGGATGTTGTCGCCATCCAGCAGATAGGAGTGGTTCCCCAACGCCAGCAGCTTCTTCTCGACGAGGTTGGCGATCGTGGATTTTCCGGACCCGGAAAGCCCGGTAAACCAGATCACGGCAGGACGCTGGCGCTTCTGGGCGGCCCGCGCCGCCTTGTCCACATCCAGGTGCTGCAGGTGGATGTTGTGGGCGCGGCGGAGAGCGAAGTGCAGCATGCCCGCGCCAACCGTGTTGTTGGTCATGCGGTCGATCAGGATGAAGCCGCCCGTCTCGCGATTGACGGTGTAGGGATCGAAGGCGACGACCCTGTCCAGCGCCAGGTTGCAGGCGCCGATCTCGTTCAGATCCAGTGTCCTGGCCGCCAGATGCTCCAGCGTATTCACATTGACCTTGTACTTCAGTTCGGTGATCGTCGCGCTGACCGTGCGCGCGCCACTTTTCATGAGGTAAGGCCGGCCGGGGAGCATGGCGTCTTCGCTCATCCACACCAGCATCGCCTCGAACTGATCGGCCACCTCCGCCGGATTGTTGGCACTGCTGAGCACGTCACCCCGGGAGATGTCGACTTCGTCCGTCAGGGTCAGGGTCACGGACTGGCCGGCAACCGCCTCGGCCAGGTCTCCGGTGGTGGTCACCAGCCGGGCAACGGTGCTTTCCCTGCCGGAAGGCTGGACGCGGATACGATCACCGGGCCGGACCGAACCGCTGGCCAGGGTTCCGGCATAACCGCGGAACTCGGAGTTCGGCCGGTTTACCCACTGCACTGGCAGACGCAGCGCGCCGGACTGCTGCCGTGCTTCGTCGATCTCCACGGTCTCGAGCCAGGGCAGCAGCGCGGGGCCCTGATACCAGGGCATGCGCTCGCTCGGGGCAATCATGTTGTCGCCCTTCAGCGCCGAGAGGGGAATCGCCGTGACCTCCGTCAGCCCGATCTGCCGGGCGAACTCTGTGTACTGGCCAACAATGTCGAGAAACACCTGCTCGGCATAGCCCATCAGGTCCATCTTGTTGATGGCGAGAACGACCTTGCGGATCCCGATCAGGCTGACGAGATAACTGTGGCGCCGCGTCTGCGTGAGCACGCCCTTCCGGGCGTCGATCAGAATGACGGCGACGTCCGCCGTGGAAGCACCGGTGATCATGTTGCGGGTGTACTGCTCGTGCCCCGGCGTGTCGGCCACGATGAACTTGCGCCGGTCCGTGGAGAAAAACCGGTAGGCGACATCGATGGTGATCCCCTGCTCACGCTCAGCGCTCAGCCCGTCTACCAGCAGGGCGAAATCGATCTCACCACCCTGGGTACCCCACTTCCGGCTGTCGGCCTCGATGGCGGCAAGCTGATCCTCGAAGAGCATCTTCGAATCAAAGAGGAGCCGGCCGATCACGGTGCTCTTGCCGTCGTCGACGCTGCCGCAGGTAATGAAGCGCAGGAGGCTCTTGTTCTCGTGCTGGCGCAGGTACTGCTGGATGTCGGTCGCAATGAGATCGGAGTCCTGCGCCATGTCAGAAATATCCCTCTTGTTTCTTCTTCTCCATGGAGGCGGCACTGTCGTTGTCGATGATCCGCCCCTCCCGCTCGCTGGTCCGGGCCAGGAGCATCTCCTGGATGATCGCCGGGAGCGTTGTCGCCGTGCTCTCGAAGGCTCCGGAGAGCGGATAACAGCCCAGGGTCCGGAAGCGCACGTCGCGCAACTGGGGCGTCTCCCCCTCCCTCAGGGGCATGCGCTCGTCGTCCACCATGATCAGCACGCCGTCCCGCTCCACCACAGGTCGTTTGGCTGCGTAGTACAACGGGACTATCGCAATGTCCTCCAGGTAGATGTACTGCCAGATGTCCAGCTCGGTCCAGTTGGACAGGGGAAAGACCCGGATGGATTCGTTCTTGTGCTTGCGTGCGTTGTAGAGCTTCCAGAGCTCGGGGCGCTGGTGCTTCGGATCCCAGCGGTGCTGCGCGCTGCGGAAGGAGAAGATCCGCTCCTTGGCCCGGGACTTCTCTTCATCCCGGCGTGCGCCGCCGAAAGCGGCGTCAAAACCATACTTGTCGAGGGCCTGCTTGAGACCCTGGGTCTTCCACATGTCGGTGTGGACCTGGGAGCCGTGGGTGAAGGGATTGATGCCCAGGGCTGCGGCCTCCGGGTTCTGATGGACCAGCAGATCCATCCCGGCCTCCTGCGCAATGCGGTCGCGCTCCGCGTACATTTCCCGGAACTTCCAGGTGGTGTCCACGTGCAGCAGCGGGAATGGCGGCGGCGAGGGGTAGAAGGCCTTCCGGGCCAGGTGCAGCATGGTGGCGCTGTCCTTGCCCACCGAGTAGAGCATCACGGGGCGCTCACACTCGGCGACGACCTCGCGCATGATGTGGATGCTCTCGGCTTCGAGCCGCTGCAGGTGGGTAAGCTTCATGCCCGTCATTATATGACCAGCAGCAGCGTTAGTTACGCACCCAGCACGCGGGTCAGCCGGGCACGAAACTGCCCGGCATCGAAAGTTCGGGCAGTCGCATCCCGTCGCCTTGCCGCCCACACGGGATCAGGGAAGTGCGCGTCGTCGGCGAACCGGGGAATCACGTGCCAGTGCAGGTGGGCGACCTGGTTGCCGAGTGAGGCCAGATTGATTTTTTCCGGGCGGAGCGTGTCGCGCAGTGCGCGTTCGACCGCCAGCACCACCAGCAGGAAATGCTCGCGCTGAGCCGGCTCCAGGTCGGTCATCTCGCGCACGTGCGCCTGCCAGATGACCCGCAGATAGCCCGGATAGTCGGGATCTCCGGCAGTGACCACGCGCAGCCGGGCATCCCGCCAGATAGCAGGCGCTTCCTGGGTCGCACAGAGGGGGCAGTCTGCCGGGGCCGCGGTCATGGCCCCAACGATACCGGGGATCAGGCCGGCTTGCCGGCGTCCACCAGTACCCTGAAGTGACCGGAGTCTGCGGAGAACAGGGGCTCGGCCACCGGCAGAGGCGTGGGCTCCGTCACCGGCGGCCGGGTCACCACCCGGTCGGCCGCGCGGCGCGTTACAGGTCTCGCAGACTTGCCTGGCAAGGTGGCCAGATCCGCCGGCCCCAGGCTGCCCATCGGCTTCCAGCCGAGCTGCTCCGCAACCTGACGCACGAGGTCGGCAAAGGTGCGCATCAGGCGGAAATCGTGACCAGGATCGCGGGCCGCGCCGCAGACCGAAGAGTGAACGACATCACTATAATGCCCACCCATCGCTTTACTGGAATCTGCCTGGTGATCCGACTGACCGTCCTTTTCGCCCTGCTGGCGCTGGCCCTGCCAGTCCCGGGCTGGTGCGCTGCAGATCCCCTGCCCGGATGGCGCGACTCCCCGGTCCGGCAACGACTGCTCGCCTTCGTGACCACGGTAACCACGCCGGGCAGCCCGGGCTATGTCACACCGACGGAACGCATCGCCGTGTTCGACGACGACGGCACGCTGTGGCCCGAAAAGCCCCGGCCCCAGGGCATGTTTGCCCTGCAACGCCTGCGGACCCTCGCCGGGGATCACCCGGAATGGCAGACAACGCTGCCTTTCAAGGCGGCGCTGGAACTCGGCAGCAAGTACCTGGAAGAGGCCAGCGACGAGGCGGTCGTTGAGTTGATCGCCGCTGCCTACTCCGGACGCACCCAGGAGGCCTTCCGGCAGGAGGTCCGGGAGTTCTACGCCACCGCGCGCCACCCCCGTTTCAACCGGCCCTACACGCGCCTCGTGTACCCACCGATGCGGGAACTGATCAGTCACCTGAAGGCCAACGGCTTCCGCGTTTTCGTCAGCACCACGGGCAGTGCAGACCTGGTGCGGGTGCTGGCGGAAGAGCTCTATGGGATTCCTGCTGATGACGTCATTGGCAGCAGCGTCGTCACGGTTTTGCGCGAGGAGAACGGCCGGCTGGTGCTCCGGCGCCTGGACAGCGTCCACGCCCTCAATGACGGAGCGACCAAGCCCGTGGCCATCGACCTGCAGATCGGACGGCGGCCGATCCTGGCCATTGGTAACGTCGGTTCCGGCGGCGACATCGACCTCCTCCGCTACAGCCAGGGGCCCGACTCTCCGAATCTGCAGGTGCTGATCAGGCACGACGACTTCGAGCGGGAGTACGCCTACGATGAGGCGGATGGCGCCTCCGTCAAGGCCGCCAATGCCAATGGCTGGCTGCTCGTGAGCATGCGTTACGACTGGCTGCAGGTCTTCAGTGCGCCCTAACTACGGGACCTCACCGGGCGTGCCTGGCCCCGCCGGTGCCAGCTTCAGCCCGGAGCGCACCAACTTTGCCGTCTATAGCCAACCGGCCACGGGCATGGAACTGCTCCTCTACAGCAGCGACGCCGACGATGAGCCGTTTCAGATCGTCACACTGACCGCCCCCGAATACCGGCACTTCTACTTCTGGCACGTCGCCGTTGCCGGGCTGCCCGCGGGTACCCTCTATAACTGGAGGGTCACGCAGACTGACGGCGCCGGATTTCAACAGCAGCAGGAAGTGCTGGATCCCTTCGCCCGGTCCATCACCACCGCCCGCTGGCGTCGCGCCGACTGGGTCGCCGGCATGCCCCTCGGCCTCCGGGGCATCGTGGTTCCGGTGGCAGATGAACGAGGCCCGGCGCCCCGGGGCCTGGACGGCGCGATCATTTACGAACTGCACGTCGGCGGCTTTACGCGGCATCCCTCGTCCGGCGTCCGCCAGCCCGGCACGTTCAGCGGACTGACAGAGAAGATCCCCTACCTCCAGGACCTGGGGATCACTCATGTCCAGCTGCTGCCAGTGACCGCCTTTGACGAGCAGGATGTCCCTGAAACGGTCGCCGCCCTCGGCCTGAAGAACTTCTGGGGCTACAGTCCGATCGCGCTGGCGAGCCCCCACCCCGGCTACACCTCATACATGGACGTAGCAGGCAGGGACGTAGCAGGCAGGGACGCGGCCGGCCAGGTGGATGAGTTTCTCGGCATGGTGCGGGCCTTCCACGCCGCCGGCATTGGCGTGCTGCTGGATGTGGTCCTCAACCACACGGCCGAGGGTGGCGCTGCCGGCCCCAGCCTCAACCACAAGAGCCTGATGCCAGACACCTACTACCATCAGGACGAGGCCGGCTACCGGGATTACACCGGCTGCGGCAACACGATTAATACGAACCACCCGCTCGTCACCGGGATGCTGACCCAGACGCTGCGCATCTGGGCGGAGGAACGCCACGTGGACGGCTTTCGCTTCGATCTCGCCAGCGTCTTCCTGCGGGGCACCGACGGCGCACCCCTTGCCGAGCCCCCCTGCCCCTGGGCTATCGAGGAGGCCCTGGCCGGGATGCCACTGATCGCGGAACCCTGGGACGCCGTGGGCCTGTATCACGTGGGTAATTTCCCGGGCCACGCCTGGCACGAGTGGAACGGTCGCTACCGTGATGCACTTCGACGCTTCCTTCGCGGCGATGCGGGCCTGACGGGCGAGATTGCCACCTGCCTGGCCGGCAGCAGCGACCTGTACCAGGCCAGCGACCGGCGCCCCGTACACAGCATCAACTACCTCACCTGCCACGACGGCTTCACGCTCAACGACCTGGTCAGCTACCGGGACAAGCACAACGAGGCCAACGGTGAAGACAACCGGGACGGCTGGGAACACAACCTGAGCTGGAACTGCGGCACCGAAGGCGAGACTCTGGATGAAGCCACGCGGCGGATCCGCGGCCAGCACGCCCGGAACGCCATCGCCCTGCTGCTGCTCTCCCAGGGCGTGCCAATGCTCCTGGCGGGCGACGAAGTACTGCGCACCCAGGGCGGCAACAACAACGCCTGGTGCCAGGACAACCCCGTGTCCTGGTTCGACTGGCGCCTCACCGAGACCAATGGGGACATGCTTAATTTCGTGCGGCAAATGATCGCGCTGCGCCGCCGGCACCCCACACTATCCCGCCGGCACTTCCTGACCGGCAAACCAGAAAATGGCAGCACTCGGCCCGATGTTGCCTGGCACGGGGCAGAACCTGGCAGTGACCCGTGGGACTCAGGCTCACGTTTTCTGGCCTTCACGCTCGCCGGCTGTGGCGACAAGGAAGAAGACCTTCACGTGCTGATCAACATGTCAGAGCGGAGCGAGTCCGTTCCGATCCCGACAGTTGACGGCAAACGCTGGCACCTCGCGGTCGACACCGGCCGCGATTCGCCCGATGACGTCGTCAGCCGGGCGGCCCAGACCGCCTGGACGGCGCCCCACTACGTGAGCCAGCCCCGGAGTGTGGTGGTGCTGGAAGCGCGCTGAATCCTGCGTTGACAGCCTGCCTGGGCAGGCCTAGCCTCGGCTCGACGCTGTCTCACTACAAACACAAATCAAGGAGAGCGCTGCATGTCCGTCGCCAAGGTTTCCGAGCTCAGCTGCACGTCATCCAAGAGCTTCGATGACGCCATCAACAAGGGCCTGTCCCGGGCCAGCAAGACACTGCGGAACATCCGCAGCGCCTGGATCAAGGAACAGCACGTGCGCGTATCCAAGGGCAAGGTCGTCGAGTACCAGGTGAATATGCTGGTTACGTTCGTACTCGACGACTGACGATGGCGCCCCTGGCGGCCAGGGCGACGAACATCAGCGTTACCAGCCAGCAGAGCAGATAAAGGGCCAGCTTGGCGTATCTCACCCCGGCGGTCGCCGCGACGACCGCGGGCAGTTGCGTGGGGTAGTTTTCCAGCAGAACCAGAAAGCCCAGGTTCTCGAGAAGGTCCAGCAGGGCCTCGGCAAAAGGCAGGAGCAGCAGTCCGTCGCCCAGCATTCGCCCGGGCAACGTGGAAGCGCTCCGCCGGGCCAGCCAGGTCCAGATCATCGCGAAGACTACAGCCAGCAGCGGTGGCCAGAAGAAATCCACCACCATGAACCGGTGGTAGATCCGGATCGACTCGTCGGTGTACGCAGCAAAGTTGGCATAGATCACTGCCGCTGTGGTGGGCATCACCATGTCGATCGGATACATCCCGCCGGTCGCCGCCTGAAACGCAGGCACCAGCCACATACCGAAGAGGGCAAAGACCACCAGCGCAGCCATCAGCACCAGCAGTAGGTTCCTGCCCGTCGCGGCGGCAGAAACGCGCCGGTTCAGCGCTTCAATCAGGGCGCGCAGACGCTTCCTTCTTCGGCGACACCCACATGCGGATCACCGCACGACAGACCACGACATCATTGCGATCCGTGACGTTGACGGTCACCGGAAGCTCGAAAGCCGGACCAAACTCGGGCAGTGGTTTCACCTCCGCCACAGCGCGCAGGTCGGACCCGGCTTTCTTCAGGTAGTCCACCGACATGCCCTTCGGGATCCATCGGTGGGATGCGGGCACCGACGCCTCGCTCATGATCCCAGCAGCCAGCTCAGCCATGTTGCACATGGCAATGGCGTGCACGGTGCCGAGATGGTTTGTCACGGCCCGCCGCTTGGGAATGGTCACTTCACAGTAACCGGAGCCGAGCGCAACGAAGGTCGGTCGCACCGACGAAAAGTAGGGCGCCTTGAGGCAGATCAGGCGGCTGAACAGCCACTTGCCGCCGGGGAGTCCCGCCAGCCTGCTCCAGAGAGACAGTACTGAGTTCTGCTGCGTCATGGGTGCCAGGGACCTTAAGTCTTGCCCACCTGCCTAGCTTAGCGGCGTTTCCGGTTGAACTGAGCAGTTTCTCCGGGCGACGAGACGAGGCCGGCCATCGCAATATTCCTGCCTTGCGCGATAGTAACGCGTGTGGTACCAATAGCTTGGTCGACGTTCGCGAATACCTGACCGTTGATGGCTTTAGTCCATTCGGAACCTGGTTCCGGGGACTCGATGCAGTGCCGAGGGCGCGAGTGCTGCTGCGCCTTGCGGCGGGGAACCCGGGAGATCACCAGGGCGTGGGCAGCGGCGTACTGGAGATCCGCATGCAGACGGGTCCCGGGTATCGCATCTACTTTGGCCGGGACGGTGATGAACTCATCATTCTTCTGGGCGGCGGGATCAAGCGGAGGCAGGCTGCTGACATCTGCATGGCCAGGGACCGGTGGCAGGATTATCGTCGACGAAAGTTGCTGGAGCGCTGACTGATGGCCCTTACGAGAGCCTTTCGCGAGACCCTTGGCCAGGAACTCCGGAATGACCGGGCGTTTCGCGTGGCCTGTCTCGACGAAGCTATTGGCTTCCTCCACGCGGGAGATCTGGCGGCCGGCAAAGCGTTGCTCCGGGATTTCATCAACGGCACGCTGGGCTTTGGCAACCTCGGGAAGGCGGTCCACACCTCGCCAAAGAGTCTGATGCGCATGTTGAGTGCTGACGGCAATCCCCAGGCTGAGAGACTGTTTGCCATCCTCTGCCACCTGCAGAAGCAGGAGAATGTGGAAGTCCGCGTTCAGCCGATCGCGCGGAAGGCTGCGCCCCGACGGGCACTCAAAGCCCGCTAATTGCACACGCGCGGCAATCCCGCGATCAGGGCCCGGGTCTTCTCGAACTGGGCCACCAGCGCCGGCTTCGGGTTTGCACCCTCGGGGAGCATCAGCTTGCCGGCAGCCATGAAGGTGGGTGGCACGGGACTGACGGCATAGAGCGCCCGAACCGCCCCTGCCTGTTCCGGCGTCGCACAAAGGTTCGATGCCGTAAAGGCAGAACCGCTCCAGAGGCTCAACAGGCAGGCAGCCAGAGCGAAGCGCTTCATGAGTTTTACTCTCTCAGCGAGGTGGCCGGGGCACGAACGCGCTCGTCCGCCGGATATAGTCCTGGTACTCGGGCCGGCGCGTCGCGATGTCCTTCTCGGTCAGCGCCACACCGGATACCTTGAGCAGGAAAAAACTGATCAGCAGCGGACCGAAGAACGTCCACCAGGCGCCGCCCGCCACAGCGATGAGCCAGATTCCCCACCACATGAGGAACTCGCCGAAATAGTTCGGATGGCGGCTGTAGCGCCAGACCCCCTGATTCATCACCGCCCGGTTGGCATCCGTGCGCTGCTGGAAGCGGGCCAGCTGGGCGTCGGCGGTGGCCTGCAGGATAAAACCTGCCAGCCACACGAGGACACCCAGGAGATCGACGAGCCCGAGCGGACCTGAAGTGGATAACGCCGTACCGAGCAGCGGCATGGCGACCAGCCAGGCCAGCACGGCCTGGAGCAGGAAGACGATATAGAGACTCTTGACCGCAAAGTTAGGCTCGTTGTTTGCCCGGATCACGCGATAGCGCCGGTCTTCGGGCTTGCCCCGGTTGCGCCACAGGATATGCAGCGCCAGGCGCACAGCCCAGAGCACCGCGAGCAGCAGGGCGAGTGCGCCGCGGGGGCTGGGGTCGGGCTGCAGCAGCAGCCACGTGCCACCCGCGCCAGCAATGGCCAGCCCCCAGCAGATGTCCACGATGCCGACGTTGCGCAGGGCCAGGCTCAGCAGCCAGGCCGCGACCATGAGCGCGGTCGTCGTCGCAAGGCCTGCCAGGACTATCTGGAGCATGGCGGCATTATCGGCTGAACCGGTAGTGGGCTACCAGCCATTCCGTGCCGCCGGCATAGCCAAAGAGCTCGGCCACGGCCATGAAGAACATCCGCCAGCGCTGGAACCAGAGGGCTGCGTCCCCTGGGCCATAGGCTTCGGTCAGGATGGCCATCACCCTGTCCCGCTCCCGGTCCTGGTTGGCCAGCCAGTCGTTGGCCGTCCGCGCGTAGTGCGTGCCAGAAACCCGCCACTGGTCTTCCAGAGTGAGGTGCTCCTGGAAATGCAGCAGCGTGCTCTCCGCAGGCATGAGCCCGCCCGTGAAAAAGTACCGGGCCATCCAGTCCTCGTCGCCGTCCACGGTGAACGGGTACATCAGCGACCGGTGGCAGAAGATATGGACGAAGAGCTTGCCGCCAGGCTCCAGCCAGCCGGCGATACGTTCCATGAGGGTGGCGTAGTTGCGCATGTGCTCGAACATCTCGACGGACACCACCCGGTCGAAACGCTGGTCCGTGGCAAAGACGTTGGCATCCGCCGTGATGACCTCCACGTTCGCCAGGCCCCGCTCCCGGGCCTGCCCCAGGATGAACTGGCGCTGGGATGCGGAGTTGGAGACAGCGGTGATCTGGCTGCGCGGATACCGGGCAGCCATCCACAGGGTGAGTGAGCCCCAGCCACAACCCAGCTCCAGGATCCGCTGGCCATCGGCCAGTTCGGCGCGGGCACTGGTCAGCCGGAGCATCGCCTCCTCTGCCTCGCCCAGTGAGCGGGTGTTATCGTCGTACTGGCAGCAGCTGTACTTGAGATGCGGACCCAGCACGTGCTCGAAGAACGCGGCCGGAACTTCGTAGTGCTGCTCGTTGGCCTTCGCGGTTTCAATGGCAACCGGGCTCTCGCGGAGACCCGCCAGTCGCCGGCGAAACTCGTTGTACTCCCCTTCGCCCCGGTCAACCGATTCGCTGGCGAGCCTCCCGGCCATCAGCCGGCGCATTCCGAACCGGGTGAGCCGGTCAGGGATCAGTCCGCGTTCGCACAGGTCGATTAACAGACTCACTCCCCGGCCCCACTCTGACCGGCCCCGATCTGACCGGCCCCGATCTGACCGGTATGACTGCGGCCAGCAGCCTCGACGGCCCCCCGGACCCTGCGGATGACTCCCCCGAGCACTGGCAGCTGCTCGTAGAGTCCCAAGCCGGCATCCCAGAAGTCCTTGTGGATCAGGACCCGGCCCTGCGGATCAAACCGGAACTGGGTGACGCCGTAGGTGAGGATGGGTTGACCACCATTGAGGCTATCGGCCACCACCGTCATCTGCCAGCGCACATACCAGTCCGTACCGACGGTCGCCCGCTCCAGAAACTCGACGTTCAGTGTGCGGACCTGCCCGGCGGTGTGGGCGAAGTAAGCCTCGATATTGCCGCTGCCCTCGATGGCGACCAGCGTGTCGTTCAGATAGCCCTGCGGCGCGTAGACCAGGGACGTCTGCTCCCGGACCGACGCGACGGTCATGCCGGTGAAGTACCGCTGAACACGGTCGAAGGCCAGGCGCTCTTCGTCGGAACCGGGCGTCAGGATCACGGCCAGCGGGGCAGTCCGGGCGAGCGCCTGCTCGTAGGATACATTGAGGGCCGGCAGAGGCGTCGGCGGAGTCCCGCAGCCCGAGAGGAACCCCAGGCAGGCGAGCAGCAGGTAGCGACGCGTGTTCATTCTCCGGTCCTTTCTGGCAACGCCAGCGAGCTCGCCGGCTAAAGCCTATATAGTTTTCCCTGGTACCGGATACTCGCATTCTTTTGCATCCATTTGCCGTCTGCAGGCGTACTGGTCTGCTGACTTAAAGAAACCCGAAAGCAGGCTCGAGTAGTGCGCGTTGCAGTTGTCGGCACCGGAATTTCCGGACTCTATGCGGCCCGGCAGCTCGCCCCCCGTTGCGATCTGACTCTTTTCGAAGCCCAGGGTCACGCTGGGGGGCACAGCAACACCGTCGAAGTGGCCATGGACGGTCAGCGCTTTGCCATCGATACCGGCTTCATCGTTTTCAACGAGAAAACCTACCCCCTCTTCACCGCACTCCTGCAGTCCCTGGGCGTCGCCTACCAGCCCAGCGAGATGAGCTTCAGCTTCCGGTGCGAAGCCAGTGGCCTCGAGTATCGCGGAGACAACAACTTTGATGCCATCTTTGCCCAGCGCCGGAACGCCTTTCGGCCCTCGTTCTACGGCATGCTGCGGGATATCCTGCGGTTCAACTCCCTTGGCGCCGAACTGGTGGCCGCCGATCCGGCAGTAACCCTCGGCACGTTCCTGGCCGACCGGAAGCTGCAGGGCAAGCTGCTTGATGACTACCTCCTGCCCATGGCGGGCGCGATCTGGTCCGCCGAGCCCTCCCGCATCCTCGCGTTCCCGGCGGCGCACTTCGGTCGTTTCTTCCAGAATCACGGTTTAATGCAGGTGGAGGGCCGGCCCCAGTGGCTGACGGTCACCGGGGGCTCCCGGGAGTATGTCCGGGCACTACTCCGGCCCCTGCGGGACCGCCTGCAGCTGGACACGCCCGTGGAGTGGGTCGAGCGCCACCCGGACCGGGTGGTGCTGAAGGCCCGGGGTCGTCCCGCCGCGGAGTACGACCAGGTGATCATGGCCTGCCACAGCGATCAGGCCCTGGCGCTGCTCCGGGATCCCAGCGTGGCAGAGCGGGAGGTGCTGGGCGCCATCGCTTACCAGGATAACGACGCCGTGCTCCATACCGATGAGTACCTGCTGCCCCGCCGGCGGCGGGCGTGGGCCTCCTGGAACTACCACCGTCGCCCCGCGGCACCGGCGACCAGCCGGGTCGCCGTCACCTACAACCTCACCCGTCTCCAGAGCCTGCCCACCCGGCGCCAGTTCCTGCTGACGCTGAATGCAGACGAGACCATTGACCCCCGCACGGTTCTGCACCGCCAGACCTACAGTCATCCGGTGTTTGACAGCGCCGCCCTGCGGGCCCAGGGACGGCACGGGGAGATCAGCGGGGTACACCGTACCTGGTACTGCGGCGCCTACTGGGGCTACGGCTTCCACGAGGATGGGGTGCGCAGCGCCGCTGCCGTGTGCAGCGCCCTGAAGACTAATCTGGCGACGTCCCCCTCCCAGTTGCCAGAACGCGAGACGGCAGATGCACAGCTGTATCTATCAGGGACACGTTAGCCACCGGCGCTTTCGGCCCGTGCGCCACGACTTCCGCTACGGCATCTTCATGCTGTACGTGGATCTGGCCGAGCTGCCGGAACTGTTCGACCGGTACTGGCTGTGGTCTGCCCGGTCTCCGGCCCCTGCCTGGTTCCAGCGGGCCGATCACTACGGCGACGTCGCAGTGCCGCTGGACCAAAGCATCCGGGATCTGGTCGCTGCGAAAGCCGGCTTTCGCCCCACAGGCCCCATCCGGTTACTGACCCACTTCCGCTACTTCGGCTACGGCTTCAATCCCCTGAGCGTCTACTACTGCTACACCCCGGACGGCGAGCTGGAGGCGGTGGTTCTCGAGGTCAGCAACATGCCCTGGCGGGAAATGCACCCCTACGTACTGACCCGCGGCGCGCCCATCGCCAACGGCGGCCACAAGTTCGAGTTTGCCAAGGCCTTTCACGTGTCGCCCTTCCTGCCGATGGACATGGGGTACCGCTGCCGGCTCGCGCCGCCGGGGCCGCGCCTGGCCTTTGCCCTGGAAAACTGGCGGGAAGGGGCGCGGTGCTTCGATGCCCATCTGAGTTTCCAGCGCGTTCCCCTCTCGTCCTGGTCCCTGGCCCGGGTCCTGGCTACCGACCCGCTGGCGACGCTGCGGGTGACGGCGCTGATCCACTGGCAGGCGTTGCGCTTGTGGCAAAAAAAAGCGCCGGTGTACGATCACGTTCCGGTCGCCTCGCTGAATGCGCCCCATGAATGACGTCGAAGAAGCTCTCGACCGGCCGGTCACGGGCCGCACCGCGGAGCCAAGGCCACAACTGACTGCCGCCCTGGGGCTCGCGCGGCGCGGCGTGCACGATGTGCTGGCCTCGATCACCGCCGGCCGGCTGCAGTTGCAGGACCCACTGGGCAGTCTGCAGTTTGGCGCGGCACAAACGGCGGCCCCCTCACCGGCTGCCCCGGACGTGGCGCTGCACATCCATGATCTTTCTGCCTACCTGGACATCGCCACCGGCGGCACCATCGGCGCTGCAGAAGCCTACATGGCCGGCAAGTGGACCGTGTCGGACCTGCCGGGGGTGATGCGCCTGCTAGTCATCAACCGGGAGGTCATGAATCGCCTGGAGTCGGGCATGGCCCGTCTGGGCGGGGCGCTGCTCAAGGTGGCCCACTGGCATCATCGCAACAGCCGGACGGGCAGCCGGCGCAATATTCAGGCCCACTACGATCTCGGGAACGAGCTGTTCGAGCTGTTCCTGGATCCCACCATGATGTACTCGTCGGCGGTGTTTCCCCGGCCTGAGGCATCCCTGGAGGAGGCTTCACTGCACAAGCTCGATCTGCTCTGCCGCAAGCTGGACCTGCAGCCCTCCGATCACCTGCTGGAAATTGGCACGGGCTGGGGCGGACTGGCACTGCACGCCGCACAGAATTTCGGGTGCCGCGTGACTACCACCACGATTTCCCGGAACCAGTTCGACTTCGCCACTGAGCGGGTGCGGAGGGCCGGACTGACCGACCGCATCACGATCATCAGTGAAGACTATCGCGACCTTAAGGGCACCTTCGACAAACTGGTCTCTGTAGAGATGATCGAGGCCGTGGGGCTCAACTTCCTGGACAGCTATTTCCGCGTCTGCAGCGAGCGGCTGAAGCCGGCGGGCCGCATGGTCCTGCAGTCCATCATCATTGCCGACCGGAACTACGAGCAGGCCCGGCACTCCGTGGATTTCATCCAGAAGTACATCTTCCCGGGTGGCGCCCTGCCTTCCTGTGGCGCCATGCTCTCCTCCGTCAGCCGCGTGACAGACCTGCAGCTCACGAACCTCCAGGACATCGGGCTCGACTATGCCCGCACCCTGCAGATCTGGCGGGAGCGTTTCCTGCAGCGACTGCCGGAAGTACGCCAGCTCGGGTACCCGGACGAATTCGTCCGTATGTGGGAGTGGTACCTCGCCTACTGCGAAGGCGGGTTCCTCGAACGGGCGATCAGCGCCGTACAGGTGGTGTTCGACAAACCGGACTGTCGGTTGCAGCCCCAGGGCTAACCGTCAGCCCCCGACCGGCACCACCGGCGCGTCGTCGGCCGTCGTGACCACCGTGCCGGGCTCCATCTCGCCCCGGGCCAGCGCCGTCAGGTACTCCACCGTGGCCAGATGGCAGTAGCTCTGGCCCTGCACCTGCCGGGGCAGGATTGCCGTGATCCAGCTGTCGTAGTTCTGGAAGAGCCCGTGGGAGCTGATGTGGATGGCGCCATCAGGGCCGCGAAAACTCAGCGGGAAGTCGGCAAGGTAGTCACGCCCGGTCACGTAGGGCTCGTCCTCATCGATCACGAAGGCTGCCGCGCGGTCCGCCGCTTCTGGCTCGTTGTTCTGCCGGAGCGCCGCCACGGTCGTCGCCAGCAACGCGCGGGTGACCGCCGGGCAGAAGAGCTGGGCGCCCGCCGCCCCGGGACCGTAGACCGCCCGCAGGTGGGCTGCTGTCTTGATCTTGCAGGACACCATGATCGGCAACTTCCCCGCATAAGTCACCACCTGGTAGATCAGCAGGGGATTGGGCGATGGCTTGGAATGCCGGTAGGACGGCATGTCGGTGAAGACAGTGTTCGTGGCCTCTACTGCTGTGTTCGCCATGAACCTCTGGGCAGCCAGGCAGAAATCCGCCGAGGACGGAGGCGGGAAAGCGACTGCCTGCGCGGCTGCGGCCGCTGCAACTCCGGGGCCTGCAGTCGGCGGTGGCTTGCCCTGCTCTCCACTGCAGGCAGCGACGAGCAGCGCAATCAGCATGGCGATCAGGGGTCGTTGGAAGGGCATGGCGTCTCTCCGGGCCAGGTTCGTCGGAACGTCGCTGGGTGCGCGTCAATCAGCTGATTCTATAGGACGATCAGCCCCCCGTGAGATGCTTGGTGGACTACAGGTATTATGGGAACCGAAGCATTCATGTCCCGAACGACAAGGCACGGGCGGGTGCAAAAGCCCTGGAGTGGGATATGCAAATCAGGATCATCCTAGTCACACTGCTCGCTGCGTTTCTCGCGGCCGCCGCCTGCACGCCGGCTAATCCTGTCATCGAGACCGACGGCCCCACCTACGACGGCATGGTCCCGGTCCGGGACTCGGGCATGAAAGAAGCGTGGGTCAAGCCGGACATCAACATCAGCAGTTACCGGCAGATACTCTTGCTGCCGGTCGAAGTGCAGTTCCGGGCGGTTCGCCCCGGGGCGGGCAATCCCATGTTCACTTCTCAGGACCGGAACTTTCCCGTCAGCCCGGAAAACCGGCAACGGCTGGTAGAAACGGTGACGACGGCCTTTCGCGACGCACTCGCCCAGAGCCGCAATCTTAAGCTCACGAACGAACCGGGACCCGACGTGCTGCTGGTCCGGACCTCGCTCCTCGACATCGTCTCGAAGGTGCCGCCGGAAGGGCCCGGCCGCACCGAGACGTTTCTGGACGAGTTTGGCGCCGCCACCCTGGTGCTGGAACTGCAGGACTCTTTGAGCGGCGAAATTCTCGCCCGCGCCGTGGATCGCCGGGTGGCAGACCCTATGGACGGCGTTGGTGGCCTCGGCGCCGGCAACCTCTCGCGAGCCAACCCGGTGACCACCTGGAGCGAGGTGCGCCGCCTGAGTCAGCGCTGGGCAACACTGGTCACCCGCCGGATCGACCAGCTGTACAACCGTGGCCGGATGGCCGGCCAGACCGTCGGCCAGACCATCGGCCAAACCCCTGAGTAAGCGGTCGCGACGCCACGGCCTCCTGCTCCTGGGTCTCGGGACACTGGCGGCGGTCGTCTGGTTCGCCGGTGAGCCCGCGACGGCACGGGACCGCCTCAGCCTGCTGACGGCGTGGCTCTGCTTCGCCCTGCTCGGGGCAGCGCTCAGCATCGGCCCCTGGCAGGCGCTGCGCACCGGCCAGCCAGTGCTCAACCAGTTGCTGCGCCGGGATCTGGGAATCTGGGCTGCGCTGACCGGCCTCGCGCATCTGGTGGTGGCCACTGGGGTCGTGATGCAGGCCGCCTACTTCCGCGCCTACATCACGGGCCCACCGGACAGCCCCTTGCCCGGCTGGGCGGGCTGGATCGGGACGCTGAGCATCGTGGCGGGCTACGTCGTGGGACTGATGTTCCTGATGCTGCTCACCCTGTCGAACCAGTGGAGCCTGGCCAGGCTCGGACCCGCGCGCTGGAAGCGGCTGCAGGGCGCGGCTGTTGTCGCGCTCTTCCTGACCATCGCCCACGGCGTCGTTTTCCAGGTGATCGAAGGCCGCACCGGGTTGTGGCTGGCTGCCCTCGTGGTGGTGTCGGCAGCTATTCTCGGCCTGCGCGGGCGGGCCAGGCGCGTCGTGGCGCGGGGCAACCGGTAGTATCGGGAGCACCCTCTTACCGGAGCGCCATCCATGACCGATTCCCTCCTGTCCCGACGTGAGCTCCTGGCCGTGGGCGGCAGCCTCGCGGCCCTCTCCGCCACCGCGTGCACCACCGCTGGAACCGCAGGCGTGGCTACGAATGCGGCCACAAACGCGGTCAGAAACCCGGCCAGTGCCCCCCAGCCGCCCTTCGAAACGCTGCGGGACTATGTCGCCGCCCTCGAGGCCAATGGCCTGCTCCTCCGCCTGCCGGAGATTGATCAGGACGCATTCGAGGCCACCGGGCTCGTCTACCGGGCCAACGACCTCTACAGCTTTTTCGGCGTTCCGGCACTCTGGTTTGACCGGGTGAAAATTGATGGCCAGTGGGTCAAGGGTCCGCTGCTGGGGCTGCTGCAGGCCAACCTGCATTGCGATGCTCTCGTCTTTGGCCAGCAACTCGTGCCGGGCAACGGGCCAGCCAGCTACCGCAACGCCAAGGCCTACCTCGCGGACGTGCTGAAGAAGAACAACGGCAGCTACCCGTCGATACCCCCCGTCACGGTTCCCCGGGAACAGGCCCTGTGCAAGGAAGTGGTGTTGCGCGGCGACGAGATCGACCTGACGAAGTTTGCCTTCATCCAGACCAACCCGGTCGACGCGGGCCGCTATATCAATGCGACCTCGGTATTCACCTACGACCCGGTGATGGGCAACAACTTCGGCACCTACCGCTGCCAGCTGAAGGGCCCCCGCCTGCTGGGGCTCAATCCGGAACCCAATCAGACGGGCTGGAAGACGCTGATGGCGGCCAAGGCGCGGGGCGAGTCCGTCGCGAAGGTGTCGATCGTGCTGGGCCAGGACCCGGTGGTCTGGTTCATCAGTTGCACCCGCGTTGCCCCAAGGTTTGGCGACAAGCCCGTGGACGAGCTGGCAGTGGCCGGCGGCTTCCGCGGCAAGCCCCTGGCGGTGGTGCAGTCGGAGACCAACGATCTGCTGGTCCCCGCCAACGCCGAGATGATCATCGAGGGTGAAGTGCCGCTCCAGGGCCAGGGCATGCCGGAAGGGCCGTTCGGCGAGATGTTCGGCTACATGGGGCCCGCCAAGCAGGAAAACTTCTACCTGAATGTCACGGCAGTCACGCACCGCAGGGATCCCTGGGTGGTCAACATGTACACGGGTATGCAGCGGGGCATGGTCACCGCTCCCCAGGATGCGTTGTCCGACTACTTCATCCGGCGCGGAGTCCCCAATCTGGTGGAGTCCTACCAGCCCCAGGACGTCATGGGCGTCTACATCGTCAGTATCGACAAGAACGGCCCCGGTCAGGGTCTGAAAGCCGGGCACGCGGTGGCCGATCGCAATCCGATTGCCAAGGTGGTGATCGTGGTGGACAAGGACATCGACGTGATGGATCGCACCCAGATCATGTTTGCGCTGGGCTCCCGGTGGCAGCCATCGCCGGCCACGGAGATCATCAAGGACCTGCAGGGTATCGTCACCGATCCCAGCCAGCCCGTGCAGGGCCGGACGAGCAAGATCATCATCGACGCCACGATGCAGTGGCCGGAAGAAGGTGGGCGGGAAAAATTCCCCGCGACGAATCGGTCCCTGCTGGAGAAGGACGAACCCAACGTCTTCGCGGAGGTTGACCGGCTCTACGGGACGAAGCTGGCCCAGTGGGGTGACGCCTAGGGCCTGGCGGCCTAACCCGCGCTGCGGGTGCTGTTTCTGAAGGCGAAGGCGGCCTCGCACTCGGGCAGTTCGTAGAAGCGGGGAGCACCCTTGGCCCGGTTGCCGTTGTAGGCGTCAGCGGAGCGGCGGCAGTAGGCTTCGTCACCCTGCTTCTTTGCCACGCACTCCTTGTAAATGTCTTCACGGATGGGGGCGAGCTTCACCGGCCGGGCCTCTTCGCAGCGTCGGTCCAGTTCGGCCTGCCGTTCCGCGTCACTCTGCCCGGCCACAGCGGAAGTGCCCGCCAGGAGCAGAAGCACCAGTGCGGGCAGCCTAGGCAGCCTGCAGACCCACGAGCCGGGCGCCCACTTCAAGCCCCTTGTCGATGGTGGCGGCATACCCATCGCTGCCTACCTTTTCCCAGAGATCCTCCGCCTCGTCGAAGGCGGCACCGCCGACGATCACGCGGACCGGCCGCTCGCAGCGCTCGCGGATGGAACGAATGGCCTGAGCCACCCGCGGAATGTGCGTGCCCAGCGTTGCGCCCAGCATGAGGAGATCAGCCTCGAAGAACGCGAGCATCGTCGGCAAGTCCTGCATCGGAATGTCCGAGCCGACAAAAATCACACGCCAGCCGGCGATCTGGTACATGTCGGCAGCTGCCCGCAGACCGATGTCGTGCACATTACCGGAGACGGCAGCCACCACCACGGTACGCCCGTTGGGCGGCTGCTTCGGCGCCTGGCTGGCAACCACCGCCATGGTGCGCTGGGTGGCAGCGGTAACCATGTGCTCCTCAGCGATATTGAGTTCACCGGCATGCCAGAGCCGGCCGACCTCCCGCTGGGCAGGGAGCAGCACGTCGGTGTACGCGGCCCTGGCACCCAGAGCGCCCGTGGCCGCCGCCGTGACGAGTTCGATCCCATCCGCCACATTGCCCTCGAGAATCTTCTGGAGGTAGTCCAGCGCGAGGCGATCGGCGGGCCGCCGGGGATCCAGCTCCGAGGGATCCGGTGACGGCGCGGGCAGCGCCAGCAGCGCGAGCGCGGCGTCCACGTAGTCAACCGGCAGGCCCAGAGCAGGCTCGGGCAACCGCTCGGCCAGGGTATCCCGGAGTGCCTGGATGCTGTTGCGCAGATCCAGATCGGCCTGGCCCCGGGCCTTGAACGCCTTGCGGGACCAGGTGACGCGGCCCGTGAACAGCCGCGGCTCACCCTCCACCACGGCCGCCGCCAGTTCCAGCACCCGCTGGGTGAGATGGGAGCGCCAGGCCGTCAGTGCGGTCGGTCCCTGCCGCTCCCGCAGGCTCGGATCCTGTTCCACCATGCGGGCGGCGGCGACGCCCGCGTAGCCCGAGGCGCTGCGCTCGAGGAGGTCGCCGGCAAAGGCGTTGCCGTGGGCTCGTTGTGCTCTGGCCATGGTCCTGACCTGTCTGGAGAAACTTCGCTTAGGTCCGGCTTCGCCCCGGCCGGTGACGCGGATTCACCGGCCGGCCCGCGCAGGGAATGTTGTGGGCCACCGCTCACGGTCCGGGTCCCCCCGGGAAGCCCTGGCCCCGCTGCAGGGGCGCCTCCTGCCGGATCCCGGGGTCCACCGTGTGGAAAACTTTGCCAATGCTGAGCGGCTCATCCAGGCAGTCCACCACCAGTCCCGCTAAATCGGCCCGGCTGATCATCCCCATGACCTGGCGGTCCTCCGTCCGGATGGCCGTGCCGCTGGCGGGATCGTGCGTCATGCCACCGGGACGCAGGATGGTGTAGTCGAGACCGCTCGCCATCAGGTAGTTCTCGCCGAGGGTCTTCTCCTCCAGAACAGGCCCGAGAAACTCGATGACCCGGGGCCCCACCGCGCCGCGGCTGTCACCGCAGCCAATCGCCGTGACGAGGATGAACCGGAGCACGCCGGCAGCCCGGGCAGCATCCACCAGATTGCGGGTGCCGTGGTAGTCCGGCCGGGGCTCGCCCCGCCGGCCACCCACGGTGTCGATAACGGCGCGAAAGCTGCCGGAGGCCAGGGCACCCTGCACCGCCGTGGCATCGAGGATATCGCCGCGAAACAACCGGACCCGGAGCTGGAGCAACGCCGCCATGTCCGTGGTGGGGCGCACGAAGGCGGTCACAGCGTCGCCCCGCCGATCCAGCAGGCGCGCCACTTCGAGCCCGGTACCCCGGCTCGCACCAAGAATCAGCACGCCGTCCGTCATGAGCGTCTCCCACCAGCACCGTTACCCCAGCGTCTAGAGTAGCAACCGGAGCGGGAGGCAGCCACCTGCCGGGGCAGGTGACCGGAAATCTTGACGGTGTCCGGGACCATCGACCAGACCGGACAGCCTGTCGTTATAGCGACCCCCGAGCTGTTGTAGCGCCACCGGGCGACTTGAGCCGCACGACCACCGCCACCAGACATAGCGCCAGCTGAAACAGCCCGAGCATCACGAACGGCGCAGAGGGCCCGATCGAATCGAAGAGCCGCCCGCCAACAACCGCCGCAATGAGAATACCGAAAGCGCCAAACAAGCCGCTGGTAGCCACGATGGTCCCGCGTTCCCTGGCCGGCGCTTCCTGACCTACCAGCGTGACTGACGCAATGATCGCGCTGCCCTGGCCCATGGCGAGCAGAGCAAACAGGGGGAGGTTCCTTGCCGCTAGCGGCTCCTCAATAAAGCCCATCGAGGAGTAGCCCAGACCGGCCAGCCCCATGGCAACAGCTAACCCCGTCACCCGGTTCACCCTGTCGAGGATCAGCCCGAAAAGGGGTGTCCAGAGCAGGATCACAAGGCCCATGATGCCCATGAGCCTGCCGGCGCCCGCCAGAGCATCTGACGTGGAGAGGCCCGTCAGTGGCGCCACCTGGATTACCCACAGCGAGACAAATATGCCCTTGACGGCGTTATCCGAGCGCCCGGTAAAGGCGGCCCCATAGGACAAGGCGATGCGCGGATTGGCTGCGGCGCGGAGCCCGCTGGTGAGCAGCGAACTGAGCGGCGGGGGCGATATGGTGGTCACCGGCACACCACCCTTGAGGCCGCGGCTGAAGATGGCTGCCGCCATTACACACAGCCCTGCTGCCGTCAGGAACATGGCAATGCCTGCAGTGACGGGCGCCACGCCCCGCGCTGTCAGCGCAGCGGGAATTGCGGCAATCACCACACTCATGAAAATCACCCCGAGGCCGTTCATGACGCCGGCAAAACCGAACAGCCGGCCGCGGGACGCATTGCTGGTGTAGTCGTTACCCACGGTTACAATCAGTGCCGACACGGCCGCCGCCCCAACGGCGAAGACCATCCGGTACAGGGTCAGTTCACCGATACCGCTGGCAAAGGGAAAAAGTGCATAGCCAAGGGCCAGAAACAGGATGCCTGCGACCAGCACCGGCCGGCGGCCGATACGGTCGGAGATCATGCCGCAGGGCACGATCAGGAGGATCGTGACGATCTCGGTCCAGAAAGCGAGAGCGCCGGATACCGCGCCCACCTCGTTCGCCGGGATGTGCAGATGCTCGGTCAGGACGTAGCTCTGCAGGAAGTTCATGCCCGCGAGCATGCCAACGCAGATGAACGATGCGTACATGAACGTCCAGAAATTGAATTTCCGGACGCCGTCGGCCAGCAGGACTGGCCCGACTTTCAGTTGCGCCGGAGACCCGGTCACGCCCCGAGGCGTTCCTGCTACCAAGGAATCACCCGCCCGTCCTTGTAGTCGAGGAATGCACCGTTCTGGTCTGGTGTCAGGCTGGCGATGACCTGGATGATTGCCGCCACGCTCTCCGCGGGGGAAATGGTGTACGCCTGCCTGGTGTTGGTGCCGTAGCCGAGTTCGCCTTCCACGGGCCTGGTGGCCACTGACCCGGGAGAGATGGCGGCGATGACCACGCCCATCTTCGCTGTCTCGAAGCCTAGCGTGTGCACGATCATGTTCAGTGCGGCCTTGCTCGCGCGGTACTCGTACATCATCGACATGGGTGGGCCTTCGACGAAGGAGCCGGCCTTGCTGGAAATCACTGCAATCTTCTTCTGGCCGGACTTCTGCACCAGGGGCAGGAAGGCTGACACGAGCTTGGCGGGCCCCAGCGCGTTGACCTTGTAGCTGTTCAGCGCCTGCTCGTAGTCAATCGTCCCTGCGCCCTGCATGGCGGACGTGTAACGCGGGGTCTTGCCGGCGTTGCTGAGCAGGACGTCGAGGGGCTGATCCTTGAGCTTGAGCGCCAGGGCATCAACGCCAGCGTGATCGGTGACGTCCAGCTTCTCGATGATGATCTTCGGGTCTGCCCTGGCCAGAGCTACAAGCTCCGTGGCACCCGCTGGATCCCGGGCAGTGGCCAACACCTTCCAGCCCAGGCCGGCGTACTGGCGGACCAGTTCAAGCCCGATACCCCGGTTCGCGCCGGTGATCAGGATGGTGCTCATGGCGTGGTTCCCGCGGATAACGCTGCCTCAGCCACAGCAACATCCTGCATCAGCTCGCGCACGCTCCTGGCGGGTCTTCCGGCCGCCGCCTGGAAGTGCGACGGTACGTCGAAGGCCCCGGCCCGGATACTCTGGAAACAGCCAGTGAGCATGTGGGCGACCGCTTCGCCCCGCTCAGGCATGAGCTCGCGAAATCTGGCGATAGACGCGTCGTCACTCTGGGTTTCGTAGCGGACATCCAGGCCGAACACCACGCCGGCCTCCCGAAGCAGTTCCGCCTGGGTCAGAGCCTCGCCCGTGATGTTGTAGATCTGGTCTGTCTGGCTCTTGTCCGCCGCAAGCCTTGCGTAGGCAAAGGCAATTTCGTCAATGGTCAGGTACGGGCAGCGGCCAGTTCCGGCAGGATTACGGTACACGCCCGTCTCCCGGGCTTTCCGCATCTGGAGCAGGTCCAGTTCCAGGTAAAGGGCATTGCGGCCGATGACCCATTGCAGTCCGGAGGCCTGGAGGTCGGCCTCAGTCTGACGATTGACCCGCTGGGTCGCGGCGAACAGCGTGGCCATCTCGCCCCCGTTGCCAATGATGCTTGTGAACAGGACACGACGCACCCCTGCCTGGCGGGCCGCCTCGATCGCATTCCGGTGCAGGGTAATCCGCTCGCTACCTCCCGCCACCGGCGCGGAAATAATGATTGCGGTGTCGATACCGCGGAGTGCCACCCGCATGCTGTCCAGGGAGTGGTAGTCGCCAGCACGGGCCTCGATGCCCGGGATCAGGACCCTCTCGGGCTGGCGGGCTACGGCAACCACGTCGCTGGCACCAATACCACCCGACAGCCAGCGCAGCGTGGCGTGACCTAGCCGGCCAGAGGCGGCAGTCACCGCGATCTTCACTGGCGAAAGATCTCCACGGTACTCACCAGGCCTGGAGGCGGCGGATGGTGTCGCCCGGTACCGCTCCACCGGCTCGCTAGAGGCACATGCCGCCATCGATATGCAGCGTGGCACCCGTGACAAAAGAACTCCGGTCGGAGATCAGGTAAGCCGCAGCCTCGCCCGCATCGTGTTCCGGATCACCAAGGCGACCTACATGATGTTTGGCGACGTTCTTCTCCAGGAAGGCGGGCATCGCGGCGTGCATCTGCTGCGCCTTCTCGGTCTCAAAAACCCCGAACAGGAGGGTGTTGATGCGTATGCCCTGGCGTCCATACTCCAGCGCTGCCGCCTGCGTAAGGCCTTCTACTGCCAGTTTCGACGCGATGTAGGGTGCCATGCGCAACCCGGTGTCCCGGGTTGCGCCTGAACTGATATTGATGATTGAGTAGTTGTCGCCCGTTTTCGCCCCCTGGGCCAGGAACTGCCTGATCGCAAAGCGCATACCGAGGTAAGTGCCGGTGACGTTGGTGCGCATCACCCGCTCGAAACTCTCCAGAGACTCATCAGCAAGCAGCTGGAAGTCGCCGGGGAAGACTGCGTTGTTGATGATTGCGTCGAGACGGCCGTAGCTCTTCACGGCGAAGGCCACGAGACGTTCGTTATCCCCTTCGCTCGTGATGTCCATCTGCAGGTAGGCCACCTGGCCGGGTTCACAGCCGGCGGCCTCCCGCAGGCGCGTCAGGGCTGCTGCACCGCTGTCGCTGTTGCGACTGGTGATTACCACCCTGGCGCCGTGCTTGGCCAGCCGGGTCGCCATGCCGAAACCGATACCCATCGTGCCGCCGGTGACGATCACGACCTTGCC
>CAMBYH010000013.1 GCA_945872065.1 Arsukibacterium tuosuense
AGCAGTGGGAAGACCTGTGCGCCGAACTGGGCGAGCACCCCGCCGACGTCGCCCTGGCCTGGCTGCTGCATCAGCCCGGTGTGACCGCCCCGATCATCGGCCCCCGCACCGTCGCTCAGCTCGACGGGTCGCTGCGGGCACTGGAGATCACACTCGGTGGGGATTTCCTCGTGCGGCTCGACCAGCTGTTTCCCGGACCTGGAGGCGCGGCGCCGGAGGCTTACGCCTGGTAGCGCATTCCGGTGCGAGGCGAGCATCAGGGACGCCTCTACGGCGTATACGTGGCAACGTAAATCCCGTTTAAAACGTCGGCTTCGGCGCTGGCCTGCCCGTTCTGGGAGAGCTAAGGTCCCACCACCTTCCAGACTGACTCACCCCACGAGGCTCGCCGTGGACTACCTCTACTCGCTGTATGCTGCCCTCGTCAGCATCAACGTCCCGAACGACAAAGCTAGGGCTGTCGTTGATGCCATGGAGCGGGACATGGGCACTACGATTGCAACCAAAACCGACCTGCAGCTTCTGCGCCAGGAGTTGATCGCGAGCCTCGCGTCCCGCGACGAGTTGGCCGGCGTCAGGACCGACCTGACAGCCCTGCGGCAGGACCACGTGTTGCTGCTCAAGGACCTGGACGTACTGGGCTCCAGCTTTCGTAAAGACCTGGAACTTCTGTCCACCACCATGACCGTGCGCCTGGGGTCGATGCTGATCGTCGGGCTGAGCTTGCTGTTCGCTGCGTTGAAACTGACGGGGTGATCGCCGGCTCTAGCCCAGCACCGCCCACGCCGCCCGAATCGCCAGCCCCGCCAGCACTACTGAGGCAAGCGCGAAGACCGCGAACCGCAAAAGGATGATGTTGACGGTGGCCTGGACCAGGCTGTGCACCACCCGGAGTCCGACGTAGGCCCAGGCGAGGGTCACGCTGGTCGCGTCCTAGGCGCCAAGCACCGCCAGGGTGAGGGCGACGGCGTAGAAGAGGACTGGCTGCTCCAGCAGATGGTTGTAGTTGTCGGCCTTCCAGCGCACTTCCGGCGGCAGCTGGGCATTGAAGGCTTCCTTGGTCTGGGTTGGCGGCATCTTCACACGAAGGCGCCGGATCGCCGGTATGCGCGTCGCGTACAGCCAGACCCACATGACGAAGGTCCAGAGCACCAGCGCCATGACAGGCTGAAGGATCGCGCTGGCAGGCAGTGTTTCGGCCATCACTTGCTCCCGGGATTTTGTGCTGACAGACTCCAGCGCATCCGGCGGGGAACCTACGCATGACCTACCATCGCATCAGTCTGCAGCCCATTTCCGGCTCGCTCGGGGCCATCATCAGTGGCGTGGATCTCCGCCAACCCCTGGATGACGAAACCTACCAGGAGATCAAGCGGGCCCTGCTGGAGAACCTGCTGATCTTCTTTCGCGATCAGGACATCACCCCCGACCAGCAAATCGCCTTTGGCCGCCGCTTTGGCGACCTGCACGTCCACCCCTTCATTCCCACCATGCCGGGGCACAAGGAGATCATCGTGCTCCGGGCCAGGAGTGGCGCGGAGGAAAATCTGCGCCTCGCCAATGCCTGGCACCCGGACCTGAGCTACACCAAAGACCCGCCGCTCCTTGGCATCCTGCGCTCCATCCGTCCGCCCTCCCGCGGTGGCGACACGATGTGGGTCAACCTCTACCGGGCCTACGAGACACTGTCACCGAAGATGCAGGCAATCATTGGCGAGCTCTCCGCTTGGCACGACGTGACCAAGACCTACCGACGGCAGGAACTGCAAACGGAGGGCGGCCCGGAGCGTTACGCACAAACCTACAAGAAGGCGCCGCCCGTACTCCATCCGCTGGTCGCTGTGCACCCGGAAACCGGGCGCAAGCTGCTGTACATCAGTGAACTGACTACCACCCACATCGAGGGACTGCGCGAAAAGGAGAGTGCCGCGCTTCTGCAGATGCTCTACCAGCACATCGACTGGAAGGAACTGCACTGCCGCTTCTACTGGGAGAAGAACTCCATCGCCGTGTGGGACAACCGGTGCACGGTGCACTACGCCGTGGGCGACTACGACGAACCCCGGGAGATGCACCGGGTGACGGTGATCGGTCCACGGCTGAACTGAGACTCTGCTATCCCGGCTGCTGCCGCTGGATTTTCCGACGAACCAGTATGGCGCCGACCAGCACCAGAGTATTGATGATGCCCATCTGCACGAAAGGTGCCCCGGGCATCCACAGATCAAACAGTCGGCCACCCAGGCCCGTGGAGATCAGTATTCCCGCGGCTCCGGACAGGGCGAAGCAGCCCAGCACCGAACCACGCAGGGCTGCCGGAGCAACCTGACCAATCAGGGCATTGCCAGTAATGATGGTGCTGGACTCACCCATGCCGAGCAGTACAGCAGGAAGAAATATGCTGCTGGAAAACGGATCACTCACCAGACCGAAGGACAGGTAGCCCAGCGCCGCCAGGCTGAAACCGATAATCACGCCGGTGACCCGGTTGACCTTGTCGAGGATGTAACCCATGACGAGGGCCCACAGCAGCGCCGAGCCCTGAATGACGCCCACGATCATGCCCCCGCGCTGATAGCCGGCGGCGACGCCCAGTCCCAGGTCCTCAGCGGCCTGCTGGGTCCAGAGGAAACTGAACGTACCCACCACCAGGACGTCACCACGAGCGGCAAAGGCCGTGACATACGCCAGAGCTACTCTGGCGTCCCTGCGGGCGGCGTCGATCCCGGCACGGATCAGGGTTGGCACGGAATCCCGCGCCCGGGCCTCTGCCGGCTTGTGGGAACTGAGCCCCACCGCCGCTACGAAGAACAGAGCGACACAGATGGCCGTGCATCCCCAGAACAGGTACTTCGCTATGACGGTCTCCGGGAGGCCATCAGCGGCCAGCGTCCCGGGCAGCTTCCGAAGCAACTGGGTGACCAGGAAGATACCAAGTCCCTGAGTCATGCTGGCCAGCGCCACCCACTTGCCGCGGCTGCGATCCTGCACGTAATCCGTGTTCACTATGGTGATACTGGTCGCCACCATGGCAACGCCCACCGCAAATATCACGCGGTAGGCATACATCATGAACACGCTGTCGGCGAACGGATAAAAGGCGTAGCCGAGACCCAGCGCTGCCGAACCCAGCATCACCAGCGGCTTGCGCCCCACCTTGTCTGCCGCGGCACCAACGAACGGTGTAAGCAGCAGCACGAGAATTTCCTGGAAGAATCCCAGGTCGCCAACGAGGGCGCCCTGAATTTCCCGCTCCACGCCGATGATCCGCACCATGAGCGGCTGCAGGAAACTCAACGCTGCCATCATTGGCACCGCGATCATGGCGGACAGGAAGTAGCTCGCCCCATTGACCCGACTGATGCCGGGCATCAGAAAGAAGGGTCCCAGCTTGCGATCAGCGTTGGCAGTCATTGGCCTGCTCCCTGCAGGTGGGGCAGGACGTCGCCTGCGAGGCGCTCCATCTGCCCCACGTAATCCCAGAGTGGATTGAGAACAATCATGCCGGCGCCCGCATCAATGACCGTGCGCAGACCGTCGATGCACTGACGCGGCGGACCCCAGACGCAGATGTCGGCAACAAAAGTCGGGTTGGCCCTGATCATCCAGGGGTAGCGGGCCCCAAAGAACTCATCGAGCCGCCGCTTCGCCCGGTCCGCATCGTCGTCCACCGCCAGGTAGACCCGCTTTGAGAGGGGGAAGGTCGCTGGATCCCGTCCACTCTCACTCAGGGCCTCGCGGATAATGTGCACGTGCGCCGCGAACTCCCGGGTGGTGGTCGGGCCCGCACCCATATAGCCGTCCGAGAGCCGGACCGCACGTCTCAGCGCATCACGGTGCTGCCCACCGAACCACAAGGGTGGATGGGGCTTCTGCAGAGGCTTGGGCTCCATGGCCGTGCCGTCGAGGTGCCAGAATTCGCCGTCGTGGCGGGTGACTGGCTGGGTCCACAACGACTTCATCACCGCCACACCCTCGTTGAATCGCCGCACCCGTTCCGAGTACTCCACGCCAAAGCTGCGGTAGAAATTTCGCGCGTTGGCAGGCGGTCCAAGCCCGATGCCGAGGATGACCCGGCCACCGCTCATGTGGTCGAGACTGCTGACGCTCTTGGCGAGTTGCACCGGATTGCGCACAGGAAACACGATGACCGACACACCAAGCTTCAGGCGCGTAGTACAGGCCGCTGCGTAGGACATCAGCGTTACCGACTCAAGCAGCGGCACGTCACCGATAACCTGGTCCTGGACCCAGGCACTGTGAAACCCCAGCGCCTCCGCCCGCCGCAGGCTGTCCCTGATCAGGGTCATGTCGGCAACCCCCTGCATGAAGACCTGGGGGATGGGGATGCCGAACTGGGCAGCGGCCATGTTCAGTTCCTGAACGGATCGACGGGCTGAGCCCCAGCAGTATCGGGCGCTGGCCCCGCTATCTTGGGGCGAACGTTCCGCAGGCCAAGGGCTATGCCGCCGATCACCACGGTGATCACCGCCAGCACGCCGAAAGACGCCTGATACCCCGTGGTGCCGCCACCCGCTGACGTGGCTACGGCCCCCACGATGGCTGCGCCACTGAGCTGGCCCACGGCCAGAAAGATATTCAGGAGGCCCTGGGTGGACGCGCGGTCTTCGGGACTCGCCTCTTCGAGCAGGATGTACCGGAGTGGTGCGCCCAGCAAGGCCGCCACGCCAACGCCGACAATCATGCCGCCGCCGATGAAGGTCACATAGGTAATCCCTGCCAGGGCGTAAACCAGCAACCCGGCAAGCACTATCCCCAGGGAGACCTGGATGACCCGCGTGGGACCCAGTGCATCGACGAGTTTCCCGGCCAGGATCGAGACCACCATCATCACGAACACGCCGGGCAGCATCAGCCACGCTGCCGTGCTCTCCGTGATGCCCAGGGCGGCAACCCCCAGAGCCGGGAAAAACACCTGGGCACACTCCAGGGCCCCGAGGCCCGCGGCGATCAGCATCACCAGCCGTATCTGCCGGGCGGCGAAAAACGTCGGTCTGATGATCGGGTCGGCCGCCGACTTCTCGGCACGCCAGAAGAGCGGCAGCAGGGCAATCCCGGCCAGCAGAAACGGCCACACCTGCAGGCTGACAAGGCTGCCGGCGATATCGGCCGTATCAAGATTGGTGACGCCCACGGCGATACCAAACAGCAGTGCCGTCAGCAGCACACCGCCCGCCCAGTCAAACGGCAGCGACTGCCCGCTGCCGCCCGAGGGCAGCAGCCGCCAGGCCGCGACCAGCAGGCCAAGAGCTATCGGCAGATTGATCAGGAACAGCCACTGCCAGGAATAGCGCAGCAGGATGCCGCCGAGCACCGGGCCCAGCAGAAAAGCCAGCCCGAACACCGCACCGATCAGGCCCAGCGCACTGCCCTGCTTTTCCTTGGGAAACGTGTCGCCGATGACCGCCGCCGCCACCGGAAAAATGCCACTCGCACCCAGCCCTTGCACAGTACGACCCAGCAAGAGCGTTTCGTAGCTGGACGCCAGGACCAGCAGAAGTGACCCCAGGCCGAAACCGGCCACGCAGACCAGATAGACGTTGCGGCGGCCGTATTTGTCCGACGCCTTGGCAAACAACGGCGTACCGATCAACTGCGCCAGCACGTACACGGTGAAGAGCCAGGACAGGTCCCGGTTATCCAGGTTGAAGTCAGACTGAATCGCCGGCAGGGCGGGCCCGATGATGGCGAGGTCCAGGGCGCCCATCAGCACGCCGACGAACAGCACCGCCATGAGTGGTTTTTGGCTGATCTGGGACATCCGGGCGCGACTCTAGCAGAGACCCGTGGGACGCCCGTAGCGTGCCCTGCCCGCGGCAGGCGGGTTCACTTCACTTTCCGGTGTCGCAGGAGCACGCTGCAGGTCCATGAGAACTCGCACATTCTTTGCGGCGCTTGCCCTGCTGCTGGCCGCCGCGCAGTGCGCGTCGGCTGGCGACCGGGATGACTGGCAGCACTATGGCGGCGGCCCCGGCGGTTCCCAGTATTCATCCCTCACCCAGATCAACCGCGACAATGTCGGCGGACTGCAACTCGCCTGGACCTATCGCACCGGGGATCTCGAGCGCCACCCGGATCGCCGGCCACTGGCGGCGCTGAACGTCACCCCCATCCTGGTGCCGAAAGCGGCCGGTCAGTCGCTGGTCCTGTGCTCGGCCATGAATCGCGTGATCGCGCTGGACCCTACGACCGGCAAGGAACGCTGGGTTTATGACCCAAAGATCGAGATGGGACCCCAGGGCAACAAGTTTCTGTGCCGGGGCGTGGCCTACTGGGAGGACACCGCCGCCACCGCCGGCGCGATCTGCAGGCACCGCATCTTCACCGGCACGAAGGACCTGCGCCTGATAGCCCTCGACGCAGTGACGGGCCGGCTCTGCGCGGGCTTCGGGGCTGGCGGTACCGTGGACATCCGGCCAGACATCTACACCGATACAGCGAAGCTCAATGTCGGCGATGTCCAGTTCTCGGCGCCCCCAGTCACCGTGGCGGATCTCGTGATCATCGGCGGCGCGGACAACACCAAGTTCTGGCGGGCCGACAGCCCCCGGGGCGAGGTGCGGGCCTTTGATGCGCGCACGGGTGCCCTGCGCTGGAAGTTCGATCCCCTCCCCCACGACGCGCCGGACCCGGCGGCACTGGGCTGGACCCGGGACGCGCTTGCCCAGACCGGCGGGGGCAACGTCTGGAGCATGATGTCCGTGGATCCCGAGCGGGGCCTGGTGTTTCTGCCCACCGCCACGGCGGCCCCCAACAACTACGGTGGCCTCAGGCCCGGCGACAACCGCTACGCCAACTCGGTGGTGGCGCTCCGGGCTGCGGATGGCAGCGTGGCCTGGCACTTCCAGATCGTGCACCACGACGTGTGGGATCTGGACCTGCCGGCGCAGCCCATCCTCGTGGACCTTGAGCGGGACGGCCGGCAGGTGCCGGTGGTCATCCAGCTCACCAAGCAGGGCCTCATCTTCGTCCTCAACCGGGAGACGGGTGTGCCGGTGTTCCCGGTGGAGGAACGGCCGGTACCCACCGATGGCGTGCCTGGCGAGGTCCTGTCGCCCACGCAACCGTTCCCGGTGCGGCCCGCTCCGGTAGGCGCAACGAAGTACACGGCAGACGATGCCTGGGGCTTCACCGTCTTCGACCGGGCCGCCTGCCGCCAGAAGCTTAAGTCCTTCGGTCGGGCCGGGCTCTACGAGCCGCCCAGCCTCGACGGCACGCTGCTGATCGCGTCGGCGAACAACTGGGGCGGCGCCGCCTGGGACCCGCAGCGCCAGCTGCTCGTGCTGCCCGTAACCCAGGCGCCCATCTTCACGCGCCTGAAGCGCACCGCGGATGTGACGCCCGAGGAGCTGAACAAACCGCGCATGGGTCCCATCGGGCCGCCAATGCCGATGGCCGGCACGCCGTATTCCTTCGAGTTCGGCCCCGTGCTCTCGCCGCTGTTCTCGCCCTGCACGCCGCCGCCCTGGGGCGAGCTGCTGGCGCTAGACCTCAGGGGTGACACAGGCACGGCCTGGCGCTTCACGCTGGGAACGCTGGACAAGCTGATGCCGGTGCCCCTGCCGCTCCCCTTCGGCACGCCGCTCTCCGGCGGCCCGACCATCACTGCGGGCGGGCTGGTGTTCATCGGCGCGAGTGCGGACGAAAAGTTCCGCGCTTTCGACGTGGAAACGGGTGCGAAGCTCTGGGAAGTCGCCACGCCAGCGTCAGCCCTGGCGACGCCGATGACCTACGAGGTGGACGGCCGCCAGTTCATGGTGGTGGCCGCCGGGGGCCATATCGTTACGGGCTTCCGCAACGTGTCCGACTACGTGGTGGCCTACGCGCTGCCGCCATGAGGAGGTGTCAGTCGACCCGTTCTGCCGACGTGCGCGCCCGCCAGGCCCGCAGTAACGACGGCATCGTGAAGAGGAACCACGCGGTCTCCAGCACCACGAAGCCCCACTGCTGGGCCCGATAGGCGTCGATGGCCAGCAAGAGTGAGCCCACGACGTTGGCAACGTTATAGCTGAGGCTGCTCGCATTGAGCCGGCCCGACTGCGCCAGTGCGTAGGCGGCCAGCAGCAGGAAGGCACCCAGGAATTGCGGCCACTGATTCATCGGCTCTTACTCCTGGCTGTCGCTGCTCCACCACCAACCCGCGCTGCATAAAGCCCCGCCGGTACCTTTGCGTCATCCGCGTCTGTCACCAATAGCACTTCCCGGCCGCGACTTCCTGGCCGCAGCGTAATCCCCTCCACCTTCCGGGTTGGCCGGAGCTTACGCACCCAGTCCAGCACCCCGTCCGGCCGGATCACGCCTATGGCCGCTGCGACACACGATCCATCCGCATAGCTGTCGTCGGCGCTTTCAGCCACGGCGGTGAAGACCATCCCTCCACCCGGTGACGCTGCTCCGTCGGTAAAGCCCAGCGGCACCCCGTCGGCCCTGCCCAGATCGTAGTGGCGCACCTCACAGGGCAAGGCACCAACTGCATCAGCCCGCGTGATGGCGCGCAGGACCGCAGGCAGGTTCAGCCACACCAGCGCACTCCCGCCCCGCTGCGGCGGACCGCGGTTCAGCAGGCACAGGTGCTTCCCCAGCACCACCGCGCCCTCCACGTTCAGTTCGCCGAGCTCTTTCCTGAGACTCACATACAGGCCCGACAGGTCAATCACCCGGGTCAGACCTGTGACTGCACCAGCCCGGTCCAGCGGCACGAGCACCCCGCGACGGCGATTGGGCCGGGAGCCCGAGCCAAGAGCCAGCAGCGCGCCGTGGGGACAACCGGCGAAAGCCGGCAGCAGGGTCAGCACTTCGAAATCCGCCTTCAGGGCTTTGCGCTTCTTCGGCGCGGCGGGGAGCTTGCCGGGGAGCAGGCGCAGCAGCGTACCCGGCGCAGTGCCGTTGGCGGGAAACACACCCAGGTGCATCTCGTCGTCCGCAATCACGTAGAGCCACTTGCCAACCAGCACCAGACCGCTCGCAGCACTGATGAACAGGGGCCGACCGCGAGCACTGGCGTCCTTGAGACGCAGCCTGCGCAGGTGCTTCAGGTGCAGTGTCACGCTACTGGGCTCGGCTTCACGTCAGGCGGCTTTCTTCTCCTTCTCCGCCACCGCCTGCTCGCCACCCAGCACGCTGGTGAGTTCAGCCAGCAGCTGCTTCAGCTCGCCGGTCATCAGCGCAAAGTCGATGTCGAACTGCTCGTGGGGATTTTCGCCCTTGCCGTTGTCGTCCTTGTATACGTCAAGAAACTGCACCCGCTTCACGTGGGCATTCTGGTGGAGCAGGAAGGAGATCCGGCCGTTCCAGGTTAGGCCGAGTCGCGTGGGGGTCTTGCCGGAAGTGAGATGGGCGCGAATTTCGCCAGTCTCCAGGGGATGGCGCACGTAGCGGATTGTGGCGCCGCCGCCGTCGATGGCCTGCAGGTCCAGGTCCTCGGCGAGCATGAAGCGTCCGGGTGCGTTGCCGTGGGTCAGCCAGGCCGCCATGCAGCCGGAGGGCGAGTGCTGGGTGGTAAAGGGCTGCACGGGAAGCGTGCCCAGCGCGTCGCGCAGGGTCTCGATCAGTTCCTCGGCGCGGCTCGCGCTGGCCGTATTCACCGCCAGCCAGCCGTCGGCGAGGTCCAGCCACGCAAAGGTGGTCCGACGCCGGGTCAGCGCCCGGGCCCGCAGTTCATCGCCCACCCGCGCCTTCAGCTCCCGCATCTGGCGCCGCCCGACCGGGTGGCCCTGCTGCTGTTCCAGCTCCACCGCCCGCTCCTTCGCCACCTGATTGACGATGGACGCGGGCAACAACTTCTGGTCAACGCCCAGACAAAGCAGATGCTGCCGGCCCTGGGTGTACAGGGTGCGCTGCTCGTAGCCACAGGCCACGAAGCCCCGGGTTTGCATGTCGAAGCTGCCGCAGGGCTGGAGCGGCCGGCGCTCGAGAGCCTCTTCAAGGCTGGCGGCAGCGAGGGCAAAACCGGGCGGCAGACGATAGAGAATCAGGTTCTTGAATAACACGGGTGCGGGTCGGGTGATTGGGGGGCGGAAGTATACCGGTCAGCTCAACCCCACAGACGCCGGGCGAGCCGGATCTCGCCGGAAGCCGGACAGCGAAACTCCGCCAGCCCGTCACTCTGGGGCTCCCAGTCCCAGGCCACAAACGGGACGGGACTGGAACGGCCCCAGGCCAGCGCTACCGTCCGGGAGCTGGCCTCCAGAAGATACAGATGCACTTCCTTGCGGCGGATGTCCCAGTCAGCGCGCAAGGCATCGAGTCCGGGAGGGTCGGCGGTGGCCAGCAGGCGCCACTCGCCCTGCCCCGGGGTATCGAGGAGCCAGCACTCCCGAATTCCCGGGTGGCGGGCATGCACCAACGACAGATAGCGGTGCAGGGCCGGCGCCAGCTGGGGTTCCGTATCGGCCTGCCACAGCGGATGCCCCGCATTGCGCAGCCAGTGGGTTGGTGGCAGACCGCTGGCGGCGACGTAGCCGAACAGTGCAATGAGAGAGAGGTAAAGAATGGCCTGAGCGGCCAGGCGGATGAAAGCCGGGGTATCGATAACCTGGCCCGGTACACCCCGGATCAGCAGGATGATCGCCAGGACTGCTGCCGCAGCGATGGCCCCGGCCAGCAGGCGAACCCAGACCGGTATGACCCGCAGCAAAGGTGTCGGACTCACGGCGGGCAGCCCTCCCCGGCCACGCCCCTAGTAGTGGGGCGGAAGCTCCGTGCGCGGACCGCCCGCCGCCTCAGCGGACGTTTCCAGCGCTTCAATCTGGCTGGCCAGAGCTTCGTTCCGCAGCAACGCCCGCTCGAGCTGCTGCTGCTGGCGATAGACGACATCGCTCAGCTCCTGGACCGCCCGCTCCAGGTGCGAGCACTTGATTTCGAGAAGTTCGAGACGGGTGTTGTCGATCATTTGCTAAGGTAGGCCGCTGGATGGGTCAGCAAGATACTCGCACAGCCGTTGCCCCGTCACGCGCCCTGATTGCACCCGCAGCCCACCCGCATTGGAGAGCACCTATGAACCGCCTGCGCAAACTGGCCGACTGCGGCCAAAGCTACTGGATGGATGATCTCTCCCGCGACCTGCTCCGCAGCGGCGATCTCCCGCGCCGGATCCGCGAAGAAGGGCTGCGAGGCATCACCTCCAACCCGGCAATCTTCAGCCAGGCCATTGGCGGCAGCACCGCCTACGACGAGCAGATTGGCCGGAGTGCCCGGGCTGGCAGTTCCGCCCTGCAAATCTACGAAGAGCTCACCAGCCAGGACATCCGGGACGCCTGCGATGCACTGCTGCCGGTGTACCGGGACACCGATGGCCTGGACGGCTATGTCAGCCTGGAAGTGTCGCCACTGCTGGCCCGGGATACCGCGGGCTCCATTGCCGAGGGCGATCATCTGGCGAAACTCGTGGCCAAGCCCAACCTCATGATCAAGATTCCGGGCACCGCCGAGGGCCTGCCAGCGGTTGAAGAACTGCTGTATCGGGGGATCAGCGTCAACGTGACCCTGCTCTTCAGCGTCGAGGTGTACCAGGCCGTGGCCGAAGCCTGGCTCAGGGCGATGGAACGCCGGCTCGCCGCCGGCCAGCCGGTGAACAACGTGTCTTCTGTCGCCAGCTTCTTCGTGAGCCGCATCGACACCCTCGTGGACCAGTTGCTGGCGCACCGGATCCGCCCGGATGGCACGTCGGCCCTGACGCCTCACCCGCAGTCCCTGCAGGGCAAGGTGGCCGTCGCCAACGCCAAGCTGGCCTACGCCGCCTTCCGCCGGATGGCGGGAAGCGAGCGGTGGCAGGCCGTGGCCGCAGCGGGGGCCAAGCCCCAGCGCCTCCTCTGGGCCAGCACTGGCAACAAGAACCCGGCCTACAGCGACGTGGGCTATGTGGAACCGCTGATCGGCGCCCACACCGTCAACACCATGCCTGCGGCAACGGCCGCGGCCTTCGCCGACCACGGCAAGCCGGGCAAGAACCTCTCCCGGGCGGTACCTGTAGCCCGTAAGTCATTGAAAGACCTAAAGGCTCTGGGGATAGACCTGGGGCGGGTGACCTGGCAGCTGGAGAACGAGGGCATCCAGAAGTTTATCGAGCCCTTCGAGAAGCTGATTGGCAACATTGAGGCCAAACGCAAGGCCCTGGCGGGCTAGAGGCTGGGCGGGTGGCACCGGGAGAGTCGCGCCGGAAGACTGGCCCTGGGCCGGGGTTGGTTGACCTCGGGTCGGTTATGGCCTACCGTCAACGTGCAATTGGCGTTTTTGGCCTGCCTTGGACTTAAGAAGACTCCCATTCGGGATCTTCCACGACTGATGCTTCCCAACTATTCCATGTTGTCCGGATCAGCAATCTCCTGTTCAATCTATAAGTGATTGGGGAGGGCGGCGCTGACCGGTTGTTTTATTTTTTTATTGCTTAAGGAAGATTTACTAAAATGGCTACAGGTACTGTCAAGTGGTTTAACGCCCAGAAGGGCTTTGGGTTCATCCAGCCGTCCGACGGCTCGAAGGACGTTTTTGTGCACGTGACTGCCGTTCAGGCGGCAGGGCTCGCGACCCTCAATGAGGGCCAGAGCGTGACTTTCGAAGTCACCAACGAGCGTGGCAAGCCGGCCGCAGCGAATCTGCGGGCGTCCTAAGGTCGTTTCTCGCTGAGCGGTTGCGCTCAGGAGACTTCGATCCATCGATTAAAGGCCCCGGCTCGTCCGGGGCCTTTTTTTTGCGCCCGGAAAAGGAAAAAGGAAAAGGTACCGGACCTTAGTTGTCTGGTTTCTTTAGTTGTTTCCGCTCTTTAGCGAGACCGGAGGCTGGTCTGACGCCGACAGGCTCTCGGGAGCGCCAGGCTTCAGCACACCCAGCAAGGCTGCCGTCAGCAGGGCGATCCAGATCGCGAATGTATAGGGTCGACTCCGCGCCACGGTCACCCGCATGGCCTCTTCCTGAACGGGGGTTGGCCCCGTGGCGGCGAGCGCCGAAAGGGCCTCACGGAGCGGCGCCAGCCGGGCCCGCAGGAGATAGCCAAACAGCAGCACCGCCGCAAACAGGAGGAGTTTGGCACCCACATAGGGCGCGAGCACCAGACGCCCGGTCACGGTCGAGTACGCCACGGACAGGGGCACCGCAACGATCAGTAACCACCGGAGCCAGGACTCGAAACGCTCGGCCGTGGCGCCAAAGGGTGTGCCGTCCCGAATGACCGCGGCCAGCACCAGGGCCAGCCAGACCGGTCCCAGCAGGACGATGCCCGCCATCTGCCACCAGGGGTGCACCAGCCCGACATACTCAGAAAGCAGGCCGCCCACGGTCAGCATCAGGGCTATGGCTGCCCGGGGAATCATATCCACCGTGGCCATCATCCGGCCGGCCACCACCCGCTGCTCTGCAGAAGCGCCGGCCTCCACCACCTTGCGACTCCAGACGTAGACCGCCACGTCGGGGCCCAGCCAGAACACAAAGAGGAAAATGTGCAGAAACTGCAGCAGCTCGTAGCTCGTAACGCCATCGTGCATGGTGGCCTCCGGATCAGGTCGCAGGCAGAGGGTAAGGCCGGTTAGAGCCTTCTGGCAAAGAGGTTAACATGCGCGCTTTCGTCCCAAGCACCATCGAGGATTCCAAACGTGGCAGAACATGAAGTGATGTGGATCGGGCGCCGCCCCGCGGCCATGGCACCGGTGGAACACCCGGCCACCAGCGAAGCCTTTGCCGAGGCCGTCACCGCCGCTTGTGCCGCCTGCGGCGCCGACGTGGAGGACTATGTGGCTGCCGCGGGAGCCTATGGCAGCTGGCTGCTGCGCTTCGCGCGGGACGGCCAGCGCCAGCGTCTGGTGTGGAACGGGAAGGACGGCCGGCTGGTCCTGGAGCAGGCGACGTCCGGGGTGGCCTGGAATGAACTGGGCAGCAGTGCCATCAGCGAACGGGACCAGGAGCACTTCGTCGCGGGCGTCCGGGCGCTTCTGGCAGGGCAGTCCAATGTCGCGTAAACCAGGCGCTCTCCCGCCAGCAACTGGAGCGCCGGAACAGCCGGGAGAGCATGTGCACGGCCCGGACTGCCATCACGAGCCGGTCCAGGCTCCCGTCCGGCGCGACACGCCCAAACTAGGCCGCAACGACCCCTGCTACTGCGGCAGCGGCAGGAAGTTCAAGAAGTGCCACGGCCTGAGTCTGTAGGAGCGCCTTTAGACGCGATCGATAGTGGAATCGCGCCTTAAGGCGCTCCTACGCCGCCGGTACGCCACCAGCGGCGCCAGCAGGCCCAGCGCCCAGATGTCCATGGCGCTCCCGCCCGGCAAGGGCTTCTCAACCACCGTCGTGCTAGTGAACGTGTCGCTGTAGCCACCGACGGTCAGCACCGTGTCGGTGAGCGTCGCGAGGCTCGCTGCGGCAACCTGCCGGACGCAAAGCGTCTCACCATTGGAGACGAGGCCGTTGCTGCCCGTCCACGCCCCCCTGCAGTTGAGCTGATACTGGCCATTCTGGCTGATCTCAACCCTGCTGGGCGCGGTGATGCCCGTGATCGTGATGGGGTCCGCATAGACGGTGTCGTTCAGCAGGACCCCGACGCGATCTGTGAAGAAGTACTCATCGGGTACGGTTTCTCCGGTCGTCACAGTAAAGGTCGCGGACTTCTGATTGCCGGTCTGGTTGCCACCGATCGTCACGGTGACCACCTGGCTCGTGGAGTCCGTGGCCGCGGACAGGACGATCAGGCAGAGGGTGTCGCCCGGCTCCGCGACATCCCCATCCTGCCCGTCGTAAGTCCCGGTGCAGCCGATCGAAAACAGGGACAGCCGCTGTCCTCCGGGCGTGGTGGGGCCAGTGACCTGAATTGCCACGGGCGAGTCGACGCCGGAAATCGTGATCGGATCGGCGAAGACTTCGGTTCTCAGGGCTACGTTGCTCTGGGGAGCAAACGAGAAGTCGTCGGGAGTCTGATCGCCCGCCTTGGTCGTGCTCGTGAAGGTCCGGCTGGTTGCGCCCACCGTGATGGTCGTACTGGTATCGGTCAGGCTGTTGAACGATGAGGTCTGCCGGACACAAACCGTCTGCCCGTTGGTAATGTTGCCGGGCGTACTCGTGTAGTTATTGGTGCAGCCACTGGAGTACTGGCCACCCGTCACGGAAACCGGTATGGCCACATCAATGCCAGTGATCGTCACCGGTGCGGACGTGATCGTGGCAAACAGGTCAACACCGGTCTGGTTCGTAAAGTTGAAATCCGTGGGGATGGCATCGCCCGCCAGTGTCGTACTGGTGAACGTCCCGCTCACGCCGCCAGCGGTCAGGACCGTGCTGGTCACCGTTGAGGTGGTGACAGGCGAGGTCTGACGCACACAGACCCGCGCCGAGGGCGGCTGCAGGGTGCCCGGCGACGCCGTGAAGGTCGCGGTGCAGTTGATCGAGTAGGTGCTGCCGGCGGAGACAGTGACCGACGTAGGATCCTCATAGCCCGAGATCACCACGATGCCCGAAGTGATGGTCGCCCCCAGGGGCACGCCCGTCTGATCCACAAAGCTGAAGGGCGCCGGGGTGGTATCGAGAGCGCGGGTCGTGCTGATGAAGCCGTCCGCAACACCGCCGACCGTCAGGGTCGTCGTCACAGGCGTCGTGCCCAGGGCAGAAGACAGCTGCCGCACGCAGACGGACTGGCCATTGCTGATGGTGCCCGTGACATTGACAAAGGTCGCCGTGCAGCCCACCGAGTAAGCGCCACCCACGACTGACACTGCTGTCGGGGCTGTTATGCCGGTGATGGTGACCGGTGCCGAAGTAATCTGAGTCGCAGGATTAACCCCGGTCTGATCGACGAAACTGAAGGCCTCGGGCGTCGTGTCCGCATCGAGTGTGGTGCTGGTGAAGGTATCTGCCACACCGCCGATGGTGAGCGTGGTGCTGGCGACGGTCAGCCCGGCCGCGGAAGAGGTCTGCCGCACGCAGACCGACTGCCCGTCGGAGATCGTGCCCGCAACCGCCGTGAAGGGCGCAGTGCAGCCAATGGCGTACGTGCCACCCGTGACGGTAATGGGCGCCGGCGTATTCAGGCCGGAGATCGTCACTGGGGCCGAGGTGATAACCGTACTCAGGGCAACACCCGTCTGGTCAACGAAGCTGAAGGCATCGGGCGTCGTGTCGCTGACGCCCGCCGTCGTACTGCGGAAGGTGGCCTGAACCTCGGTCTCCACACCGACAAACAGCGTGGTTTCGGTGATCCCTCCGGGGGAAGCGTTCGAGGTGTGGCGCACGCAGATCTGCGCGCCGTTGGTGGCCGACCCGATATTGCCCACGTAGGTTGCCGTGCAGCCGATGGAATAGGTGCTGCCAGCCGGAGTCACCCGCACGTCCGTTGGGGTGGTGAGTCCGGACAGGGTTATCGGGGCGGACGTAATCTGCGTGTTGGCCACTACATCGGTCTGATTGACGAAGGTGAACTGGTCGGGGGTGGCGTCACCGGTAATCAGGGTGAACTGGCTTACCACCCCACCGACGATAAGGAACGCGCTCTTGGCCGAGAGGTCCGGCAGGGCGGCGTTGGTTTTCACGCAGACGGTCTGGCCGTTGCTGATCGTGCCCGCCGCCGTCACGAAAGGCGGCGTGCAGCCGATCGCGTACAGATCACCACTGCTCACACTGATGGCGGCCGGGGCGGCGATGCCCGTGATGGTTACGGCGTTGGAGGTGGCGACGAAGCCAGGTTCCAGCCCCGTCTGGGTCGTAAAGGCGAAAGGATCCGGCACCGTATCGGGGCCGTCGGGCAGATCTGTCGCGATGATGCGCGAGGCTGCGAAGGCTGTGTTCCCGGTGAGCGCGGTCTGGCCGGCCACGGCGATATTCCCATCCGGCAGTACCGTCAGGTCCGAGAGTACCGGCGTGTACGTGCCGGTGATCCCCAGCACCGTGATCCCGTTGGGGCTGATCTGGGTCGGCGTGAAGCCCTGGCCCACCAGCACGATATCCCCCGACGAACGAACCCCGAGGCCCTCCGGAATTTCCGTGGTGCTGGCATCCACCAGCGGCGCAAAGCCCCCGGAGCCAAAGGTGGTGTCGAGGGCGCCCGCCGCCGTGAGCCGGCCCAGCACCCGGTTGGTGGCGGTACCGGTGGAGCTGCCGCCAGCCCGACCCGCGATCAGGATGCGGTTATCGCTGAGGACAGTGAGCGCCGTAACCACATCAAAGCTCGGGTTCGGTCCCTGCGCCGTGTCGAAGGTCAGAAAGTTAAAGGTGGCAACGCCGTCCCCACTGAAGCTCGTATCCGGCACACCGGCGCTGGTGAACTGGGCGAGGGTCAGGTCGCCACCACCACCGCCCGCCAGAACCCCGTCGCCGGGCAGAACAGCGACGGCATTGAAGCCAAAGTTCGCTCCCGCCGGCGCTGCAAGCGGATTCGGAACGACGGCCAGGGCGTAGGACGGCTCAATGGCGCCCGTGCTGGTCAGCACGATGACAAAGCCGACGCCAGTGGTACCCGCTGCCGTGCCGCCGCCCGCCACGACAATGCTGCCGTCGCTGCGCAACGCAATGGCGTTACCCGTTGGGTCAGTCACTCCCGCCGGCGTGAACAACACGACGCCAGCCGTGCCAAAGCTGCTGTCCAGCACCCCATTGGTGCCGAAGCGCGCGACAAACACCTGGCTGCTGGCTGCCGCGCTGTCTTTCCACGTGCCGGCCACAACGAGTTTCTGGTCCAGGGGCTGGATGGCCAGCGCCCGGCCGTCCCCGCCACCACCAGTCGTCGCGGTAATGCCGGGCAGGAAGGTGACGATGCCGGCAGTGCCAAAGGTGGCATCGACCGCGCCCGTCACGCCGTTCAGGCGCGTCAGGGTGACGTAGTCGATGACGGTGGGTCCGGCGGTGGTCTGCTGGCTGCGACCTGCCAGCACCAGAGACCCGTCGATCTGCTCGGCGATATCCCGGGCCACATCCGGCCCGGTATCGATGTTGATCTGGGCGATGCCACTGGTGCCGAACGTGGTATCCAGCGTCAGAGCGGCCCTGGCACCGCCTGCAGTCAGCAGGATCCCGAGGCCCAGTATCCCCGCCAGCGTCAGTGGGTTCAGGGGAGCCAGGAGCGCAGCGAGCGGCAGGCGGATGTTCTTCATCGGGTGGCACCAGGGGATGGACGAGCGTAACGCCCGCGGCCCATTCTAAGAGGCCTCGCACTCCGGCACAATTTCACAGATGTTAAATCCGCGCTACGCCATCACAGTCCTGCCAGCGGAGGTGGAGCTGACGGCTGTCCGGTCCCAGGGTGCCGGGGGCCAGAACGTGAACAAGGTGGCGAGCGCCATCCACCTGCGTTTCAACGTGCCGGCCTCCTCACTGCCCGAGGCGATCAAGGCCCGGCTCCTGGCCCTGGACGACCGCCGGCTGACCCGGGACGGGGTGCTGGTGATCAAGGCCCAGCGCTTCCGCAACCAGGAGCAGAACCGGGACGACGCGCTGGCCCGGCTCAATGAGCTGATCGCCCTGGCCAGCCACGTGCCCCGGGCGCGCCGGGCGACCAAGCCCACCAAGGGTTCGAAGCAGCGGCGGCTGGATGACAAGAAGCAACGGGGCACCCGCAAGTCCCTGCGGCAGCGGCCGGAGGATTAGCGTGTAGGAGCGCCTTCAGGCGCGATGCCGAAAAGTTTTCGCGCCTGAAGGCGCTCCTACAACAACGCCGGAATGATGCGCTCGCCGATCAGCCGGATCGATGCCGCAGGGTCTGTGTACAGGCGCAGCGCAATGCCCCCAAGGCCCGCCGCCTTCAGATGCCGCAGTTTGGCCAGCACGGGCTCCAGGTCATCGGGCGATCCGGAGATCGTCACGTTAGCCACCAGCGCGTCCAGGATCCGGTCGGGGACGCCGTCGACGACATGACTGCCCGCGGCGAAGGCGGCCGCAAAGGCTGCCTGGCTCCGCATGACCAGCGCCACATCCTCGGTTGCCAGGAACTCCGCGAGCAGCCAGGGACGGAAGATGCCCCGGAGCAGCAGCCACCGGCGTCCCTCCCGCAGGGCCTGCTGGCGATCGGGGTAGACGTGCCAGGCCGTGAAGACGGTGGTGTGGAAGTCCGGTCGCTGGCGCCCGCCTTGCTCAAGGGCCGCGTCCAGCGCACCCAGCGCTGCACTGGCAGGGCCCGGTGGCATATCGCTCATCATAATGCCGTCCGCACAACCGGCGGCCATGCGCAGCATCTGCTGCTGGCTCGCGCCCACGAAGATCCGGGGCGCAGCAACCTCGAGCCAGCGCAGCTGCAGGCCGCTCACGCGGTACAACTCGCCGGCATAGGTCACCCTCTGCCCGCTGGCGGCGGCGCGCAGAATCTCGACGCACTCGCGGACGGCCCGCACCCGCCGGTCGGGGCGAATACCGAGGGACTGCAGCGCCTCGCCGCCCCCACCGATCACGATCTGGGCCCGCCCACCCGCCATTTCGTTCAGGGTCAGCAGCGCCGAGGCAATCTTGACCGGGTGGGTATCGAAGGGATTCACGGCGATGGGTCCCAGGCGAATCCGGGACGAGGTCTGGGCCAGCAGCCCCAGGCTGGCGAAGGGGTCCCGGGCATCCAGCAGGCTCGAGACCCAGACCCCATGCACCCCAAAGCGCTCGGCCAGACGACCGAGTTCTGCCAGCTCCTGGGGTTTGGCGCGGGCATCGAGGATGACGTCGATGTGCATGCTGGTTATCGCGCCTAAAGGCGCTCCTACCAGCGAAATTATGCCTCAGGATTCAGGCAAAGGGCCGGCTCGTCGCGCGCTGCGGGCGCAGCTGGTCCACGAGTGCCGCCAGCTCGTCCCGCTCCCGCTGGAGCTGGCTGATCTGGGAGGTCGTCACTGTGGAGCCAGACTCCGTCACGTCCAGCTCCATCCGGGTGTCCTTGAGCTGCAGGCTTACGGTCGCCAGCGCCTCTGTCCGGTCACTCAACTCACCCAGCACGCCCTCGACGCGCTGGCTGGCCTCCCGCAGCGACTGCTCGAGGGCCTGGATACACGCGCGTCCCGGTCGGCCATCTGGCCGCGCAGGGCAGTCATCTCGGTGGCCGCGGCCTTGGCCACCTTGTGGTGCTGTTCGCGCTCAACACGCCCCTGATCCAGGAGCTTCTGGGTAATGCGCAGTTCCTCGAGCAACGCCTTCTGGCGGGTATCAGCTTCGAGCGCGAGCTCCGGGACCTTAGGCGCTTTGCTGAAAGGGTGGTTGCGGCCCGTGTCGCCAAACAGGCTTTCCTTCAGGGGTCCACCGGCCCGGACCACGATGAAGCCCACCACGCTCCCGCCGAGGATGATGCCAAAGAGCAGCCCTATGAATATGAGTCCGGCGTAAGCCATCTCAGGAGTCCACGAACACGTCGCCGCCCTGATCCAGGATCGGGGAAGCGCCCAGTACCAGCTGACCCCGGGGGCGGGCTGTCTTGGCGCATTCGTGCTGGACCTCGGCTTTCAGTTTCCGCACGAGTTCATCGTGACCGGTGGATTTTTCCCGCAGCGTCTTGAGTTCGGCACTGGCCTTGCCGAGTTCACTGGCCAGAGCGTCGCGCTCGGCCTTCGCCTGCTCCGCAGTCCGCTGGGTGACACGCAGGTCCGCCTCCAGGCCGCGAATCGTGTGGTGTAGATCGTCGGCCCGCTTGCCCATGCGCCGATTGGCGCTGCTGCCCATGAGGCGCGTGAACATTGCGCCCACGACAAAACCGGCCACAGCGGCAGCGGCGATGAACAGGTTGGAGAGCAGAGTTCCGCCAAACATAAGGCGGAGCGTAGCCGCGCCCTGGCCCGGCCGGCCATGCGCCAGTTCTCAGTCGGTTCCGGGCAGGCCCGGGAAACGCGGCCTACTTCACGGAAGGCGGCAGCGCGTAAGCCAGCACGTAGTCGTCGATGCCCTTGGCGTCGTACCAGGAGTGGCCGCCCGCCGCAAAAACCACGAACTGGCGGCCATTGGCCTCGTAGGTCATGGGCGTCGACATGGCGGACGTCGGCGCGATCTCCTCCCAGAGGATCTTGCCCGTTTCCACATCGTAGGCGTGCAGCCGGTTGTCGGGGGTGGCACCAATGAAGATGAGCCCACCCGCCGTGATGATCGGACCGCCCGCCGTGGGCGCGCCCAGGTCCAGGGGAATCGGCACCGGCATCAGCTTGTCGAGCTTGCCGAAGGGGATCTTCCACTTGATCTCGCCCTTCGCCATGTCCACCGCCACCAGCATGTTCCAGGGTGGCGCCGTGCAGGGCGTGAAGGACGGCGACATGAGGGGTCCCTGCTTCACGCCGTAGGGCGTGTCACCGAGATAGCCAGGGCCCTGCAGCGGGCCACCCGCTTCCGGACGCTTGGCGTACTCCGGGTCCACCTGATCCCGGGACAGGAACTGGACGTAGTAGGGAATCTGGGACACGGGCGTGATAAGCAGGTTGCGCGCCGGGTCGAAGGCACCACCACCCCAGTTGGCGCCGCCACCAATCTGGGGATACATGACCGTGCCCCGGGTGGAGATGGGCTCGTAGTGCCCGCCGTGGCGCATGGACTCGATCTTCTTCCGGCAGGCGTTCTTGTCGAGGAACGTAAAGCCCCAGGCATCGTCCGGCGTAATGCTGTTGCGGACGAGCACAGGCGGCTTAGTCGGGAAAGGTTGCGTGGGCGACAGCTTCTCCCCCACGACTTCGGTGTCCGTCGGGACGGGCCGCTCCTCGATGGGAAACAGCGGTTCGCCGGTCTCCCGGTTGAAGGCAAACACCATGCCGGTCTTGACCAGCTGGATCACTGCGGGAATCGTCTGGCCGTCCTTGCGGATATCCACGAGGATCGGCGGTGAACCCACGTCCCGGTCCCACACATCGTGGTGCAGGGTCTGGAAGTGCCAGACCACCTGCCCCGTCGAGGCGCGGAGCGCCACGATGGAATTGGCGTAACGGTTGTCTCCGGGCCGGTGGGCGCCCCAGTAGTTAGGCGCGGGTGCCGCCGTCGGGATGAAGAGCAAATCCCGGGGACTGTCTGCCGCCATGGGCACCCAGGTGTTGCCGCCACCAACCTCGATGGGCGTGGGTTCGAAGCCTGTTGCTGCGTCCCGCACCAGGGGATCGAAAGACCATTTCAGGGCGCCGGTGCGGGCATCGAAACCACGGATGGCGCCGTTCACCGAACTTGAACTCTTGAACTTGTTCGCGAAGGACGAGACCGCAACGATGCCGTTGATGGCCGTGGGCGGCGAGGCCAGTTGCGTGAGCTGCACACCGTCCGACGGAAAGGTGGCCTTGAGCAGAATGTCGACGTTCACTTCGCCATTGACCCCAAAGCCCGGGCACAGGCGTCCGTCCCGGGCGTCCATGGCGATCAGCCGCTTGTCTGCCGTCGCCAGAAACAGGCGGTGCGCGCAGGCAGCACCGGGCGCGGCCAGGTCGTCGGCCCAGTACTCCACGCCCCGGCACTTGAAGCGGCCGGCGTAGGGCGTCTTGTCGATCTTCGGATCCATAGTCCAGCGGGGCGTGCCGGAGGCCGGGTCGAGGGCAATGACCTTGCCGAAGGGATCACACACCACCAGATGCGCGCCCGCAGCGGCAGGGAGGAGCGTTGGTGTGTTCTGGAAGTCGATGTACTTCTTCAGCGTGGGGTTGTCCTTCACGGCCCCCGTGCGGTACTGCCAGGCGAGTTCCAGGCCGGCGACATTGTCCTTGTTGATCTGGGTCAGCGGCGAGAAGCGGCTGCCCCCTTCATCCCCGCCGTAGTGGGGCCAGCCCTGGCCTGAAGCGACCGGGAGCGCCAGGCAGAGCAGGGTTGCTGGCAGGAGCCTTTTCAAGAAGTGCATCGGTGACTCGCTCAATGTGGAACCGCAATCCCGTCAATCTAACTCAAGTACCGTAGGAGCGGCTTCAGCCGCGACCGGGCCGCTGCAAGATATGTCCACCGGTTGGTCGCGCGTGAACGCGCTCCTACGCCCGGAACGCCCAGGGAAAGCGCTCGGTGATGAGCATCAGCGGCTGGGAGCCGGCGCTCACGCGATAGGTGCGGGTGAGAAAGTCCGGCTCGGTCAGCCCGGCCACTGGGGCTGGCAGCGAAGCCGGCCGCTCGCGGCCGTACCAGAGGCCCTCCCGCCGGCTCTCAAAGCCTGGGAGCAGCAGGAGCTGCCCGAGGCTCAAGCCCCCGGACAGCAGCCCGTCGCGCAGCGCGGCAGGCAGGCGTTCCGTGCAGATTACCGACTCGGCGTAGGCAAAGAGCCGTTGACTGCGGCCCCCGACCAGAAGGACCGCGCGCTCCAGCACGGGCGTTCCCGGGGGTGCGTCGAGCCAGGTTGCGGCGGCTGGCAGCACTGCGGCGCGTTGGCTTAAGGGTTGCACCGTCACTGGTTCCAAAGCCCAGGCCGAGAGGAATGTCGTGACGGTCCCGTCGATGACCAGCAGGGAGCGCTGCAGTGGGGAGAGATCTTCCGGATGAACCGGCTCGAGCCAGGCGGGCCTTTCCTCCTGGGCCAGGAACAGGCGCGCAGCCGGGTCGAAGCGGGTGTCCGCCGGCCGGGTCATCGTCCACCTCGCATCAGGAACTACCGGCCGGGGCTACACGGCGGGCATGATACCGCCCACGCAGTTGCCGGGAAGGCCGCATGTCGAGCCCGCCACCGAACACAGCCTTGCAGCGCCACTTCATCACGATTCGCGGTGAGTTTGGCACACGCCAGGCGCATTACCGCCGGGGTGGTGCGGGTCCGGTCGTACTCCTGCTGCACCAGTCGCCCCAGTCGTCCCGGGAGATGGAACCGCTCATCCTGGCGTGGGGCCAGTCCTGCACCGTGATCGCTCCGGACTCGCCGGGCTATGGGCTTTCTCAGCCGCTGCAGCGGGCGGGGCAGCCGGTAGCGGGGGCCACCATCGACGAGTTTGCAGCCGCCACTCTGGAGTTCGCCACGGCACTGGGCCTGCAGCGGTTCGGCATTTATGGCTTCCACACGGGGGCCAGCATTGCCGTAGCCCTGGCTCACCGGTATCCGTCCCGGGTGACAGCCGTCGCTGCTAACGGCCTCGTCCTGCTCACCGCAGATGAACGTGCAGCCATCCTGCGGGACTATCTGCCGGCGTTCGTCCCGCAGTGGGACGGCAGCCACCTGGCCTGGCTGTGGGCCAGGATGCGGGAGCAGACGATCTTCTTCCCCTGGCATGACCGGCGGGCTGCAACCCGCCTGACCTTCGACGTGCCACCGCCCGAGCGACTTCAGGAAGGTCTGCAGGAATTTCTCGCGGCGGGCGCCGGCTATCACGTGGCTTACGAGGCTGCGTTCTCCGACCGCGCAGAGTCGCGTCTCCCCACACTCAGCGTGCCACTCCTGATTACCGCGACCGCGCGGGATCCCCTCTCGGGGCATCTGGGCCGCATTGGCGCGCGATCCGCCACGGTGCAGGTGGAGCCGTCGGCAGACAGCAGCGCTGCGCTGTCCCGGTCCTTCGCGCACCTGGCAAGGCACCCGGGCGATGCCGGACCGCCCGCCGCGCCTGCGGCCGGCGCCAGCGTTTACTTTGGCTCTCCGGGGCAGCAGGTCAGGGTGATCCGTCATGCAGCGCGGGCCGGCGGGCCGGATCAGACTGTCATTCTGCTGCACCCTCCAGCCGCCTCTGGGCAATCGCTCCACGGGCTGGCCGCAGAACTCGCGGCTTACGCCGAGGTCCTGGCCGTGGATCTGCCCGGACACGGAGCCAGTGATCACCCGCTGGCGGATGGGGCGGGCGGAGTTTTGGCCGGCGCGGTCAGGCAGCTGACCGCGGCCCTCCAGCCGCTACTCACCAGCAAGGGTTCGGTCGTGCTTGCCCTCGGCAGCAGCGCCCCCGTGGGCATCGAACTGGCGAGGGCACTGGGCCCGTTCACGCGCACCGTCCTCCTGGGCCCACCCGCCTGGTCCCCGGCCGACGCCGACGCCTGGCGCCGCCACGGCCTCCCTCCGCTGACACCCGTCTGGTCCGGCGGCCATCTGCTGGAAGCCTGGCATCTGGTCCGGGACAGCCGCTTGTTTGTACCCTGGTTCCGCCGGGAGAGTGCCGGTATCCGGCCCGGGGAGCCCGACCTGGACGAGGTCGGGATTCAACGGGAAGTGCAGGACCTGCTCCGCGCCAACGGCACCTGGCAGGCCCTCCTGCGGGACGTGCTGAACTATGACGGCGCCCGGGGCGGCCCGGACCGGCCGGCCGTCATCACACTGACTGAAGCCCCGGGAAACTGGGGCCACATCCTGGGCCCGGGCAGGACGCCAACCCCGCACCCAAGTTGACCCTCTGACAGCTGCCCGTATACTGAGCGCGGGCATAAGGCGAGCCGCGATTCGATAGAGGGGGCGAAACGTGGCGCGCCGACAACAACAGTGTCCATGGCGGGGACAACCCGCTGAATACCGAGACTGGGCCCAGCGGTCGGGCGCAGACTCCCCTCCCTTAAGGATCAGTACTTCCCGAACTCTGTTTTTTGTTGAGGAGCCTGCGTAATGAAACGGTATCTGACGGCAATCGTCCTGGGACTCGCCGCCACCTCTGCCCTGGCGGCAGATGACAAGACCGCCTGGAATGCAGGCCTCGCGGCCACCTTTGCGGAGTACTCCTTCGACAGCAACCAGCTGGACGACAACTCCGCTGGCTTCAAGGTCTTCGGGGGCTACCGCTTCAACAAGTGGTTCGGTCTGGAAGCGGGCTATTACGATTTTGGCGACTTCGATGAAGACCTGGATCCGCCGAATCCCGGTGGCGGCGCGACTGTGCGGATTGACGGCCTGGTGGGCTCAGCGCTGCTCTACGCTCCCCTCGAGAGCAACGACTACGACGCCTTTGTCAAAGTTGGCTACTACACTTTCGATCAGCAGCTGGAACTGGACGATGCGGGCGTCTCGAGCAATTCGCCTGCGAGCCTGATGCTGGGTGCGGGTTCGCGCTTCTATGTGAGTGAACAGTTCGCCATTCGCGCCGAAGGCGAATGGTTCAATATCGATCAGGGTGACCTCTGGACCCTGAACCTGGGCTTCGAGTACCTGTTTGGCCGGCCGGCCAAGGCTGCGGCTCCCGTGGCCGCCGTCATGGCCGCACCGGTGGTGGCAGCTGTCGCTGCGCCGCCCGCTGACGCGGACGGCGACGGCGTCGTGGACGGGACCGACCAGTGCCCTGAAACACTGAAGAGTGAGCGGGTTGGTCCGCTGGGCTGCTCCTGCGACATCACCCGCCAGGTCCAGTTCAACTTGGACACGGCGGACCTGACGGACGCCGACAAGGTGATTCTCGACGAGGTCGCAGAAGCCCTGAATCGCCTGAAGTTCGTCTCTGGCACCGTGGTTGGCTACACGGACAGCACGGGCACCGACGAGTACAACCTGGGGCTGTCGGAGCGTCGCGCCCAGTCCGTGTCGACCTACCTCCAGGGCAAGGGCATCGCCGTGGGCCGTCTGGCCGCGTCCGGGGCCGGTAAGGCCGACCCGATCGGCGACAACGAGACCGAAGAAGGCCGTGCCCTGAACCGGCGCGTGGTCATCAAGCGGACGGACTGCGACAAGCCCGAGTAAACGCCTGCGCGGGATTTGCCCGTAGGAGCGCCTTTAGGCGCGATGCCTGCTGATCGCGCCTAAAGGCGCTCCTACGGGCGCTCCGAACGGACCTGCGTCACAGCAGCCCTTCTGGCCACGTAGCGGGACTGTGATCCCGCGAACTCCCCACCAGACATAAAACCCTGATCCTGACCGGGCCTTAAGTTAACAGGGCCAGGGGCCACAGGTCATGACAGGTAACACGACGCGCACCCACGCGAGCTTGGTAGTCGTTGCGGCCCTCGGGGCCTTCGCGGCTGGCTGCGGCCCGGTCCAGAAATTCAACCCGGTACCGGAGGACCACCTCACCGTCATCGAGAAAAACGGTGACGTGCCCCCGCCGTCACCAACAGCGACGCTAACGGCAACGGCAACGGCAACGGCAACTGGGATTTTGTCCGCCCCGGCGAGATGCGCACCGTGACGCTGGCTAACCTGGCACCCAGTCTCGATGTCTGCACCACCACCACGGGCTCGTCAGCAACAGCCTGCGCGAGCAACGCCACGACACTCAGCAGCTCGGCGCCAGCAATCATCGTTTCCCTAGGCAAGGACTGGGCATCGGCCACGTCGGCAGATCAGCTGGAGAACCTGGGGGCGACAGTGGGTGGCGGCCCGTCCGGCCGGACCTACCCGGTGGCAGCGGACGAGGTGTTTGTTAACCGCACACTTGGCTCGTGCGTGGGCAACGAGTTCGACGACATTGTGATGTGGGTCTCGCCCGCGACACTCTATGGCGACCTGGTCAGCGCCGGGCGGCTGCCCTGAGCAGCGCGCCAGCTTGCTTAATCTGTGAACTGTTTTACAGAACGCTCTGCGGCAGTCCCGCACTATCGCTCCGGGTATTAGGGCAAGACCGGAACACCGTGTTCCGGCCCGGACACTACCGAGGAGCAACGCATGGTTAGGCAGTCCCGTCAGCAGGGCTTTACGCTGGTCGAAATCGCTATCGTTCTGGTCATTATCAGCCTGCTGATCGGTGGTGTGCTCAAGGGCCAGGAAATGATCACCAACGCCAAGGTGAGCAAGGTCGAGAACGACTACAAGGGCATCACCGCCGCGATCCTGGCCTATCAGGACCGCTACGGCGTGCTGCCGGGCGATGACCCCGGCGCTTCAACCCGCTTCCCCGGCACCTGGACCGCAGCAGACAACGGCAACGGCAACGGTGCCATCGCCGGCGCCTGGAACAGTACGAACAACACGCTGGAATCCCGCAAGATCTGGAAGCACCTCCGGGGTGCAGGCTTCCTGAAGGGCCCCGTCGACGGCACGGCGGCGTCCTACCAGCAGCCCGCCCATGCTTTCGGTGGCCTGATCGGCTTTGAGCAGGGCCTGTACAACCTCAGCGGTCACGTGGTTGTCTTCGGGGCTCTGCCCGGCAACGTCACGCAGATCCTCGAGGCCCGGGGTGACGACGGCAGCCCGAGGGCGGGTTCCGTTCAGGGCAATGCTACTGCCACCACCTACACGCTCAACACCAACTACGACCTGGCCTACTCCTTCTAACGGCGCGCCGGTCACGAAAAAAACGGGGCGGTGCTGCACAGCACCGCCCCGTTTGCTTTTCGGGTGTCAGTCTTCGATCTCGACCTCTTCTGCCAGGACAGGCGTGCTCGCCCCCGGGGCAATGTTCAGCAGGAACTTCACCTTGACTTCAGCCCCGGTGGTGACGGCGCCGGCGAAGAAGGCTGCCGCGGCGATCTCATTCTCATCCGCATCGAAGAACGTCGTGAAGTCGTCCGTCTCGACCAGCACGCCGAGGATGGTGAAGTCCGGATCGTTGCGCGCACCCAGACTGCCGCGTAGAAGCCCCTGCGTTTCCTCAGCATCCTGGCGCTCTAACAGCGTGGCGAGGACGGTGTTGGGGCCCTGGGGAATGCCCCGCACTTCCACATAATCCACCCCAGCCTGCAGGTCGGCCAGGGAGAAGTCGCGCACCTCATCGTCACTCTGGTCCTCGAGCCGCGTGTTGGCATCGACCAGGATAGTGACGCCGAGCACCACGAACTGCCCCACCTTGGGATTTCCCGCATTGGGAGTCACGGTATCCACCCGGGCGGCAATGCGCGTATCCTCGTCCGGGCCATCCGCCCCCGTGCGGACCTGGACCTCGCTCGCCACGATGGCGCCGCTCGCGTTGAACTCACCCTCAACCCGGACTTTCGCGCCCAGCGCGACAGTGCCACCCGTGGCGGCGACGCTGCTCTGCACCGGCACGCCGGATACCGAGAACGAGCTGGCGCTGGTAAACAGGGTGACGTAACCCTCCACTTCCGCCTCGTCGCCATCCTCACCGATGCGGTCTTCGCCGTCTTCCAGTTCCACCCGCGTGGCCACCAGCTGACCAGCGCCGTTCACCACGGTGCCCTTGACCTCCACGAAATCGCCATTGTTGATGACGCCGCTGGGGGCATCGATGATCGTGTTGATAGTCGTCAGCACGACCTGCCCGTTGATAACAAAGGTATTGACGGTGGGGTTCGACACGGTGCCGCGGATCTCGATTTCGCCACCGGGAACCTTGCGCTCGATACGGGTCGCCCGGACCACGACATTGACCAGTACTCCATCCACCAAAACGTTCTGTTGCAGCAAACCACTCACCTCGACGACATTGCCGTCCGCCAGGCTGTCGAGGTCGATCAGCGGCGAGGCAAATGAGGTGTCAGCATCGACCAGGACCGTCTGCCCAAGCACCACGAAGGACTGGGTGAGCGGATCGATGCTGCCCGCCGTGATCGGTCCCTCGACGCTGTCGTCGTAGAAGACCTCGACGGCACGGCGCGTGACGCCCTCATCCACGCTGCTCCACTGGACAGTGACCTGCTGGCCTACCTGCAGGTCGGACTGACTGCCAGGAGCGTCGTCGATGTCAAAAGCTGTACCGGTCGTCGAGTACTCCACACCGTTGACGAACACGCTGCCAAAGCCGGTGATGGTGCCTGTGGACACGCCCAGGCGATCGATACCAGCGAGATTGGCGCCGCCACCGCCGCCGCAGGCGACGACCAGGCCGAGCACCAGGCCAGTAACACCGGCCGCCTGAAGCTTAAGTTTGAAATTCTTCATCACGACATTCCTCTATTGATCGTCAGCAATCAGAAACATACCCAGACCGAGCCGCGTGCGCTTGCGGGCCCCGCCGCTGGCCGGCCGCGCTTCGTGCTCGGTCAGCCACTTGTCCAACGCCTCGAGAAACTCCTGCCCGCGCTCCTCGACGAAGGCCTCGAACTCGGGCCTGGCCTCCACGTCGACGCTGTCGCTCGTGGCCCGGCCTATGAAGCGCCGGGCGGCTACCTTTGAAGGCACCACAGCAGGCAGCGATGGTGCCTCAGCCGCGACATCCAGGTTATGCGTAATACTCGCACCAAGATCGGCCAGGATGCTACCCGCGTTGAGCATCCACTGGGGATCGAAGCTCCGGGGCATGAAGTAGCGCCGCTCGGCGCGGAGCGTTCCGTCTTGCAGCACCGTAATTGCCCCGGCCCGCTCCAGCTCCTTGCGCATGCTCGTGACGGGCACGTCGCCGCCATAGCGCTGCCAGAGGGTGGTGAAACTGGCCCCGCTGCCCTCAGCGGGCAGCGCCCGGGGCTCGCCGGAGGGCGTGATGAAATCGGGATCCTGGTGCCAGCCGGACAGTAGCCGGGTGGCGTCGGTCGTCTTGTTTGGCAGCGGCGCAGATTCCTGTTCGAGCAGGGTCCGGACCCGGGCGATTTCCTTGCGGCTGACACCCGTGAGGATTGACACCCGGGACACGTTGGTGGGCCGGCCGTTCAAGCCGTAGTCCTGGCTGGCCACAGCCACGAAGACGCTTTTGGAGACGTCGGCGAATTCCCGCCAGGTCATCCCGCACTTCAGCAACAGGCTGGCGATGGGCCGGAGCAGCACGCGGCAGGTCTGGACGACCGCGCCTCGATCCAGCGCATTGGCTTGATTTGCTTCCGTTGGCATATCCATCCGGCCGCCAGGGTGAGGACTCATTGTGGCCGATTGCGCCCGCCCGACGCTTGAGACTGCCGGGCGGGCGCGTTTCCGGCCGACGCGTCAGTCGTCCTCGCCCTCCAGCTCCACTTCCTCCGCCCGAATAACCTGGTCGGCGATCAGGTTGCCCTTGGCCTTGACCAGATCCCCCAGGGTAACGATTGAGAAGAAGGTGGCCGCAGACACGCTGTCCTCGGACCAGTCCTCGAACTCGGTGCCGGCCACCGTCTGAACCGTCACGCCGAAAATCTCCAGGTCCGGGGCGGCCACCGCAGTGACGGGGCCCTGGACGGAGCTCTCGTCGTCGTTGTCCTCCCGCTCCAGGCGCCGGGCGAGCAGCTGGCCGCTGGCGGCGGGGAACTCGGCGCCCCGCACCTCCACGTAGTCGCCTGCCCGGAGGTCAGCCAGGGCGAAGGACTCTACATCCGCGTCGCTCTTGTCTTCCAGCCGCGTCAATGCATCCACCTTGACGGTGATACCGAGCACGATCAGCGTGCCGCTGGCAGCATCGACGCTGTCCACGAGGGAGGTCAGGCGCACGTTGGCGGCGCGCCGGATACTGACTTTCCGGGCCACGAGGACCCCGGCGGCGTCCAGCGGTCCCTCCACTTCAACCTTGAGGTTAAGGCCGAGATCAGCAGCAGTGCCGTTCTCGTAAACCGTGGTCAGCGTCGTGGTGACGGGTCGGCCGGCGACGTCGAAGTCCGTGACTGAGACGAAGCGGGTAATGAGACCCTCGATCTCCCGCTTGGCATCCCCATCATCGTTGTCATCATCTGCATCCGGTCCCTCGAACTCGATCTTGGTCGCCTGCAGGGCGCCGCCCACAAAGGTGGAGCCCTTGGCCTCGACGAAGTCCCCTGCGGTGATCTGGCCACCGGGGAAGTCATCCAGCACTGCGGCGCCATAGTCGATGTTGAGGGCGTTGATGCGGAAGCGGCGGTTCACCGTGTCCAGGTCAGCAACGACACCGTGGACCTCGACAATGCTGCCCGCGGCCTTCTTCTCGATGCGGGTGGCGCGCACAGCGCCCGCCGCGTCAAGGAATCCCGCGACCTCAACGAAGTCGCCAATAACCAGACCGGCGAGGGACGACCCCGGAATGTTGTCATCGAAGGAAGTGTCCGCGTCTGTAACCACGGACTGGCCGGCGACCACCAGGGTGCCCGCCAGGAGGTTCAGCGCCGTAACGGGCCCCTCGACCGCATCATCGCCAATCACCTCGGTGGCCGTGCCAGTTCGTCCGTCGTCGTTGACCCGGCCGCGGATCTTCACCACATCGCCCACGGCCAGATCGTCCTGACTCCCCGGCGCATCGTCGACCAGAAACACGGCCCGGGTGGTTTCGAAGCGCACACCGTTCACATAGACGCTGCCAAAGCCGGTGATCACCCCTGTGCTGACGACGCTGGATCCCGACGCTGTGGCACCGCTGCCGCCACCCCCGCCACCGCAGCCCGTGAGGAACACAGCCAGTGCAGCGGCAGCCGAAAAGCCTAAATATTTGATTTTCATGACAATCTCCAAAGTTCTACTTGCCAATGGGGCTACTTGCCCCAAGTTGGGTAAACTTACCCCACTTGAGTTGAGAGTGTCAACCGCCTAGTTGGCCGCCTCGGGGCCCAGCACCACCAGGGACTTGCCCACGTTCTCCCCCCGCATCAGGCGGGCGAAATGGGCGCCGGCCTGCCCAATGCCTGCGACCCGATCCTCCCGGTACCGGATCTGCCCGGTGCGGATCCCGGCTGCGACTGCCGCCTCGAAGACGGGCCGGCGGTGCTCGAAGTCCGAGACCACCAGGCCCTTCATGACCGCCCGCTTCATGATCGGCAGGGCGAGATCCAGGGGCTTCGACCTGGCCGGGTCGTTGTAGCGCTCCATGAGTCCGCAGAGGATCACGGTGCCGTTCACCTTGAGCACCGAGAACGCGTCCGCCAGCATCTGGCCACCCACGTTGTCGTGGTAGACGTCCGCGCCCTCAGGGAGAGCCGCGCGAAGGCGCTCCAGGAAACCCTCCTGCCGGTAGTTCACGCAGGCCCGAAAGCCGAACTCCCCCGTGACGATGGCGCACTTCTCGTCGGAGCCTGCAATGCCGACTGCCGTAGCGCCCCGCTGGATCGCCAGCTGCCCCACCATCGACCCCACGGGGCCCAGCGCGGCGGATACCAGCACAGTCTGACCGGCCTGCACGCCCGCCAGTTCCACGGCACTCGCCCAGGCGGTAAGCCCCGGCATGCCGAGGACACCAAGCCAGGCCGACAGCGGGGCAAGGGCGGGATCGACCCGCTCCGTTCGCTCACCGGCAGAGAGCGCGTACTCCTGCCAGCCACCGAAGTGCCGGACGTAGTCCCCTTCCCGGTAGTCCGGGTGCCGGGAGCGCAGCACCTGCCCCAGGGTCTCGGCCGCGGGCATGTCGCCGGCGACCAGGGGCCCGCGGCCCAGCCTGTGGCGACCGGCCATCGCCGAGCGCTGGTAGGGGTCCAGGGAGAGATAGAGGTGTCGGACCAGAAACTCCCTGTCCTCCGGCTCGGGCAGGGCTTCGTCAACCACCCGGAAGTCCCCGGCGTCGGGCACACCAGCCAGTGAACGGGTCAGCACGACCTTGTGATTGCGCATGGCGCCACCGTACCTGCTGGCGGCCCCTTCCGGCTAGACTAGCCGGCCAATATCCGACCCGGCCGGCAAAAGGAACCCTTAACGATGGCCATCATTCCCTTCGAGACGAAGATCGACTTTATGAATCCCCGGTGGAACCGGGACGCCTGGTCCCGCATCCAGGGCGACATGGATTCCAGCAAGGAGCGCATCGGCCACGCCAGCGGCCTCATCCTGGGCGTCAAGCCCGGCGAGAAACTCCGGCCCCTGCTCGGTTTTCAGACCTTCCTGGCGACCCGGCTTGTGCCGCTGCCCGATGGCAACATCCGGCGCCTCAATAAGGAGGTCATCTTTTATACCAACCTCACCCGGCTGGGTCAGCCCGGCGAAATCATTGAAGAATGGGAAAACCCCTGGACCAAGGAAAAGTGCAAGGTCGTGCAGGTCTTCAATGATCCCTTCAACTACACCATCAGCGACATGCTGATCCTGGCGCCGGAAGATTTCCCTGGCGACCGGAGCAAGCTGCCGAAGATTCCGCTGATCTTCCCCTGGCAGGAACTGAACGGTGACAACCTGGTGCTGTCCACCGACATGCACCTGAACTACCCCAACCCCCTGCAGCCGGACAAGTGGCCCCGGGAGTCGCCTGGCCCGATGGCGCAGGTCTCCGAGATGATGCGTTACTTCGTGTCCCGTAAGGACCTGGAGAATCCCAAGCTGACGTCCGTGCCCTACGTCGGTACCTGGCACCGCGTCACGCCGTGGCTGCCCTGGATGTTGATGGGCCAGACCCCCGGCCACTGCATGTACACCTCGACGATGACCGGCTTCGACAATGTGGAGCGACTGCCCAAGGTGATCCTCGATTACGCGCGGAAGCACAAGCCGGACATCCTGTCGGCGCCGACGGAAGACTACGGTCCGAGCCACTCCAGCCTGGAGCACTACTCCAAGCAGCAGAAGCCCGCACCCGTCGTTTAAGACACGGTGCAGGAGCGGCCTTGGCCGCTCCTGCACCACTTCTTATGCGTGTCCTGATCGTCTACGCCCACCCGGAGCCGAAGTCTTTCAACGGTGCAATGAAGGACCTGGCCGTCGAGACCCTCTCGGCGGCCGGCCACTCCGTGACCGTCGCCGATCTCTATGCCCAGGGCTTCAACCCGGTGGCGAGCGCCCGGGACTTCACCCGGCGCGCTGACGCCGCGCATCTCGACATCGGCACCGAGCAGGCCCATGCCGCCCGGTCGGCCGGCTTCGCGCCCGATGTGCAGGCCGAAATCGACAAGCTGCTGGCTGCCGACCTGCTGATTCTCCAGTTCCCGTTCTGGTGGTACTCGGTGCCCGCCATCCTCAAGGGCTGGATCGACCGGGTCTTCGCCTACGGCGTGGCCTACGACTTTGGCCGCACCTGGGACCGGGGGGTATTCCGGGGCCGGCGGGCCATGCTCGCCTTTACCACCAGCGCGCCGCCGACGTCGTCGTTCCCGGACGGCAGAAACGGCGACCTGGAGCGAACGCTGTGGCCGCTGCATGCCGGCGTGCTCGCGTTGTGCGGCTACGACGTGCTCAAGCCCTACGTCGCCCACGCCGTCCGCTGGGTTGATCAGGAACGCCAGGAGGTCATCCTTGCGGAGTACCGTCAGCGCCTGCTGCACATCGAAAGCGACCAGCCTTTGTTCTTCCAGAAGCTTGCAGACTATGGCCCGGATGGCCGTCTGCAACCCGACATCGAGCCCGGGACGCCGGGCCAGCACCGGGGACCCCGCTTTCATCTGGACTGACCCCGGCGTGACCGCACGCAGGTGCGACCACCCGTTGGCGCAAGACGATCCCGGGATCGTGGTATAGATTCACCTAGGCCAACCCTCAAGGACTCGACTGCCCATGAACACTCGTTCCATCGTCCGCGCTGCTACCCTCGGTCTCACCGTCGCGATGACTGCCCTGCTCACCACGGGCTGTGCCACCACACCCAGGGCAGAACCGGCTGTGGCAAAGGCAGCCAAGGTCGATCCTGATGTGGCCAAGGGCCGGCAACAGCTCGTATTGGCCATGGACGCGGCCTGGATCCGCGTCGTCGCCAGTGGCCGGGACCGGGAGATCCTCGCCCAGCAGCCGCCGGCCAAGCCCGGCGCTGCGCTCTCTTATATGGTGACCCTCGCGGACTGCCTGCCCCAGCCGGGTCTGGCGCCGTTCCCCGAGAAGCCGGTGGGTCTGTTTAAAGAGATTCTCGACCGGGGCACGATTCGCCAGGTCGTTCAGGTCACGACCAGCTCGCCAAACGACACCTCGTTCTTCTTCGGCTCCATCAGCGATGCGTTTTTCCAGGCGATGCTCGATGAGATCAACAAGCACTACAACGTGAATCTGAAGATCGAAAACGTCACGATTCCGGCGGGCCCCGCCTGGACCACGTCACTGGTTCTGGACGGCACGGCAGACATCATCAGCCAGCTCAATGCGACGGGCGGTGACACCCAGGGCATGCGCCGGCGTCTCTCCCGCCGTTTCACCTGCACGATCAGCGCCATCAGCCAGTACATTCACATCCCGGTGACATCGGCCCTGGCGAAGCAGATCAACACAGTGGATGACCTCTCGAAGATGAAGGACCTGCGCATCTGCACAGGGCCGCTGGCCACGCAAACCACCAAGGCCTTCTGGCCCCAGCACAAGGTGTCGACCAAGTTTCTGAACGACCTCACGGGCTGCGACAAGGACACCAAGGAGGGCAAATTTGACCTCATTGTCAACCCGCTGCCCAGCCTGCAGATTGCTGACATCAAGGGCTACAAGTCGGTGCATACCCTGATCGTCGCGGGCACCCCGCTGTGGGTGGCGCGGGACGACATCGAGTGCCCGTCGGACGGCAATCCCAGGACTGAAGACAAGTGCTTCGCCGTGGAGTAAATGGACGCCCAGACCCAAACCGAGCTTGAGGCTGCCGCCTTCCGCCGTCTGCTCCAGCATCTGGACGGGCGGAAGGACGTGCAGAATCTCGACCTGATGAACCTGGCCGGCTTCTGCCGTAACTGTCTCGCCAAGTGGTACCGGGCCGCCGCCGGGGAGCGCGGCATCCCACTGACTGACGACGCGGCCCGGGAGCGCGTCTATGGCATGCCCTATCCGGAGTGGAAGTCCAAACACCAAAAGCAGGAGCGCCTTTAGGCGCGATCCATAACGCGATCCATAAGAGGAGTCTCTGGCATGCGGCTATTTGCGCTCAGCCCGCTGTTGGTCTTCCTGGCACTACTGACCGCGACGCCCGTAGAGGCCCAGTTCTGGGACCCACGCGCCCTCGACGGTGACCCTGCGACGGCCGCGGCGGCCCTGGCACCAGGACTGACCGGTCTCGCCGCGCGGTGATCAACATGCTCAAGCGCGATACCATGGAGGGCGCCGTTGATATTGTCGCGCCACCCGAAGGACAGCAGGCCAGGCACATGCGGCAACAACTCCAGCATGCCATGCTCCCCCGTGCAAACCACGATGAAGCCGCACGGCAGGATTTTATAACCGCGCTGCGGGCACATATGTCGGCAACTCTGATGCCGGGGAATCAGGCGGTCTATCAGGCGCGAACCGAGAGTGTATTTCTTGCCAAACATGGCCGCCATCCTGCCAACCGGCAGGAAGTCGCGTCGGTGATGAAGCAGGATCCTTTTTATCAGTTCTGGTCAGCGCTTCAGCGCGTGTCGCAGCAGGCGATCTGGGACAGCGTGACCGACACGATCGAGCGCGACCACGAGTTGCTGAGCGCGGAGGCAAGCCGCATTGCCGCCGAAAACCCAGCCGGGGGGAGCCTTCGACTCAATCCCGATCTGCCCATTCCCGATTATGTAACTGCAGTAGATATTCACCTTATGCCTGGGGGCTACGTGGGCGATGATCCCACCGCAATGCGCCAGGGGCCGCTGTATGATCGCGGGCTTTACCTTTACCTCGATGGCCGCTGCGGGCCGGAAAATGACGGGCTGGTTTATCTCCTGCGTCAGGTGCTCGAACGACACAGCCCTGGCTTCTCGCCGAAACGAATTCTCGACCTGGGCTGCACCATCGGCAACTCGACCGTGCCATGGAAGAAACTGTTTCCCGATGCCGAGGTCACCGGGATCGACGTTTCCGCTTCGGCGTTGCGTTATGGGCACGCCCGCGCCGAAGCACTGGGCGTGCCTGTAACTTTCGTCCAGGCCAATGCCGAATTTACCGAGTTTGAGGACGGCGCGTTTGATCTGGTGACCTCGTCCCTGCTGCTGCACGAAACATCGGCCAAGGCCTTGCCGCGTATTCTTGCCGAATGCCGCCGCCTGCTCACGCCCGGCGGCCTGATGGCGCATTTCGATGTGCCGCAACTTCGAGAACTAGGCCCATTGCAGGCATTCCTCGCGAGCTGGGAGGAGGAGAACAACAACGAGACCTTCTCACACCTGATCCGCGAGCTGGACCTTTCCATTCCCGCGCAGGAGGCTGGCTGGTCGGCTTCTGCACTCAGTCAGCCCGCGATTGCCATGACCGGCGACCTTTACGTCCGCAGCGCTGACAGTCCTCGACAAGTCACCTGGACAGTACTGCTCGGCCAGGCATGAGTTCGCCTCGCACAGCCAAGGGCAAGAAGCCGGCATATTTCGCTGATCCGGCTACGGATAAGCTTCTCCAGATGGTGATCACCCTGGCCGGAGAATTGTCTGTCGTGCGTGACAGACTTGATCTGGTCGAACGCCTGGCGACCGAGGCTGGGGCTTTTGATCGCAGCAAACTCGAAACGATGAGGCTGACTGAAGCCGACACAAACGAACGCGATGCCAATCGAGCGGACTTTGTTGCCCGTGTGCTGCGGGTGCTCGATCAGGATCTCGAAGAGATCACCAACCGCGAGGCGCCCGGTTTCGACGAGCTTGTGCCGATGCTCGGCAAGACCGACTGAGCTTTAAAGCCAAATCAGCTTTTCCCCAAGCCCGGCTTTAGCAAGGACAGCGGCTCATGGGGGATCATGGTTGTTTTCTCTTCGGTAAACAGCTCGATCGATCCTGGAAGGCCATTGACCTGGCGCCCCACCGCAGGGGACAAAGTCTCAACCTCGGCTGTGGGCATCCATCGACGTTTTGTTCTTATAGACTTCCATAAGAACAAGATGGCTCGGACTTGCCGGGTTCTGCGCGACGTTGAATTCGATGCAGCCCGGCTCCGCGATCGTTTCGTCCGCATGGCCCTTGAGCATCTCAAGATACTTTGGCCGGGCGGCGGGCAGCGTGGATTTGAGCATAGGCGGGTCTCCCCCGGTTATTTTGGCCGGACAAAAGAAAACGGCCTTCCGAACATTTTTGGAAGACCGTTTTGCGTTCAGTCGGTAAAGCCGTCAATGGGCCTTGGAATGAATCTCGACCGGGTTGAGAGGCTGGACGATTTGATCGGCGACCATATCCTTGGTCGCGGCCATGAACTTCTTGAAGTGGTCCGACGCGCTGTGCGCGTCTATCGCCGCCTTGTTCTGATAGACCTCGAAGATGACGACATGGCCGGGGCTGGTCGGGTTCTGCGCGACGTTGAACGCGATGCAGCCCGGCTCCTGGATCGTCGCCGCGGCGGCGGCGAGCAGCATGGATTTGAACATAGGCAGATGTTTCCTCTGGGTTATTTTGACCGGACTATTTTGACTAAATCAGCTGACATGACAACTATCCTGACGCGGGGGCGGGAATAGGCATTTCAAAGACCCCCCAAGCTGAAGTCTGGCCGCCCGGGATCCCGGCCGCCCGCCGCGCCGACCCACGCGCCGCCAAATCGCCCCGCTGCCGCCGGATTTGTGCACCGC
>CAMBYH010000014.1 GCA_945872065.1 Arsukibacterium tuosuense
GTGCTCACCGCCGAACAGATCGCAGCCTTGCCGAAGTTCAACCGGTACATGGACACGGATGGCGACGGCATCGCCGCCCGGACCCTCCCGGGCACCCACCCGAAGGGGGCTTTCTTTACGCGGGGCTCCGGCCACAACATGTATGGCGCCTATACCGAGGATGCTGCGGAGTATCAGGCTGTGGTGGACCGCCTGCGCCGCAAGTTCGACACCGCGAAGGAGCTGATGCCGCCCGCTGAGGCTGACGTTGATCCCAGGTGCCGCAGCGGGTTCCTCACCATCGGCTCCTGTGACAATGCCGTCAAGGAAGCCCGGGCCCAGCTGGCGGAGTCGGGGCTGCGTCTCAACTACCTTCGCGTCAAGGGCTTTCCCTTCGGCAAGGATGTGCAGGACTACCTGGACAGCCACGATCGCATCTACGTCGTCGAGCAGAACCGGGACGCGCAGCTGCGCAGCCTGCTGATGCTGGAAACCCGGGTTGATCCCAACAAGCTCGTGCCCGTGCTCCACTACGACGGGCTGCCAATCCTCGCCAGGTCCGTCGTGGACGGCGTCAATCAGGATCTCGCGCGAGGCAAAGCCGCATGAGCTTCATCACCAAGCCAAAAGTTGCCCATCCGCAGCTCCCCCGCAACGAGCTGAATCTGACCGTGCGGGACTACGAGGGGGCCATGTCCACCCTCTGCGCCGGCTGCGGCCACGACTCCATTACGGGCGCCATCATGCAGGCTGCCTTTGAGCTCGCGATTCCCCCGTACCGCATGGCCAAGCTGTCCGGTATCGGGTGTTCGTCAAAGACGCCCGCCTACTTTGCCAGCGCTTCCCACGGCTTCAACACGGTCCACGGCCGCATGCCGTCGGTGGCAACCGGCGCCAATGCCGCGAACCCGGACCTGTATTACATTGGCGTGTCCGGCGACGGGGACACGCTCTCCATCGGCCTGGGTCAGTTCCTCCACGCCGTCCGGCGTAATCTCAACATGCTCTACCTGATCGAGAACAACGGCGTGTATGGCCTCACGAAGGGCCAGTTCTCGGCCTCGGCAGACGTGGGCTCCCGGGCAAAGAAGGGTGAAACCAACCAGCAGCCCCCTATTGATCCGGCACTCACGTTGCTGGCGACGGGCGCGACCTTCATCGCGCGCAGCTTTTCCGGCGACCGGGAGCAGCTGGTCCCGCTGATCAAGGCAGGGCTGACGCACCGGGGCTTCGCGGTGATTGACGTGATTTCCCCCTGCGTGACCTTCAACGATCATGAGGGCTCGACCAAGAGTTATGAATTCACCCGCAAGCACTCCATGACGGCCATCTACGCGGACTTCGTGCCCCCCGCGAAGGAGATTCGCGCCCAGTACGCGGCCGGCGAGGCCATGCCCGTGCAGATGCATGACGGCAGCCAGATCGTGCTGCGCAAGGCGGACGGCGCCTACGACCCCACCGACCGGGTCGCGGCCTTCGAGTACATCCAGACGCATCAGAAGGCCGGTGAGATCGTTACGGGCCTGCTGTACATCGACGAGACCAAGCCGGATATGCACGAACTCGCGAATACGCCCCCTGGCCCCCTCGCCAGCCTGCCCTTTGCCAAGGTCTGTCCCGGTAACAAGACCCTGGCGTCGATCCAGAGCCGCTTTCGCTGATTTGTCGATGGCGCCGGTCGGCGCTCCTGCGGGCAAGGAGACTTTTGTGCTGTTGCGCGGTCTGATTCTCATCGTCTTTCTGGCCGGCTGCTCGAGCCAGTCGGACTCCCCGGTCAGCGCCTCCGACCGGGAGACCCTGCAGCGCACCGCCGAGGCCCATGCTCACGACGTGCCAGTGGCGACTCCAGCGGCCACGACGCCCCCCGTGGCGGAAGTCACCGGCAAAACGGTCAGCTATGGCACTGTTGGTGGCGCGCCCGTCGAGGGCTGGCTCGTGCGGCCAAAGCAGGCGCGCGGCCGCTTGCCCGGCCTCATCGTCATCCACGAGTGGTGGGGCCTGAACGACAACGTCCGTGACGAAGCGGGGCGGCTTGCGGCAGAGGGCTACGTGGTGCTTGCGGTAGACCTGTATGGCGGCAAACTGGCCACGCAGCCCCCGGCGGCGATGAAGCTCAGTCAGGAACTCACGGCGAACCCCGGCCCCGCCGAAGAGAACCTGCGGGCGGCCTACCGGTATCTGGACAAGGTCGAGAAGGCTCCGCGCATCGGCACCATCGGCTGGTGCCTCGGCGGCCGCTGGTCGCTGCGGGCGGCCCTGCTGTTCCCCGACCAGATCGATGCAACGGTTATCTACTACGGTTCAGTCAAGGTCACGGACGCGGAACTGGCGACCCTCAGGATGCCGATCCTTGGCCTCTTCGGTTCAAAGGACCGGGTGGTGCCGCTGCCCACGGTGACGGCCTTCGAGGCGGCTCTGCAGCGGCTCGGCAAGAACGCTGATATCCGGGTCTACGAAGGGGCTGACCACGCCTTTGCGAATCCGTCCGGGACCGCTTACGACGCGCCCGCCGCCGAGGATGCGTGGCGCCGGACCACCGCATTCCTGAAGGACAATCTCGACCAGTGATCCGCCGGCTTGGCGAAGTCAGTTACAAGATTGCCCGCCGCATCGTCATCGCGGTCATCGGTGGCACCATTCTGCTGGGTGGAATCATCATGCTGGCCACGCCGGGCCCCGGCCTGGCGGTCATTCTGCTGGGCCTTGCCATTCTCGCCATCGAGTTCGCCTGGGCAAAGCTCTGCCTGGCCAAGGTCAGGCACAGCGTCACACCGGAGGGCCGTGAGGCCCTGCGCGGCCACTACGTAAGCCTGCGGGAGCGCTGGGTCGGCAAGAAGACAGACGGGAAGCCCGCGGAAAAACCCTAGTGCAGCAGGTGTCCCAGCCGGCGCCGGTAGTCATGAACTACGGGATCCGTGCTGCCGAGCCACTCAAACAGGCGTAACAGTGCCAGGCGTCCGGCATCGTCCCGATAGGCGCGACTCCGCGTGGTCAGGGTCAGGAAGGCTTCGGCGGCCCTGCCGTGGGCGCCGGCCCCCGCCGCCTTCAGTCCCTCGCGATACAGCGCATCGAGATCAGCGGTTCCCGCGCTGATCTCCCTGAGTTCCTCTGCGAAATATACCTGCACGCGCAGGCCACGCACTCGCTCGGTTTCCTGGCGATCCGCCGGCAGCTCATCAAGGAGCCTGCGGGTCGTGGCCGGATCCCTAGCTCGCAAAGCCTCTTCCGCCAGGTCTTCTCCCGACTTCTCCGTCGGTGCGGCGGCGGGCGCTGCCTCGTCGGGCGCCAGGAACGGCGCCACCCACTCCTGGATGGCGTGGGCCGGCTGCAGACCCACAAACTGGCTGGCGAGCTTGCCGTCCCTGAAGAGCATGACAGTGGGGATGCTGCGAATCTGGAACTGGCGCGCCAGCTGCTGCTCGGCATCGGTATCGACCTTGAGTACCTTCGCGCGCCCGGCGAGGGACTCCGCCACGGTCTCAAGAATCGGCCCGAGCGTCTTGCAGGGTCCGCACCAGGTCGCCCAGAAATCCACAATCACGGGCAGGTGGTGGGAAGCCTCAAGCACGTCCTTCTCGAAAGTGGCGAGACCGGTAGCTTGAACGGTGTTCGACATGGGCTGGTACTCCGCTGCAGCAGGCCACAAGGCTGCCTGAAGTATCGCTGTGGTTGCGCGGGTCCGCGCTTTCAAGCGCCAGAAAAAAAAGGAGCCCGCAGGCTGACGCAGATAGCGCCAGCCAGGGGCTCCAAGGGCAGGACTTCGAGGGGGGTCAAAGTCGTGCCGCGTTTCAAGGCTTTCCGGGGGGACGGACCTGCCGGCGGCCACTTGGAGGGCCGTGGACGCCAGCAAAGCACTTGATGGAAGACTCGTTGCAGGAGTCGTGCCAAAGTTGGCGTCTATAAAATCAATCACTTAGCGGCTCGGTAAGCACGAGAAACCGTGACTTACGAAAAAGCGTTTTCCAGAGGCGCGGAAAACCGTGTACCTTCCCGGAGTGGCCACCCTGGATTCCTATCTCGCGCTGTTCCACCGGATCCCGGTCATGGCAGCTCTGCTGGACCGGGAAGGCTGTTTCATCGAGGTCAGCGACAACTGGGTGAGCAGGACCGGCTTTACAGCGGAAGCGCTGCGGGGTCGCCGACCCGAGGACGTCGCCACGGCAGACAGCGCCAGACGGATCCGGGAGGAGCACCGCCCCTGCTTCCGCCGCACCGGTCGGCTCGACAACGTCCCGGTGGAGTTCCACACGGCCGACGGTACGACGCTGGAACTGTTGGTCACGAGTACCGCCGAGTACGACGCCTCGGGACTCTTCCTGCATTCCCTGTCGGTATTCACTGAGTTGTCCGACCGGGCCCGCCTGGAGCGCCGCTACCGGGATCTTTACCAGGCCACCCCGGCGATGCTGCACACCGTCGACCCGGAGGGCAGGCTGACCGATGTCAGTGACCACTGGCTCGACAAACTGGGTTACACCCGCGACGAGGTTCTCGGCCGCTCAATTCTGGACTTCATGACTGATGCCTCCCGCGCGCCCCTGGTGGGGCGTGTGCGGGAGATCATCAACGCCGGCGACATCCGGAACGTGCCGCGCCAGATGGTGACCCGGAGCGGGGAGGTGCGCGAGGTCCTGCTGTCGTCCCACACGGAGAGGGATGCCCGGCAGGCCGTGGTTCGCACCCTGGTAGCCAGCAAGGATGTGACGGAACGCAACCGGGCGGAAGCTCGCCTGAAGGAGGCGTACGGCGAGATCGCGCGGCTCAAGGAGGAACTCGAGCGGGAGCGGGACTACCTGCGGGAAGAGGTCCGGGTGTCCATGAACTTCGGCCGGATCGTGGGGGGCAGCCCGGCACTGCTGGCTATGCTGGCCCGGATCGAGGCGGTCGCCGACACGCCAGCCAGTGTCCTGATCCTGGGTGAAACTGGCACGGGCAAGGAGCTGGTAGCCCACGCTATCCATACGCGGAGCAGCCGTTCCAATGCGCCCCTGGTGAAGGTCAACTGTGCGTCGATTTCCGACGAGCTGTTTGAGAGCGAATTCTTTGGACACGTGCGGGGCGCCTTTACGGGCGCACACCGGGATCGGGTCGGGCGCTTCCAGCTGGCTGATGGCGGGACCATTTTCCTGGACGAGGTGGGCGAGATCCCGCTGGCACTGCAGGGCAAACTGCTGCGGGTACTCCAGGAGAAGGAGTTCGAGCGGGTCGGCGATGAATTGACGCGGATGGTGGATGTGCGGGTGATCGCGGCCAGCAACAAGGACCTGGAGAGAGCTGTTGAGGCTGGCGAGTTCCGGGAGGACCTCTATTACCGCCTGAGCGTCTTCCCCGTGCAGGTGCCTCCGCTCCGGCGGCGCGGCGATGACGTCGTCCAGCTCGCGGTGCACTTTCTCCAGCAGGTTTGCCGGGAATTCGGCCGATCCTGCCCAACCATTACCCAGGCCCAGGCGGACGCCCTGCGGCGTTATCCCTGGCCGGGCAATGTCCGTGAACTCAAGAACGTGATCGAGCGGGCGCTCATTCTCTCGACCGGGGACAACCTGCGCCTCGACCTGTCCCTGCCTGAGGCGCAGGTCGGGGTCAGTGTTGCCCCTGCAGCTGCTCCGCCTGCAGGAGCGACGGGGGAGACCCACCCGTTTCTGACGGAGATCCAGATGCGGGACCAGCAGCGCAACAACCTCCTCGCTGCCCTGGAGGCTGCCGGGTGGCGGGTGGCGGGCAAGGGCGGCGCTGCCGATCTGCTGGGCATTCGGCCCTCCACACTGGCGGACCGCATCAGGAGCTTTCAGATCCAACGCTGACGCCGGGCCCCAAGTTCCGGCACAATCACGCGCGCCGGGGGAAATGGTCCCCACGGCCTCACCCGGGAGTCCGCCCACGCATGTTCCGCAGGGAACTGAACTGCCGCCTATTGGCTGGCGCCCTGCTGCTGGGGACTACCTTGCCGGTTCTCGGGCAGCCACAGACCACGCTGCCGGCCCCGGTCAACCGTATTCTCGTCCAGCGTCAGCTGCCGGAATCGTCGGTCAGTGTCTTCATTCAGCGCACCGGCACTGCGGAGCCGCTCCTGACCTTCAATGCCGATGTGGCACGCAATCCCGCCTCGGTGGTAAAGCTGGTGACTACCTTTGCGGCGCTCGAGGCGCTGGGCCCCACCTACCAGTGGCGCACGGAAGTCTATGCAGATGGCCGCCTCGAGGGCGGAACGCTAACCGGCGACCTTCTGCTCAAGGGCTATGGCGACCCCTACCTCGTTACGGAGCGGGTGCTTCTGCTCCAGCGCGACCTGCGCAATCGTGGCCTGCGCAACATCGGCGGCGACCTCGTCATCGACAATTCCTGGTTTGCCCGGGAAGAGCTCGATCCGGGTGCCTTTGACGGCCAGGATTATCGGGTCTACAACGCGTTGCCCGATGCGCTGCTGGTCAACTACCAGGCCGTCAACTTCATCTTTCGGCCCGACGCCGCGCGGGGGCGCGTTGAGATTCTGGCGGATCCCGCCCTGGCCAACGTAGAGATCCTGAACAACATGCGGCTGTTCAAGGGTAACTGTGGGTCCGGCAAGAGCGGCATCAGCATGGTGGTGGGCAAGGCGTCTGCCCGACCGCGCGTGACCTTCGCCGGCTCGCTGGCCAGCCAGTGCGACGAGTACCAGTTGCTCCGCTCGATCCTGGATGGCCCGGCCTTTGCCTATGGCGCCTTTCGCGGCCTGTGGGAAGAACAGGGCGGGCGGGTAACCGGAGGCTTTCGCCAGGGGCAGGTGCCGTCCGGCAAGACCCCGTTCATCACGTTTCAGTCCCCACCGCTCGCGGAGGTGATCAGGCCCGTCAACAAGGTCAGCAACAACGTAATGGCCCGCCAGATCTTTCTCACTCTGGGAGCAGAGAAGCTCGGTGCGCCCGGGACGCTGGAGAAGGGCCGTCAGGCGACGGTGGCCGCGCTTGCTGACCAGGGCCTCAGTTTCCCGGAGCTGCGCCTCGGGAACGGCTCTGGCCTCTCCCGGGATACCCGCATCAGTGCCGCGAGCCTGGGCCGGATGCTCCTGGCAGCCCATGCCAGCCCGTTCCAGCCGGAGTTCCAGGCATCGCTCTCCCTGTCCGGCCTGGACGGGACCACCCGGCGGCGCTTCAAGGATGACCCGTCGCCCGGCGACATGCACCTGAAGACCGGCACCCTCAACGGCGTGACCGCGATTGCCGGCTATGTGCACAGTCAGTCGGGAGCGGACTACGTGGTCGTCATGATCGTCAACCAGGCCAAGGCCACCTGGGGCGGGGGCAAAGATGCCCAGAACGCCCTCCTGCGCTGGGTCCATCAGCGCTAGAATTGGCCGCACGGCAACCTTACAGAGAGCCCCCATGAAGCTGATTACCGCCATCATCAAACCCTTCCGGCTCGACGACGTGCGCAATGCCCTCTCGGAGGTCGGCGTCAACGGCATGACGGTCACCGAGGTGAAGGGTTTCGGCCGCCAGCGCGGTCACACTGAGCTCTATCGGGGTGCAGAGTACGTGGTGGACTTCCTGCCCAAGTCCAAGGTGGAAGTCGCCGTGAGTGATGAACTGGTCGAGCGGGTTATCGAGGCCATCACGGCCGCGGCCCGGACCGGGAAAGTTGGCGACGGCAAGATCTTTGTGACTGACCTGCACCAGTCCCTGCGCATTCGTACCGGGGAAACCGGCGACAACGCGCTGTAGGAGCGCCTTCAGGCGCGATCAATATCGTTCGCGCCTGAAGGCGCTCCTACGGGGCGCCAAGCAGACAGGGGAGGGGATTCAGGATGATCAACAGCGGCGATACCGCGTGGCTGCTTGTCGCCACCGCACTGGTTCTCTTCATGACCCTGCCAGGGCTGGCCCTGTTCTATGGCGGGCTGGTCCGCAGCCGCAACGTACTGTCGGTCCTCATGCAGTGTTTCGCCATTGCAGCGGTCGTGTCCCTGCTCTGGATGGTGGTGGGCTACAGCCTGGTGTTCACCGACGGGGGCGCCGCCCAGGCCTGGACGGGTGGACTGAGCAAGGCGTTCCTTGCGGGCATCACGGTGGAGTCCATTACGGGCACGGTCCCGGAGTCCGTGTTCGCGATGTTTCAGCTGACCTTCGCCATCATCACGCCCGCTCTCATTGTTGGCGCGTTTGCGGAGCGCATGCGGTTTGCGGCGATGCTGCTCTTCTCTACGCTCTGGCTCCTGCTGGTCTACGTGCCGGTGGCCCACTGGGTGTGGGGCGGCGGCTGGCTTGCCCAGATGAAGTTCCTGGATTTCGCTGGCGGGTCAGTGGTTCACATCAACGCCGGGGTCGCTGCCCTCGTGGCAGCCCTCGTTATCGGCAAGCGGCGGGGCTTTCCGAGTCAGGCGATGACGCCCCACAACCTGCCCGCAGCCGTGACCGGTGCCGGGATGCTCTGGGTCGGCTGGTTCGGCTTCAACGCTGGTAGTGCCCTGGCTGCCAATGGCTCTGCCGGCATGGCCATGCTGGTGACCCACGTTGCGGCGGCAGCAGGCTGCGTGGCCTGGATGGCCCAGGAGTGGCTGCGTTTCGGCAAGCCCAGCGTGCTGGGCATCGTCACGGGTATGGTGGCCGGGCTTGGCACCATTACACCCGCTTCCGGCTTCGTAGGCCCCGGCGGCGCACTCGCCATTGGGCTCCTCGCAGGCACCGTGTGCTTCTGGGCTACCCAGTTCATCAAGCGGCGTCTCGCCATTGATGACTCCCTGGACGTTTTCCCCGTCCATGGCGTCGGCGGGATCATGGGCACACTACTGACCGGCGTGTTTGGCGCAGCAGCCCTCGGGGGCATCGGGCACCCGGATGGCCGGACCATCGCGGCCCAGCTGGGTGTGCAACTGATCGGCACGGTCGCGACGATCGTCTGGGCGGGGGGCATGACCTGGCTCTTGCTGAAAGTGACCGCCCTGGTCTGCGATCTGAGGGTGACTGCCGAAGAAGAAAACGAAGGCCTGGACCTCGTGCTCCACGAGGAGCGCGGCTACAACATCACGTCGTAGCAGCACGCCGGCGGGTCTGCCACACGCGGAACCCCAGCAGTACCGCCAGGATCCCGCAATAGATCAGCGGCTCGCGCACGTCCTTCTTCACCAGCCAGTAGAAGTGCCAGCAGCCGAGGATGGCGATCGGGTACACCAGCTTGTGCAGCGTCAGCCAGCGCGCACCCAGCCGCCGGCGCCAGCCAGCGGTGGACGTCACGGCCAGGGGGCTCATCAGCACGATGGCCAGGAAGCCGATCGTGATGAAGGGCCGCTTCACGATGTCTTCAATGATCACGGGCAGGTCCAGGGACCTGTCCAGGAGAAAATACGTTACGAAGTGCAGGCCCAGATAGGCAAAGCTCCACAGGCCGAGCAGGCGGCGGAACTGCAATGGCCAGGGCTTGCCCGTGATCCAGCGCAGCGGGGTCATCGCCAGGGTCAGGAGCAGCAGGCGCAGGCCCCACTCGCCGAGGAAATCCCGGATCTCCAGTTGCGGGTTGGGCCCCAGGCGCAAGCCGCCCACTTCCGCCAGCTGAAGCATGAGATAAATCAGCGGCAACGCGCAGGCCAGGTGGGCCAGTGGCCGCCAGAACAGACGAACCTGGTGCTGGGTAACCATGCAGGGCGCCTTTCGGCCAGACTGGCCTAGAAGTTCCTGGCCAGATCGAGGCCTTTGTACAGCGAGGCGACCTGGGCTGCGTAGCCGTTGAAAGGCAGCGTGGGCTGACGCGAGGCAAACAGGCTCCCGACGCCGGACGCCACGCGCCGCTCCGACGCCTGGCTCCAGCGGGGATGATCCACGGCCGGATTCACGTTGGCATAAAACCCGTACTCATCCGGTGCGGAAATATTCCAGGTGGTCGGGGGCTGCTTCTCCGTGAAGCTGATGCGTACGATCGACTTGATGCTCTTGAAGCCGTACTTCCAGGGCACTATCAGGCGTATTGGAGCCCCATTCTGATTAGGCAGTTCCACGCCGTAGACGCCCACCACCAGCAGCGTCAGCGGGTGCATTGCTTCTGCCATCGTCAGGCCTTCCACATAGGGCCAGTCGAGGATGGGGTACTTCTGACCGGGCATTTCCGACGGCCGGACGATGGTTTCAAAGGCAACGTACCTGGCCTTCGAGGTCGGGTTGTAGCGCTTGAGGACTTCGCCCAGCGGAATTCCCACCCAGGGGATAACCATTGACCAGGCTTCCACGCAGCGGAACCGGTAGATCCGCTCCTCAAGAGTGTGGGGTTTTACGATGCTGTCGTAGTCAAAGGTGCCGGTGATGCCGGCCTCGCCATCGATCTTTACCTTCCAGGGCTGGGGACGAAACTTGCCCGATTTCTCGGCGGGATCGGACTTGTCGGTGCCGAACTCGTAGAAGTTGTTGTAACCGGTGATCTCGTCGAAGGTGTTCGGCGCATCCTTCGTGCTCAGGGAACTGGGCCGCACACCGGTCAGGCGCTTGTACTTCGCCGGAATCTCTTCATCGGCCGCTTGAGCCTGGGACAGCAGGGTGCTGGCCCCCAGAAAACCTGCAGAGCGCAGCAGGGTGCGCCGGTTCAGGAAGACGCTTTCCGGTGTGATCTCGGAGGGCTTTATGTCCGTCGGCTTCCTGATGAGCATAGCCACGCCTCGCAATGGGTGAATAGGGCAGTTAGTTGGGTTTGGACGGGGTAGCTGTCCGCTTCCTTACAGTCAGTCCGGCTTTCCCCGGTAGACGCCATTCAGGTCCCAGTCGTAGTCCACGAACCGGACCCTGAACCCGTCCCGGGCCAGGAGGTCCCTGACCACCGGGTCGCTGACATAACGAGCCAGGTACTTCTGGGTCGAGCCTGCTGCCGCGACGAAGTCCGCCTCGTACCAGTCGAAGATCCGGGAAAGAAACGCGATCTGGCGTGCTGTGTCGTAGCGGTTCCGCGTGCCGTCATTGGCAAAGGCCCGGGCGGCTGCCTCGAGCTGGGTATCGAGAGCCGCCGGCGCGAAAGCCTGACTGGCGAGTCGGGGGCAGGAGATGGACGCACAGACGATGGCGAAGTGCACCCGCGGCTCGCCGAGCGACAGCAGCCGGTCGTGTTCCAGGTCTTCAAGAGTCGTCCTGGTGCCGAGGAGACTGTATTCCCGACGCTTGAAAAAGGTGTAGCGGCCGAGCTTCGAGGCGGGGGAGTAACCGTCGAGAATCCCCTGTATGGCGAAGGTGTTGTAGGCGTTGATCAGCAGGGCGAGGCGGGCGCTGCGGTCGTCGAGGCTGGCGTCCTCCGCAGTGGCCAGCCCGGCAACGTAGCGGCTGAAGGCCGGGTCGGCCCTGATGCCGTCGTAGTCGACAAAGCCATTGCTCACGTTGCGGAGCAGGACCGCGTCGAGATCATCCCGACCGGGCAGTGCCGCTGTGGCCGACAGGCCAAGCAGGCAAAGGACAAGGAGACTGAGTGCGGGTCTGAGCATGGTCTATTCTAAGCACAGGTTGTGCCGGCCTGACGAAAGTAGTGTAGTCGTCCGCTAAACCGTCTCAGGTGCCTTCGCCTGACGTCGGTTGCTCCAGGGGCTTGTTGTCGTCTGCGGCTGGTTTGGCCTCCGTGGATTCAAGCTTCTTCGGCGCAAAGCGAAACTCGTGGCGCAGGATCAGCCCCGAAGTGTCCACGGGTGCTCCAGCCACATAGCGCGGCCTGAACAGCGTGAGATTTGCCGCCCGGGTCACGCCTTGCTCCAGAAGATTGGCCGGATCTGCCTCGATAACGGTGGCGTCAGTGACCCGACCGAGCTGATTCACGCCGTAGCGGACCACGACGAAGCCGGGTTGGAGGTCTTTGGTCTGAACAGGAGCCGCATTCCGCTTTGGCGGCGGGTAGATCGCTGGCAGTCCCGGACCCATGATCCGCACGGGCTGGGAGAAATACTCATCCCGCTGCATTTCCAGCCCCGGATCTGTCGACAGCGCCTGCCACGCCTCCTGATAGCGGGCAGACGCAGTGTTTCGCTTGTCCCACATCATGTAGAGGTCGCCAAGCTTCACGAGGACGCGGGCGCGCTGGGACTGATCCTGCGGCTCCTGCTGCTGCACGATAGCGAGGGCCATCCGGAGCATCATGCTGCTCATCGGCAGCAGCGTCTCGGCCGACTGGGTGGAGTCCGGCTCCGGGGGCAGCAGTGCCTGCTGACGGTAGGTCTCGGCAATGGCGAGCAGGGGATCGACGAGTTCCGGCGAGTCCTCGCCCTTGGCTTTCTCGACCACCCGCGCCGCATTCTGATAAGCCAGGCGGGCAGCCTCGGACTGGTTCGTCCGGTCATACCAGCGGCCGAGCTTTTCGAGAGCTGCCACGAACTCCAGGGTTTCCTTACCCAGCTTGCGCTGCTGAATGTAGGCCTCAGCTTCCTGGTGAAAGTTGGCCTTCTCCAGGTTCTTCTGGCCCAGATAGCCCTCAGACAAGCCATCCCGGATCGGCATCTGTTCCAGGTTGTAGAAGCCCTCATTCACGTGGTTGACGCGCAGGGCCCGTTCGTAGGCTGCCGTCGCCAGGGCGTACTGCTCGCTCCGCATCAGGGTTTCGCCCAGTCCCACCAGCGGGTTGGCCAGGCGCGGCGACAGGTACCCCTCGCGCAGCTCCAGCAGGCTGATGGCGGCCTGGTAGTTCGCTTCCGCGTCCTGAAGGTCCCCGTTGCGGACTTGGGCGGTGGCCAGGTTGATCAGGGGAGCCGCGAGCTCGACGCTGCTATCGCCGAACTCCTGTTGAGTCAGGGTCAGCACTTCCCGGGCGGCGGTAATGGCCTCGGCGTTGCGCCCTTCGGTCATCAGACGCAGGAAGCGCTCGTTGGCAGCGGAACTGTCATCGGCCGCAACGACCCCAACTCCCGGGGCGAGGAGAAGCAGTGCAGCGACGACGGCCAGGATGCGCATGGTCTGCAAAGTTAACAGAGGTACCGTAACAGAGGTACCTCTCAACGCCCCGCTTATGGCAATCTCAGTTCAACCGAACTTCGAGGTCTGTCCGATGTGGCTCCGCAAAAAATCCCTGGAGATTCCGACCCCCGGTGCTGCACTGCCTGGCCGTGGGACGGCGATGGCTGTTCCCCAGAAGCACTACGTCAATGGCAACCCCCTGAAGGCCCCGTTTCCTTCCCACCTGCGCCAGGCGGTGTTTGGCCTGGGCTGCTTCTGGGGTGCGGAGCGCAAGTTCTGGCAGGTCCCCGGCGTCTATTCCACTGCGGTGGGTTACGCCGCCGGGAGTACCCCGAATCCAACCTATGACGAAGTCTGCAGTGGACAAACGGGGCACAACGAAGTTGTGCTGGTCGTCTACGATCCGCAGCAGGTTAGCTACGCGCAACTCCTTACCGTCTTCTGGGAAGCCCACAATCCCACCCAGGGCATGCGCCAGGGCAACGATGCGGGGACTCAGTACCGCTCTGGAATTTACTGGTTCGATGATGGGCAGCGGGATGCGGCACTGCGTTCCAAAGCAGCTTTCGAGCCGGGACTCCGCCAGGCCGGCTACGGCCCCATCACCACCGAGATCCTCAAGGCGCCGGACTTCTACTACGCCGAGGAGTACCACCAGCAGTACCTGGCCAAGAACCCGGGCGGCTATTGCGGCCTGGGTGGCACCGGCGTTAAGTGCGCCGTCTGACGGTCACAAAAGTGTGACCGCCGCCCGACGGTTGCGGGGATCGACCCCTAGTATGGCGAGGGTGCCTGCCGGCCGGGTGCCGGCCGCAAGGGTCTGCCTGTGCTTCTCAAACGGCTCAAGATCGAAACCTCCAACCTCGAGTGCGGCATGTATGTGGCGCAGCTCGATCGCCCGTGGCTGGAAACACCGTTTCTCTTCAAGGGTTTCGAGATCCGGGACGACAAGGAGCTGCGGCTGCTGCGGAATTTCTGCAAGCACGTCTATGTGGACGCAACCCAGGGCTCCGTGCCGCAGAAAAAGGTGATGGAGGCGCGCAGCAGGGCGGAGAAATACACCCAGTCCCTGGCCGCCCCGGCCACCCGCCTGGAACATGCCATGCGGCCCAGTCTCACGCGCCGCCTCGTCGATGCCCTGGCCCGGCTCGACCGGACGGGCACCCTCGCCACCTTTTTCCAGACGAAGCACTACCGGAATGCCGTTCCCACCCGCCTTGAAGTGCCGAAGGCGGCGGTGGCCTACGACACGGCTGCCGCGGTTCTGCAGGATGTCCTCGAGCAGTTTCAGCAGGGCCGGGGGCTCGACACGCCGCGCTTGAAGGTCGCGGCCGGCCCACTCATCGACAGCATTCTGCGCAACCAGGACACCATGGCCTGGCTGGTCTGTCTCCGTAAACGGGACACGTCCGGTTCCCAACGCTCCATCGGCAGTGCGGTGTGGGCAGTGATCCTGGGGCGCCATCTGGGCTTTGAACGACCAGGCCTCGAGACGCTGGCCTTGGGCGGCATGCTGCTGGACCTCGGCAACGCGAAACTGCCGCCGGACGTTCTCGCCAAACCGGGCCCGCTGGATGACGTCGAGCGCGTCATCGTCAAGAAACACGTGGCTGTCGGCCTCGACCTGGTCAAGAACGCCCTCGGTCTGAATGCGGACGTGCTCGCCATGATCCAGCATCATCACGAGCGGCATGACGGCTCGGGCTACCCGAAGGGCTTCCAGGGCGCCGACGTGCCGGTGTTCGGGCGCATTGCCGGGCTGATCGACTGCTTCGACGCCATGACGACCAAGCGGCCCTACGCGCCCGCCAAATCCGCCTACGATGCCGTGCGTGAACTGAACGCCCTGTCCGGCTCCGGCTTTCAGCGGGAGCTGGTGGAGCAGTTCGTGCAGGCGGTGGGTATGTTTCCGACCGGCTCGCTGGTGGAGCTGAACACCGGCGAGGTGGCCGTCGTCGTGGAACAGAACCGGGTACAGCGGCTGCGACCGAAGCTGATGCTGTTGCGCACCGCCGCCAAGACGCCCGTGAGCCGGCACGCACTGCTGGATCTCAAGGCCAGGCCCGCGGGTGGCGATAGCGACGATGCCCGCTGGATTATCCGGGGCCTGGAACCCGGGGCCTTTGGCCTCGATCCGAAGGATTACTTCGGGTAATACTGGCCGCCCCTTCTGCCAGGTTGCGAGCCTATGCCGCTGTTGCCAGCCCAATCCTCCGGCCGCTCTGCCACCCTGCTGCTCCTTTCGGCCCTGATCCTGCTCCAGTCGGGCTGTCGTCCCGTACGGGAGCCCGCGCCCATCCCACCGGGTGAACAGGGAGCCATGCCGGCGGCCAGTCTGGAAGTCCCGGCCGGCTACACCCGCTACCGCGTCATATCCGCCGAATCGGAAGTCCGGGTGCTGGTGTATCGGGACGGACCCATGGCGCGGCTTGGCCACAATCACGTGTTGAGCAGCCGGTCCCTACAGGGCGATGTTCTCCTCGGCAACAAGGGTCAAGAGCCGCAGGTCAGCCTGGTGCTGCCCGTCGCGAGTTTCTCCGTGGACCAGACGGCGCTGCGTGCGGAAGAGGGCGAGGACTTTCCCGGCGCGGTGGATGCAGACGCGATCAGCGGCACCAGCAAAAACCTGCTGAGTGAACCACTACTGGATGCCGCCCGTTTTCCCGAGATCCGGCTGAAGAGCCAGAAGGTTACGGGCAGCGGACCTGACTACATCATGGCCGTCGCGATTGAGGTGAAGGGCCAGAGCCATGACCTGCAGGTGCCGGTGCGGGTTGAACAGAGCACGAACCAACTGCGGGCGACCGGTGCGTTCACCGTGACCCACGAGCAACTCGGCCTGATACCGTTCACGGTGATGGGCGGGCTGCTGTCCGTCAGGGATGAGATGCGGGTGCGATTCCGGATCGTGGCGCGGCCTTGACACTGCTGTTCCGTAGCTGAGCCCGCGGCTCTACAACCCCACCAGGCCTCAAACCCGCACGTGCTCCCCGCCTATCCGGCGCACGTCCTGCTCCGCAAGCCCTGCCATCCGGGCAAAGTCTGGCCAGGCAGCCACAGCCTCCTGAACGGACCTGAGGATGCGCGGAGCCCGGCCGATGCCGAACCGGTCTGCAACGGTCAGCAGATCGTCCCGCGTGATGCCGGCAAACCTGCCGTTCACGGACTTCAGGTGCTGGTAGGTCCATTCGCCCTTCGGGTTGTAGGCAAAGGTCACGTCGTAGGCGGGCGCGAGTTGCCAGCGGCCACCCTCAGGAAGAAGAAAGGCGAAGTTCTTCGTGTGATCGTCGCAGTTTCTCGCCAGCACATTGAAAGCGATCCTGCGGAAGGCCTCCTCCAGTGCGTCTGGCCCAAGACCCAGTTCCACCAGCGTCTGAAGGTACTGGTTGTAGTCGTGGGTCGCCTTCTGCCTGAAGTCCAGGTGGCGGAGCGCGCACAGGCTTTGCAGGTGAAGCTTCTGGTTGCCGTCCCGGTCGAAGCGCCGCGTCATGAAGTGCGCCCGGCCGTTCTCTTCCAGCAGCCGGCAGGGCGCCATCTGGATCCCCGCCGCCTGGGCCATCAGGGCGTAGGCGTACTCGATGCGGCCGTAGCTTTGTGTTGAACCCAGTTCCCGGTCACTGCCGATACCATCGAATTTCAGCAGCCAATGCTCAAAGCCCGGCTCCGTTTCGAAGAGTCCGGCGCGCATCTCGAGGGTGACCGGATTCCAGGCGACGGTCGCCTTGGCCCGGGCGCCGCCCGCGGAAGTGCCCACCTGGATGATCTGCTTCAGGGCTGCGCTCGCGTTCCGGTCGCTGTTCAGTTCGCCATGAATCGCCTGACGGGCACTTTCCACCAGCCGGGACAGTTGCACGGCCGTGCTGCTCTTCGCTGTAGGCCCCCGCACCGGGCGGAACTCCAGGGCACCCAGGCCCCGTTTGCCCATGTAGGCGAGGCGATCGAGCGGGGTGATGGCGTCCTTGCTGATGCCCCGGGTGGCCATCCAGGCATCGATCAGGCCGTTGCCGAAATCGTCCGGCAGCGCGTCCGCCAGCATGGCGGGCAGGCGCTGGAAGGTGGCGGTTGGCAGGTCGGTGAAGATGAAGGCGTTGCCTGCCGCCGACAAGGGCATGGTCAGCGGCGCCAGTTCAATTCCGGAGGCGATGAATTCCGGCGCGTACTCGAAGGCGTAGTAGTCAAGCTGCGGGTCCCGGGCGAGGGCGCCGACGAGGCGCCCCCAGATTCTGACCTCGACGACGCTGACCTTCCGGTACATGGAACGGGAGTTGTCGTCAGCGCCCGGCGGTCGAGGTGGTCCGGCGGGAAGACGCGCGTTGACGCGGGGCTTTCTGCTTCAGCATCTGCAGCGGACTGATGGAGATCGTGGGTGAGAGGCTCGCGATCCAGTCCAGGCGGTCCAGTGCGCGAAGTACCTTGAGCAGGGTTTTGAGCGTTGACCCTTTGCCGGATTCCACGTTTTTCAGGGCACTGAGGGCCACGCCGGCCTGCTCCGCAAGGGCCTGCTGGTCCACATTCCGGCGCAGGCGCAGCGCCCGGATCTGCAGGCCCAACTGGGCTTCCAGTTCTTCTGTCGTATTTGAGGATGGCATTTGTAGATCTAAGAACAGCTATTGAATCTGAAAGGCTACACTAAGGCTGTTAAAACATCCATAGAGTATTTCTAATTAATAGTTCGAAATAAGGCTATAAATTATCTAAATGAATCTATTAGCTCTATAAAGAGCCATTATGCTCCGTTCGTCAGTCCAGCAAATCCAGCTGGGTCCCCGGCCCCGCCGGCACCCGAAACCGCGTCGTATCCAACGCCGCCTCCGACTCCCGCGTAAACCCGTGCCGGCGACAGGCGGCGGCAAACCGCTGGGCCAGCAGGGCTGCTAACGGTCCAGAGCCCCGCATGCGGCTGCCAAACTGCGCATCGTTGAGGGCGCCACCCCGCACCTGGCGGATCAGGCTCAGCACCTTCGCCGCCTTCAGCGGGTACTGCGTCTGCAGCCACTCGCCGAAGATCGGCTCAACCTCGTGGGGCAGCCGGAGCAACACGTAGCCTGCAAATCGGGCGCCAGCGTCCGCCGACGCCGCCAGAATGTTCTCCAGCTCATGATCGTTGAGTCCTGGAATCATCGGCGCGGCCAGCACTCCGCAGGGAATGCCCGCAGCACTCAATATTCTGATCGTCTCGATGCGCCGCCGTGGGCCGGCAGTGCGGGGTTCCATGCGCCGCTTCAGCTCGTCGTCCAGTGTGGTCACGCTCACCAGCACGTGCACCAGATTGTCCCGCGCCAGATCCTGCAGCAGGTCCAGGTCCCGCTCCACGAGGGCCGACTTGGTGATGATGCTCACCGGGTGCCGGAACTCCGCGAGCACTTCCAGGATCTGGCGGGTGATGCGCAGTTCCCGCTCGACGGGCTGCCAGGCATCCGTATTAGCGCCCAGCGTGATGGGCGAGCAGCGGTAGCCGCGCTTTGACAGCTCCTGGCGCAGCACGGCGGCCGCCTCGGGCTTGGTGTAAATCTTCTGCTCGAAATCCAGCCCCGGCGACAGGTCCAGGTAGGCGTGGGAAGGCCGCGCGTAGCAGTAGACGCAGCCGTGCTCGCAGCCCCGGTAGGGATTGACCGACTGTTCGAAGGGGATATCCGGCGACTGGTTCCGGGAGATGATGCTGCGGATCTGCTCGGGAATCAGTTCGGTCTCAGGTGCGACAACCGGCGTGTCGTCGTCGGCCGGTTCCGGGCGGGTTTCCTCCCGCGCAAAGCGCCCGGCGGGGCGGGCGGCAACGCCGCGACCGCGAATGACGGAACCCGGTGGCAGGGACAAGGGCCGGAGCCTCGCGAAGATCAGTAGCTGTACGGATGAACAGTAGCACGCCGGCCCTTATACTTTGCCCGACACTTTTTCCCGGGGAGTAGGGCTGACGTGAGTAGTCGCGGCGTGCGCATTTCCGGCTTGCTGGCCCTGGTCGTGGCCGCCGCCCTGGTGGCCTGGTACCTCTCCCGGCCTAAGCCCGTTCAGGTCACCCTCGCCGAGGTCAAGGTGGGCGCGGTACTCGCGACGGTGGCCAACACCCGGGCCGGCACCGTGGATGCCTGCGACCGGGCCCGGCTGGCGCCGCCGATGGGCGGCCAGATTGCCCGGCTCCCGTTCAAGGAAGGCAACAAGGTGCAGCAGGGCGACATCCTGCTGGAGCTCTGGAATCTGGATCAGCGCGCCCAGGTGTCCCAGGCGGAGCGGGAAGCTGTCGCCTCCCGCAGCCGCACCCGGGAAGCCTGTGCCACGGCCAGCGTGGCGGCGAAGAACGCCACCCGCATTCGCCAGCTGCGAACCCAGAATCTGGTGTCGGAAGGCGAGACGGAACGGGCCGTGGGCGACGCTGATGCCCGGGCCGCGGGTTGCGACGCTACCCGGGACCAGGAGAAGGTGAGCCAGGCCCGCATTGATGTGGCCAAGGCCGAGCTGGAGCGGACGATCCTGCGGGCGCCCTTCGCGGGAGTCGTCGCGGAAATCAACGGCGAGGTCGGTGAGTTCGTCACGCCGTCGCCCGTGGGCGTGCCCACGCCGCCCACCGTTGATCTGGTTGACGGCAGCTGCCTGTACATCTCCGCACCCATCGATGAAGTGGACGCGCCTGCGGTGAAGGCCGGCCAGCGTGCGTCCATCTCCCTGGACGCCTTTCCCAATCAGCGCTTCCCCGGCTTCGTCCGTCGCGTGGCGCCCTATGTGCTCGATACGGAGAAGCAGGCCCGGACCGTCGAGGTCGAAGCCGAGATCGAGAATCCCGAGAAGTACAACCTGCTGCCGGGCTACAGCGCTGATGTGGAGGTGATTCTGGAGAACCGGGAAAACGTGCTGCGCATTCCCAGCCAGGCGCTCCTGGAAGGGAAGCGGGTGCTCGTCCTGAATCCCGGCACGGGAATTCTGGAGTCGAAGACCATCGAGAAGGGCGTCGCCAACTGGGAATACACCGAGGTCCGCTCGGGCCTCAAGGCCGGGGAACTCGTGGTGACGTCGGTGGATCGCGAGGGTGTGGCCGATGGCGTCGCTGCCGTCCGCGAGTGACCCTGGCCCCGATCCTGGGCCCGGACCGGCAGCCGGTCCGCTGATCCGCCTGACGGGTCTCAGCCGCACCTTTGAAGTCGGCGATCAGCTGGTGCGGGCGCTGGACGGCGTGAACCTGAGCATTGCCCCGGGGGATTACCTCTCACTGATGGGGCCGTCGGGCTCCGGCAAGTCCACCCTGCTGAACATCCTGGGCTTGCTCGACCGGCCCACGGCTGGTGAGTACTGGCTGGGGGACGTGCAGACCTCCACCATGCCAGACGATCGCCTGGCCGACACCCGCCAGAAAGAGATCGGCTTCGTCTTCCAGATCTTTCACCTGATTGCCCGGATGAGCGCCCTCGAGAACGTCGAGCTGCCGATGATGCTGGCGGGCATGCCCCGGGCAGACCGCCGGGACCGGGCCCGGGCCGCTCTGGAGCGCATGGGGCTGGGCCCGCGGATCGATCACCGGCCTAATCAGCTCTCCGGGGGTGAGCGTCAGCGCGTGGCCATTGCCCGGGCCGTCGTCATGCAGCCCCGGATTCTTCTCGCGGATGAACCGACGGGCAACCTGGACAGCGCTGCCGGCGGCGAGGTGGTGAAGATCATGGAAGCGCTGCACGCCCAGGGCCTGACCCTGATCGTGGTCACCCACGATCCTGCCATCGGTGAACGGGCTAACCGCCGGCTGCTGATGCGGGACGGGAAGATCGTCCGGGACTCCTCGGCATGAGGTTTACCGACCAGAATCGGGTGGCCCTTGGTGCCCTGTTCCGCTATCCGCTGCGCACGGCGATGATGCTGCTCGCGACGGCCATCGGCGTTGCTGCCGTCGTGGTACTGACGGGCCTCGGCGAAGCAGTCCGTCTGTACGTCACGGATGAGTTCCGCTCGCTCGGTACCAACCTGCTGATCGTCCTGCCCGGGCGGACCGAAACCACCGGTGCCGGAGCGGCCATGCTCGGCGGTGCCACACCCCGGGACCTGACGCTGGGGGATGCCCGCGCCCTGGAGCGGAGCGCGGCCATCGACATCCTCGCGCCGGTCATCGTGGGTGAGGCAGCGGCGTCCTCCGGTTCGCTGGAGCGGGATGTGACGATCATGGGCACCACGGCTGCATTCCGGGAGATTCGTGGCTGGCAGATGGCGAGCGGCGAATTTCTGCCCGCCGGCGACATGGACCGGGAGGCCGCCGTCTGCGTCGTCGGCAGCACCATTGGCCGGGAACTCTTTCGCGGCGAACCCCCGGTGGGGCGGTGGCTGCGCGTCAGCGACCGGCGCTGCCGCATTTCCGGCGTGCTGGCCCCCCAGGGCATGTCCGTCATGGTGGATGCCGACCAGCTGGTGCTGATGCCGGTGGCGATGGCTCAGAGCATCTTCAACTCGCCAGCCCTCTTTCGCATCATCGTTCAGGCCCGGAGCCGGGACGCGATGCCTGCGGCCAGACGTTACATCGTCGAGACCCTGAAGGAGCGCCACCGGGGCGACGAAGACGTGACCGTCGTGACCCAGGATGCCGTCCTGCAGACCTTCGATGGCATCCTCGGCACGCTGACCCGGGCGTTGGGGGGCATTGCGGCGGTGAGCCTGCTGGTCGCCGGTGTGCTGATCATGAACGTCATGCTGGTGGCCGTCAGCCAGCGCACCCAGGAGATCGGCCTGCTCAAGGCCCTGGGCGCCCGGCGTCGCCAGATTCTCGGGCTGTTTCTGGCGGAGGCGACTTATCTCGCGCTGCTGGGCGCCGTCGTTGGCGTGGTCGCGGGGTACGGTATCCTCCTCGTGCTGGCTCAGTTCTACACCGAATTCACCTTCCGGCCACCGGTCTGGGCCGTTGGGGGTGCCGTGCTGCTGGCCATGGGCTGCGGCATGCTCTTCGGCATCCTGCCCGCGCGCCGCGCGGCCGGGCTCGATCCTGTCGCAGCGCTTGGTCGCCGGTGATGGGCAGCCAATGAACGCCAGCCAATGAATGCCAGAGAGATCGTCGGCTTCACCGCGACCTCAGCGGTGTCCCACAAGCTCCGCAGCGGCCTGACCGCGCTGGGGATCGCCATCGGGGTGGCGGCCGTGGTCCTGCTGACCTCGATGGGCCAGGGCCTGCGCAATTACATGGTGGCCCAGTTCACCCAGTTCGGCACCAACATCATCGCGGTCAATCCGGGCAAGGCGCAGACCTTCGGCATGCCGACGGGCGTGCTGAATTCAGCGCGGCCGCTGAGTCTGGCGGACGCCGAGGCCCTCAAGCGGCTGCCCTACGTCAGGTCGACGCTGCCCCTGGTGCAGGGCAGTGGCTCGGTGGAAGGTGGCGGCCGCGAACGCAAGACCATCGTCAGCGGGACCGGCGATGAGCTGACCGAGGCGCTGTCCTTCCGGGTAGCCCTCGGCAAATTCCTGCCGCCGGATGATCCCAATACGCCCCGGTCTTTCGCCGTGCTGGGCAGCAAGCTGCGCAACGAGCTGTTCGGCTCGCGCAATCCGCTCGGCGAGCGCATCCGGGTGGGGGGGCAGCGCTACACCGTGATTGGCGTGATGGAGTCGAAGGGCACCATGTTCGGTTTCGACCTGGACGACGCGGTCTACATCCCGGTGGCCAAGAGCCTGGAGCTCTTCAACCGCGAAGGTCTCTTCGAGATCGACGTGATGTACGAGAAGGGCGCCCCGGTCGACGAAGTCGTCGAGTCGATCCGCCGGGTGCTGATTGCACGTCATGGGGGTGAGGACTTCACGATTACCACCCAGCAGCAGATGCTGGACGTGCTGGGTTCAGTGCTGAACGTAGTGACCTTCGCAGTGGGAGCGCTGGGTGGCATCTCCCTGCTGGTTGGCGGCGTCGGTATCTTCACCATCATGACCATCGCAGTCCGGGAGCGGACGGCGGAGATTGGCCTGCTCCAGGCTATCGGCGCCCGGCGTCGCCAGATTCGCGACGTGTTTCTTGGCGAGTCGCTGCTCCTGGCGGGCATCGGCGGCATCGGCGGCGTTCTGCTGGGGCTGGCGTGCATCGCCCTGCTGGGGGTGCTGGTTCCGGCGTTGCCGGTCAGTCCGGCCTGGCCCTACATGGGGCTGGCTGTCATCGTGGCGCTGCTCATTGGCCTGATTGCGGGGGTATTGCCAGCGGTCCGGGCGGCCCGGCTGGATCCCGTTGACTCACTCCGGGCCGAGTGAGCAACCCCTGATGACGCAGCCGGTGACCGAACCCCGGGGCGAACCTCTGCCGCCACTGCTCCGGGCCAGGCTGTTGCACTACTTTCCCGGGCTGGATCTGGCGGCTATTCGTCTCCACAACGGCGTGCCCCGTTACGTGCGCGGCCGGCCCCGGGGCTACGCGGATCGTTACCGCGTTTATCTGGCCTCCGGCTGGCAGGACGAGGCTGATCCGGAGCTGCTCGCGTTGCTCGCCCACGAACTCGTGCATGTCCAGCAGTACCGGGAGCTGGGCACCTGGACGTTTCGCTGGGCCTACCTGCAGGAATACCTGGCGGGACGACTGCGCGGGCTTGGCCATGATGCGGCGTACCGCAACATTTCCTTCGAGCGCGCAGCCCGGGTCATGGAAGAGCGGGTGCGCCGCGACTTCACCCGCCGCCGTTCGGCCGCCTGATCAGCTCCGCCGGAGATTCACTTCAATACGGCTCCTGGGGCCAAAGAACCAGGAACCGAGGCCACTGACCAGGCTCACGACTATCGCGCCCCAGAACGCAGGCCAGAAACCTGCGACGTGAAAGCCCGGCAGCAGCCAGCTTGCCAGTCCGAGCATGCCGGCGTTCAGCACCAGGATGAAGAGCCCCAGCGTCACCAGTGTGATGGGCAGCGTCAGGATCAGGGCCAGTGGTCGGACGATCGCGTTGATCACGCCCAGCACCACTGCCGAAGTCAGCAGCCACGCGGCGCTGTCAAAGCTGATGCCACTGATGAGAGTGTCTGCCAGCCAGAGGCCGAGGGCAGCCATGAGCGCTCTGACGAGAAACCGGTCCATAGAATATTCCTCAGGTTAAGGACGCACGGAAGCCTACGGAATTGCTCCAGCGAAGGCCAGTTCAGCAAGGGGAGCGGCCTCCGCGGGCGGGAGTGCTGGCAGATGCAGTGTCGCCCGGAGCCCGGGGTTATTGTCGGTAAGCACGAGACGCCCGCCGTGATGCTGCGCGATAGCGCTGACCAGTGACAGGCCAAGGCCGCTGCCGGGAATACCGGTCACGCTGGCAGACCGATAAAACCGGCTTAGCACCTTGTCGCGCTCCGCCGCAGGAACTCCTGGTCCCCGGTCAGCCACAGTGATGTCGAGCGTAGCCCCGCTGGCAGTCGTAGCGAGCACCACCTCAGACCCGGCCCCGCTGTACTTGATCGCGTTGTCCAGCAGGTTGCAGAGCGCCTGAAAAAGCAGATCCCGGTCGCCCTGCAGGCGGCCCGTCGCCGTGCCGAGGTGGACCACGATGTCCTTCTCTTCGCCCACGGCCTGATAGAGCTCCCACGCATCCTGCAGCAGCGGGTGCAGGTCCACGTCAGACCATTCCCGCTCAGTGGTGTCCGATTCGATACGGGCGATGCGCAGCAGGGCCCGGAAGGTGGCCAGGAGATGGTCGGCCTCCGTCATGGCGGACGTCAGTTCGCTGCGGAGCTCTTCATCCAGTCCGGACCTCTCCGTCAGGTTCTCCAGCCGGCCGCGCAACCGGGTCAGTGGTGTCCGCAGGTCGTGGGCAATGTTGTCGGCAACGGACTTCACGCCCTCGATCAGGGAGTCGATCCTGTCCAGCATGGCATTCAGATTTTCGGACAGCTGGTCGAACTCGTCGTTGATCCCCCGGACCGGCATGCGGCTTTGCAGTCTGCCCGTCATGATTTCCCGGCTGGCCCGGTTGATGGCCTCAATGCGGCGCATCACGCTGTAGCTCATGAGGAAGCCACCGGCGAGGGCCAGCAGCAGACCGCCCCCCAGGGCCCAGAGAAAGGCCTCATTGATCAGGGAGCGGGTGGCTTCGAGCCGGCTCTGGTCCTGCGCCACGAGCAGGTGCCGGCCGTCACTCAGCACAAAGACCTGGCCCCGCACGCTGATGCGCCGGCCGTCTTCACCCAGGCGGCTGAAGTTGTACCAGCCCTCGGCATCCGCCTCACCCGCGGGCCAGGCATCGAGATTGCCCGCCAGGGGCTTCAGGTCCCGGTCGGCAAACAGGTAGACCGTAGGCACGCCGGTGCTGACGGCGACGCGCTCCCGGATCAGGGCCTCAAGGCCGCGTTTGCCCCGCTGGCGATACTGCTCGACGAGACCGGTGACCTCCGCCTCGATCGTGGCATTGGTCTGCTGTTCCAGGTAGCCGACGGTGGTCCACCACACGACGCCGATCAGCACCAGCGCGGAGGCGCCGAAGACCCCCATGTACCACCAGGCGAGCTGGAACGTGGAAGTCCGGATCAGTCTAAGCGGATTCACTCAGCCGGTACCCCGCCCCACGGACGGTGTGAATCAGGGGGGGCTCGAAGTCCTTGTCGATTTTCCGGCGCAGGCGGCTGATGTGCACGTCGATGACGTTGGTCTGGGGATCGAAGTGGTAGTCCCAGACGTTCTCCAGCAGCATCGTGCGGGTCACCACCTGGTCCTTGTTGCGCATCAGGTACTCGAGGAGGCGGAATTCCCGGGGTTGCAGGTCAATGCTCTGGCCCGCCCGCCGCACTTCCCGGCTGAGCAGGTTGACGTGCAGGTCACCGACCTGGATCTCGGTGATCTCGTCGCTGCCCTCCCGGGCCGGCCGGCGGGTGATGGCCTCGAGCCGGGCCATGAGTTCTGCGAAGGCGAAGGGTTTGCCGATGTAGTCATCGGCCCCGGCCCGCAGCCCCTTGACCTTGTCATCCACCTCGCCGAGGGCGCTGAGGATCAGGGCAGGCGTCGTGATGTCGGAGGCCCGCAGCGTCCTGACTACCGTCAGCCCGTCCACGTTGGGCAGCATCCGGTCCACGATGAGGGCGTCGTAGTTGCCCGTAGTGGCCAGGATCAGGCCCTCCTTGCCGTCGGCCGAGTGGTCGACCGTGTGCCCGGCTTCCTTCAGGCCGCCTGTGATGAAGCTGGCCACCCCGGCGTCGTCTTCGATAACGAGTATGCGCATGGGCGCGATCATAGTGCAGGAGCCCCTTGAGTCGCGACAGTCAGGCCCCCAAAAGAAAACGGGCCGGGGAAGCTGGCGCTACCGGCCCGTAGGTCTGCACGTCGTCGCCTGCTGAGACGGGTCCAGACCGGGGGGACGGTGGGACTCATCGATCAGTGGGAGAACAATAGCTGCCTCCGCCTGACCCGCCGATGGACGGGCCTTTAAGGATTGTTAACCTGGTTCCGGGCGCCAAAGGCCAGCAGCCGGAGCAGCGCCGCCTGGGAGCGTACCCCCGTCTTGTCGAAGATCCGGGTCAGGTGCGTCTTGGCCGTGTTGCGGCTGATGTCCAGCGCGGTCGCGGCTTCCAGCAGGGACTTGCCCTCCAGCAGGGCCCCACAGAGGGTGACCTCCGCCCGGGAAAGCCCGTAGGTGGCCCTGAGTTCGGGCGGTAGTGCCGGTGCATTGCCGTGGCGCCCGGCGTGAATGACGGCCAGCACCGCCGACCCGGAGGGCAGGCCTGACCGGTCGCCCCGCAGGCGGAGCGGGGAGAACGTCACCTGGTAGGGACTGGGACTCCCGCGCCGCCCGACCAGCACCGGTGCGGGGGGTGCGACGGACCAGCCCAGAGCTGACTGCTGGGCAGCTTCCAGCCCGCTGTCCAGGCGGGTCTGGGTGGCCCCGTCGGTGGTTTGCAGGTTGCCGTTCCGGAGCGCCAGCCCGTCGCCGGTGTCCAGCAGTGCATTAGCTGCCCGGTTGCGGAGGATCGGCCGGCCCCGCTGGTCAAACAGGACGATTCCGTAGCGGGCCAGGTCCAGAACCCCGGAGAGAAGGGCATTCCCACCCCGTGCCGCGTCAAGGCTCCGGTGCAGGGCCACGCTGCGCTGCAGATGCCTCAGCAGGAGGTGGCTGATCAGCGCCTTGTCACCAGGTAAGAAGGGGTCCTCCTGGGCAGTCCGGCACAGGGAGAAAAACGCGTTGACTCCCGGGGCTGACTCGATGGCGCCGAAGAGGAAGTGTTCCAGGTCCCAGGGCCTGGCCAGCTGCGTGTAGGCGCGGCTCTTGCGCATGGCCTCGGGCGGCACCACCTCGCTGCCCAGGCGAACCGTGCCGGCGGGCTGCCCGCGGATGGCCAGCAGGTAGTTGTCGTCACTGCTACTGGAACGGTGTGCAGCGAAGATTTCCTCAAAACCGTTCAGGCCGCCCGTGGCCAGAAATGAGCGCCGGGCATCGTGCTCGTCCTGATACTCGACCATAGCCAGCTGGGCATCGCAGGCATGGGCCGCTTCCTCCGCGAAGTGGCGCCAGGCGGAAGGGTTGAGGCCGGCGTCATAGGCATCGCCGAGCAGGCCGGAGAGGCTTTTGCTATCGAGCCTGATGGTAGTTGAAGGCATGACGGCTGTGTCCCCCGGCACGCAACCCGGTACCACAGGGCGCGGGTAGCTTCCCAGTGTTTACCGGGGCCGCCAGTGGGCGTCAATGGGGGCTACCGTCAGGGAGCGAGTATGTCCAGGACCGCCCGCAGCGTGCGCCCACAGTCTGTCCGCCAGTGGAAGGCGAGCAGGTCGTCGGCCCGGGTGCGGCCCAGATTAACGGCTACGACGGGTTTGCCTGCTGCCACTGCCGCCCGCACCAGCCGGAATCCGGAGTAGACCATCAGGGACGAGCCCACCACGAGCAGGGCATCCGCTGCCGCCAGCTTGCTCTCGGCGCTGCCCGTCACGTCGGCTGGGACGGCCTCCCCGTAGAAGACCACGTCCGGCTTGAGGATTCCGCCGCACAGCCGGCAGTCCGGAACCCGGAAGCTCGCGTCGTCCCCGGCGGCGGGCACGGCGTCGCCATCGGGTGCCGGTTCAGCCAAAGTGGCGCTCCAGCCGGGATTCTCCCGGTCCAGTTCTGCCTGCCAGCCGGTGCGGGGCAGGCGAGCGTTGCAGCCGAGACAACGCACGATGTCCAGGCGGCCATGCAGATCGATGACCGCCTGGCTCCCCGCAAGTTGATGGAGGCGGTCCACGTTCTGCGTGATGATCCCGGCCAGCAGTCCCTGCCGCTCCAGTTCTGCCAGAGCCTGGTGGGCTGGATTTGGCCGGGCAGTCGCGAACCGGGGCCAGCCGAGGGCACTGCGGGCCCAGTAGCGACGCCGGACTTCCAGTCTGCTGATGAAGTCGGGGTAGAGAACCGGGCGGGCGTGCTTCCAGCTCCCGTCGACGTCCCGGTAGTCCGGGATGCCAGAGCCCGTGCTGCAGCCCGCTCCGGTCAGGGCGAGGACGTTGGGGTGTTGCCGGAGGAAGGTCGCCAGCGCTGCGGACGCACCGTTGATGCCAGTCTCTGGAGGGGATTCCTGCATCACGCCTGACTTTCGCGGCCGGATCCGGCCCGGATTCGACCCGTCTCAGGCGGCGAGGTTGGCAGCGGCGCCCAGCGCCTCATCGAGCTGGCCCTGGAGAATGCGGATCGTGCCGGATTCCAGGACCCGCACGATGTCGCCCTGACGGATGGGTTGCCAGAGGACCGGCCCGGCGGGCAGGCGCCGGCCTGCGCTGTCACTCACGAGTGCGATGTGGGGCCGGGTGGGTTCGTCGTCGCCCTGCCGGCGCACGATACCCAGCCGGCCATCAGCAATCTGCAGCCAGGAACCTGTGGGAAAAAGGCCGAGTGCCCGCATGAAGCTGCGGACGATGGCCGCGTCGAACTTCCGGCCGCGCAGGCCGTTGACCAGACGCATGGCATCGTGGGCTGCCATGGCGTGGGCGTACTTCCGGTCCTGCAGCAGGGCATCGTAGGTGTCCACCAGGCCTGCGAGCCGGGCAGCAATCGGAACCTGTGTACCCCGGAGCCCGCGGGGATAGCCGCTGCCATCCAGGCGCTCGTGGTGACCGAGAACTGCATCCTCCACCGTTTCAGAGATCGTCGAGGCCGAGCGGACCATGTACAGACCCCGGCGCACGTGGCGCTCAACAAAGCCACGCTCATGGGTGCTCAAGGGCGTGGTCTTCGCCAGAATCATGATGGGCACTGAAACCTTGCCGATGTCCAGGAGCAGTCCGGCCAGCGCCAGCTCCCGGACAAAGGCACCCTCAAAGCCGATCTGCCTGCCTGCCAGAGCCATGAGCACTGCGGAACCAAGCGCGCGCCGATAGAGAAATCCCACCCGCAGTTCGGTGGCGAGCAGCCAGGGGATCGTGTCCGCATCCTCCATGAGACTGGTGACCACGGGATCGAGGGCCCGGCGCAACGGCGTCAGTACCAGGTCCTCGGAGCGGCGCATACCCTGCACGGCCTGGGCAAACGCATGACTCAGGGCGCGCAGTTCCATCCGCTGCCGGGCGAGAGCTGTCGGCGGGTGGCAGGCAGACAGGGCCTCTACCTTGGCGGTAAGCCCTGTGTAGAACATCTCGCTGTCCCGGTACTCGGAAAGGACCGGATCCACGTAGACGTAGCTGCAGATGCGCCGCAGTTCCTCGATCTGCTCGCTCTGGCTGAGCAGGAACCCGTGGGCGTGGAAGGACGTCTGCAGCCACGACCGGTCAAGCTCGGCCACGTACATGCCGAACTGCAGCTGGGCGCAATTCACCGGAACCAGGCGCGGGGGAAGCACGATGGCCATCTCACCTTTGTGATTGTTCTTTTTATTTATTGGTCTGGCCGGGTCAATGTAGCAGTGGCTACACCCGGGAAACGTGACGCAGGTCACGAAGCAGCGGTCGCTGATTATGGCGAGCGGGGACTGAGCGCCTTGAGATAGATCGCGATGGCCTGGCGGTCCCCGGGCGTCAGTCTGGCCGTGTTGTCCTCAATAACCGCGCTCATCGAGGAACCAGCAAAGTTCCCGTCGGGCAGGAGGCCAGTCTCGAGGAGGAATGCGAGGTCATCCGCGGACCACTGGCCGATGCCGGTGGTCCGGTCCTGGGTGATGTCCGGAATCTTCTCGCCATCCGGCCCGGCGGGATTGCCAGCCAGGTCGCGGCTGTGGTCGAGGCCACCCAGCAGGTTGCGCGGCGTATGGCACTCGCCGCAGTGGCCCAGGTGCCGGACGAGGTAGGCCCCCCGGTTCCAGGTTGTATCCCGGGAGGGATCGGGGGCAAAACGCCCCGGGCTGAAGTTGAAGAAGTTCCAGCCCATCATCACCAGGCGGGAGGAGAGGTACCAGGGCAGATCGTGTTGCCTGGCCTGCTGGCGTACCGGTTTCAGGCTGCGGAGATAGGCCCCCAGGGCGGCGACGTCCGCATCCTCGATGCCGGTGTAGGCGGGGTAGGGAAAGACGGGGTAGTAGTTGCTGCCGTCCGGAGCCACCCCTTCCCGCAGAGCACGGCCGAGATCAGCATCCGTCCAGCCGCCGATGCCGGTGACCGGATCGGAGGTGATGTTCGGTGCATAAAAGGTGCCGAAAGGGGTCAGCAAGGCACGGCCGCCTGCCAGGGGAATGGCGTCCGGCCGGTCCGCCGTGTGGCACGTCAGGCAGCCACCGGCCTGGACCAGGTAGCGGCCCCGCTCGATCTGCGCCGCCAGGTCCGCGTGCACCTCCAGACTGGTCAGGAGCAGCACGAATGCTGCTAACCAGTGCCGGTTCCCGGGCCAGTGGCGGCGCCCCGGTGCCGGGGCTGTCAATCAGTCATCCTTCTTCTGATAGCGATCGTGACAACCCTTGCAGGACTCGCCCAGGGTCTTGAAGGCAGCCGCTGTTCCGGGCTTGTCATTGGCGGCCACGGCGTCCCGCAGTTTGGCGGACGACGTCTCCAGCTGGGCCATCAGCTTGTTGAACTGCTCCTGTTCCTTCCAGATCAGCGGCAGCGCGTTGGTGTCGCCGGTATCCGTCCCCGCCGGAAACAACACCTTGCCCTGCGCGCCGAGATCGGCGAGCGCATTCGCATGGGACTTCAGGTATTCCTGCTGGTCGACCTTGCCGAAGTTGATCAGCACAAACGCGCTGACGTGGGCCGCCATGGCATCCATAACTGCTTTCCGGTACTTGATGGCATCCGCAGGTGCGGTGGCGGCGGACGCTCCAGCGGAAAACGCGGCGACCAGACCGGCGACGAGGACAGTACGGACAAGACGATGCATGGGAGGCCTCCTGATTGTGGCAACGATTCTTATGTGGGGACGGATCTGCGGCCAGCATAGCAAGCCGTGACACCCGCCAGCGACCAGCGCTGGGCGTCAGTTGGCGGGTGGCGCCTCACTGGTTTTGCAGTTCCAGCGCTTTGCATCGCAGCTTGGCGGAGCCGTAGCGGGCGTGCTTGCACTGCCCGACCGGCAGCGGTTGTCCAGCGGGGTGAGCTGGCCGCCGATGACCAGCGCCGTGATCACCAGACTGCCGTCCTCGCAACGGGTCATGACGGCGCTGACGTCCACCGCGTAGCCCTCGTCTCCCCGCCAGGGCTGAGCGGCTGGCGGGAGTCTGTCCTGCGCGGACCCGTACACCCGAAGCGAGAGTGAGCCATCGGCAGTCGGCGGCCGGAGAGGGGCCGGAATCGTGCTGCTGTCCCACGGTGAGGACGCTTTCGCCGGAGGCGTTGCCGGTTGTGGCTTCGGCTGCTCTGGGGTGACCTGGGCGGGCAGCGGCCCACTCGTCAGCGCCACCAGCAGAGTCAGCAACAGGGGCAGTAGCGGAGGAGAGGGTTGGGAGGGCCGCACGTCTGCCTAGCTCCCGCTGTCCAGGAAGATGCGGACGTCCCCGGCGATAACCGGGCCGGCCTCATCGGCGGCCATGTGCCCGACGCCCGGATAGGTAATGACCTGGACGCTAGCGGCATTAACCAGCATCTTGCGCAACTCCTCTGCCTGCCCGACCGGTGCCTGGGGGTTATTCTCCCCCCAGAGTATCAGTGTGGGCACCCGGACCGCGGCCGTAACTGTCTCGAGATCGGCGCTCGAATAGGTGCGCAGGCGGGCAAGAATTGCGGCGCGCTGGCCCTCGCGGAGCCACATCTCGTACCACTGGTCGATGAGCCTGTCGTCCACCTTGGCCGGATCACCGAAGCGGCTCTTCAGCATGTAGGCGGCCAGGGCACGGGGCGTGATGTACTTGAGGATGGTGGCAATGGGCGGGACGCTGCGGCCGGCCTTCTGCTGGCTACGCCCTTCGAGTGCGCCGGGACTTAGCAGTATCAGGCGCTCAACCCGCTCCGGATGGGCTGCCGCATAGTGCATCGCGACGGTGCCGCCGAGGGAGGTGCCGCCGATGGCGAAACGGTTCAGGCCGAGTGCGTCAACAAAGCGCTCGGTGAGCTGCACGGTGCGTTCCAGGCTGTAATCACCCGACGGATCCGGACCCGTGAGACCGTGGCCCGTCAGGTCGAAGCGCAGAACCCGGTGCTGGTCCTTTAGGGAAGCCACCCAGGAGTCCCAGCTGAGCAGGCTGCCGAAGTTGGCATGGATCAGGACGAGCGGCGGCCCGCTGCCTTCGTCCCGGTAATGGATGCGCACGCCATCCACATTGAGGAAGCGGGAGGCGGAGGTGGTGTACCTGGCTTCAAGTTCTTCTGCCGGAATGTCGCGGTAGACCCAGGCCGCCACCAGAAACGCGACGCTGACGAATGCCAGCATGCCACCCAGGCCAAAGGCGAGGTACCGCAGCCACTTCATCGCCAAACCATATCAGGGATAAAGAAGGCAGGGCCCAAAAAATCAGTGCCCAAAAAAACAGGGGCCGCATAAGCGGCCCCTGTCCTGGTCGATTGACTGAGAAACAGTCAATTAGTTCTTCTGCATCGCCTCGCCAGCGTCCTGCACGGCCTCGCCAGCGCTCTCGACAGCGGCGCCGGCAGCGTCGGTCGCGTCAGCAGCAGCGCCGGCAGCCACGTCGGCGGCACCAGCAGCAGCAGCGGCAGCGGCATCAGCAGTGCCTTCAGCAGCCGTTCCGGCAGCGTCAGCAGCAGCGCCGGCAGCTTCACCGGCCATAGCAGCAGCATCACCGGCAGCGTCAGCAGCCTGGGAAGCGCTGTCCATGGCCGAATCAGCGGCTTCGATAGCCTTGTCGGCGGGCTTGCCACCGCAGCCAGCGATCATTACCAGCGCCATTGGCAGGACAAGCCATGCCTGACGAATTGTAGTGCTCATCGTTCGTTCTCCTGTGTAAACAATTTTCTAAATGGCCAGACTCGATAGTCCTGAAAAACGGCCAGCCAGTGTTCAGCAAGCACCCTTTCGAAACACCCCGTCCGAAAGAAGTGGCCCACTGCCACCGGATCCCATCCCTCTGTAAAGCCTGCTTCCGGCCGGCAGGCGCGGAGAGGATACACCAAATGTTAAGCCGTCAGTCTGTTTCGGCGGACCATCCCGCAGGTGATACCCCTACCCGGGAACCCGATAGTTGGCGACAAAAATTGACTAAGCGTCGCTAAGATGCCTACTATACGGACACCTAGTCGGCAAAAGCAGACTCATGTTTATAGCACTCAGGGATCTTGCCTACGCCAAAGGCCGTTTCCTCCTCATGGGTCTGGTTGTTGCGCTGGTGGCCTACCTCATGACGTTCCTCTCCGGTCTCTCCGGGGGGCTTATCTCCAACAACGTGTCAGGCCTGATCGCTGCGCCCGTTACCCATTTTTCCTTCCAGTACGACGACCGCCCCACCTTTCGCTCGAGTCTGGTGGACAGGGCAATGTGGGAAGGCTGGCAGTCCCGGCCTGGCGTCCGCCGCGCGGAACCTCTGGGGCACACAAGTTTCAACGGCCGGAATCAGCGTGACGAACCCCTGGAGTTCGTGCTCTGGGGGGTCCAGCCCGGCGCCTTTCTGGATGTACCCGTTGCGAGTGGGGACAGGCTGGGCGCCGGGGAGAACGGGGTCGTGATCTCCCGCCTGCTGGCGGACCGTGGGGTAAAGATCGGCGACACCATCACCCTGGATCGCGTGCTCACGGAACTCAAGGTCATCGGGGTGACTGCCGACGAGCGAAATTACGAACACGCGCCCATCGTCTTCGCGACCTTGCCGAAGTGGCAGGAGGCCACTTATGGCCCGCCGGGTGGTGCGCCACCCGGAGAGAAGCTGCCGGACTCATTGGTGGTGCGGTGTCGATTCGCCGGATAACAGCCGTGGAGCCGCTGATCGCCCTGGGACGAGACCGATGAGCCTGCTGGCGGTCTGTGGTGGGCTGCGCAGCCCGATGTCCGGACGTATGCACGTCGGTGACACTGAAGTTACCGCCCTGGATAGCGAGGGGCTTACCCGTGTCCGGCGGGAGAACATCGGCTTCGTCTTCCAGCAGTCAAATCTCCTGCCCTCCCTGACCGTCCTGGATCAGCTGCTGCTCACCGTGCATCTGCGGGGCATGACCCCGGGGGCTGCCGATCGCGACCGGGCCATGGTTCTCCTGCAGCAGGTTGGTATGGAATCCCGCAGCCGGCGCCTGCCTGCGGAGCTGTCCGGGGGCGAGCGGCAACGGGTGGGCATTGCCCGGGTGCTGATGTCGTCGCCGCGCCTGCTGCTGGTAGACGAACCGACGTCCATGCTCGACCAGTCCCGGGGTCAGCAGATCGTGAGCCTGCTCAGGGGTCAGTGCCACGAGCATCGGGTTGCAGCGCTCATGGTGACTCACGACCCGGACATGCTGATGTATGTCGACCGGGCCGTGCACATTGCGGATGGCCGCCTCAGGGAGGTTGAGGTTTCCCATGCCCCGCATTGAAGCCGCCAGCATCGAAGAGCACGTGAAAGCGCAGACTGCACGAATACTCGATGCAGCAACCGAACTGTTCCGGACCAACGGCTACCGAAAAACCGACATGGATGACATTGCCCGCGCGGTAGGCCTGGCGCGCAACTCGCTCTATCGCTACTACCGCAACAAGGACTTCATCCTGCTGGCCTGTGTCGAGCGCGACATGGGCGCGTATGTGGAACAGATGCGGAGTCTGGCTACCCTTCATCCCGATCCGGTCGAACGGATCGGCGCATGGCTGGATATGCAGATCGACGTCGCGACCAGTCCCGCCCACGCTACGCTGGAGCACATCGCCGAGATCCGTAGTGACGCGCCTGAACTGCGGGCCAAACTGATGGAACTGCACGAGGTTCCGGCGGCTGTCCTGCAAGGCTCGATAGGGGAGATCCTGCGGGGCAAGCGCAGGGATGCGGGTCTGGTTGCGGCCCTGATCAGGGGGATGGTCGAAGCCGCGGCGGGGCAGGCCATGCGCCTCGAGAGTTCCACCGCGGTCAAGCGGGAGTTGCGCCGTTCTGTCGAGCGGGTCCTGGAATGCTGAGGAGTTACTCATGATTGTCCCTCGTCTTGTCCGAGGCACCCTTTCCCTGGGATTGCTTGGGCTGGTTCTGGCGGCCGCCAGTGTTTCCGCAGCGGATGAACATGCGCACCACCATGGCGGCGCGGTGCCGGCTATGGACGCAGAGGGCAAGCGCCTCGAGTCGTATAACAAGCAACACGAGATGACGCCGGAGATGCGCGAGGCCCTGCGCGCGAAGGTTGCCCTCTACCGTGGCTTCACGGATCGCGAACTTGACATGAACATGCACGCGATGGGCCCCGACTACGAGTGGTATGTGAGCGATGCGAAGGTTAAGGGCAAGACGGGTATCCTCGTCCTGACCCACGGTGTGGGCGAGAACAGCGACCGTCTCATCCGGGATGCCTACCTGGCCATGTCCAGGCAGACCCCGACGGCAATTGGCTTCGGTATGTCCATGATGAGTTCGTCCCACCTCCAGTCCGCCGTGGATGACCTGCGCGCGAGCGGGGTGCGGCGGATAATCCTCGTCGACGAGGGAACCACCACCAAGTACAACTCGCTCACCCGGCACTGGCAGTACATCTTCGGCATGTACCCCGAGTCCAGCTATATGGATGTGCCCAAGGTGGAGGCTCCGGGCGTCGAGTTCGTCTGGGCCGGTCATTTCAATGATCACCCGCTGATCACCGAGATGCTCTACGACAGCCCCAAGTCCATCAGCACTGATCCTGCCAACGAGGTGCTGATCATCGTCGGGAACGGGCCCGAAGACTCGGCTGATAACGGTCCTGACCTCAAGATCCTGCAGGCCCATGTGGACCGGCTGAAGGCCAAAAAGCAGTTTGCCGACGTGCGCATCATCAACCTGCAGGATGACGCTATTGTCCCGGTGCGCGAGTCCAACGTGCGCAAACTGCGCAGCTGGATCCAGCAGGCCACGAAGAGCGGCCGTAAGGTGCTCGTCGTGCCGATTGCGGCTGCCAGTTTCGGCGTCCAGCAGCACATCAAGACGGACCTGCGCGGGTTGGAGTACACCTTTGCCGAGAAGGGTCTGATTGAGAATCCGAGGTTTACGCAATGGGTGGATAGCGTCATAAAGACGGCGCAAAATGCCAACGTACCCAAAGCCAATAAGCCCATGTGAGCGAGCCTAATCTCAGACCACTACTTCTGATCCTCTTCGTCGGCGTGCTCATGGGCGCGCTCGACCTGGCCATCATTGGTCCGGCCCTTCCGGCGATTCAGGCCGATCTGGGCATCGACACCCGGGCTCTGGCCTGGATCTTCAACATCTACGTACTCTTCCAGTTGGTGGGTACGCCCCTGATGGCCAAGCTTTCGGACCGGTATGGGCGCCGTGCGATCTACGTGCTCAACCTGTCCCTGTTCGGCCTGGGCTCCCTCATTCTGGCGACCGCTTCTTCTTTTGAAGTCCTGCTCGTAGGCCGCGCGATCCAGGGGCTGGGTGCCGGCGGCATATTTCCGGTAGCCAGCGCCGTCATCGGCGACACCTTTCCCCCCGAGAAGCGGGGTTCCACGCTGGGGCTGCTGGGGGCCGTCTTTGGTATCGCGTTCCTGATAGGTCCTATCCTGGGTGGTGTCCTGCTGCGCTTCTCCTGGCACTGGCTGTTCCTGATTAACCTGCCCATCGTCGCGCTGCTCATCTGGCAGGCACTGCGCCTGTTGCCAGGATCCGGGACCGCGATGCCGAAGCCCTTCGATGCAACCGGGGCGCTGCTGCTTTCAGCCCTGCTGGGCAGCGTGGCCATCGTCTTCACGGAGATTGACAGCAGCCATCTCCTGACGAGCCTGACATCTCTGCCTGTGGCGCCCTTCGCCGTGCTGGCTGTGGTGCTGGCCCCGGTTTTCTGGCGCGTCGAGCGGGGCGCTCCTGACCCGATCGTGCCGCCACGCCTGCTGGGATCGTTGCAGATGCGTCTGACGGGGGCCATTGCAGTCGGCACAGGAACTCTGGAGGCCGGATCCGCGTTTTTTCCTGCACTGGCAGTGGCAGCCCTGGGCGTCACCGACTACAACGCCAGTCTGCTGATGCTCCCCTCGGTGCTGGCCACCACGATCGGTGCCCCCCTCATGGGCCGGTTGCTGAATGTGCTCGGGTCCCGGGTCATCGTCCAGATGGGCCTGGCGCTGGTGGCCGTTGGCGCGCTCATGTATGCACTGACGGAACTCACCGTCACCCTGTTCGTGGCCGGCGGCATCATCGGCGGTTTTGGCTTCGCCGCTCTGCTTGGCGCGCCCCTGCGCTACATCGTGCTGAATGAGGCGTTACCTGCTGATCGCGGCACCGCCCAGGGTCTGCTCACTGTGTTCCTTGCAGTGGGCCAGCTGTCCGGTGCGGCCCTGATCGGCGGGGTCGCGGCTTCCCAGGGTGGCGGCACTCCGGGCTACCAGCTGGCCCTGCTGATTCTCGGCGGCCTGACCGCCTTACTGGCAGTCGCCGGCTTCGGCCTGAAGTCCCGCGCTATCGAGCGGGCTAAAGCGACTTAGCGGCGGAGCCGCTGCACCAGCCAGTGGCCAGCGGCAAAGAGCACGGCGGCGAACATCGTGCCATTGCTGCCCAGCAGGGTGGCCAGCTTGCACTTCTTTGCGACCACCAGCAGCGTCGGCAGCCAGCTGACCTCCGCCGGGTACAGGACGATGGTCGTCAGCGCCGTCACGTTCTCCAGCCAGTCAAAAGCGGTAGCCAGCATCAGTACCAGCAGCAGCCTGCGAGCCAGCAGAGCGGCATAGAGCCGGGGCAGACTGGCTCGCAGGGCGAAAGCGACGGTGGCTGCGATGAAGAGTCCGGCGAAGAACGGGAAAGCGTAATCGATCAGCGTGAAGGCGTAATACAGCTCCCGGGCCTGATCTGTGTAACCCGCCAGCTGCGGGTAGACCTCACCGGCAACAAGATCATTCTGCAGGTCGAAGGGAGCTGCGCCCCCCGCGTAGGCAGGGAAGAGCTTCCCTAGCCGCGTCAGCGCCTGGAGTGAACCAACAAAGAGAAAGAGGACGGCGGCATAGAGCCACCAGGTCCCCGAGATCCGGATTATCAGGTCCTGCAGACGGCCGAGCATCTGACTCTTCCCAGCATTGCCTTGCGGCATCATGACCCGTGTGG
>CAMBYH010000015.1 GCA_945872065.1 Arsukibacterium tuosuense
CACCGCCGCGCCGAGCTGGCGACACTCGGTGGCCACCGCTTCCAGCAACCTGGTGTCCCGGGCGGCCAGGGTCAGCTGCGCCCCGAGGACGGCCAGCTGCCGGGCCAGCTCAGCGCCGATACCCCGGGAAGCACCAGTGATGATTACGACGTTGTCGCGCATGGCTGGGGCAAGCGCTGGGCGGTCAATTGATTTCTCAGGCTGCGACAACCACTGACCCGGTCGACGCCTTGAGTGGGACCGTCTTGTGCACCCACTGGCCCGGCTCGCTCCGGTGGCCCGGGCAGGGCAGCACCCGCACGTGGGTATCTCGCAAGGCATTGAGCGCCTGGGCATCGACCTCGCCGAATTTCTCAGCGTAGTCCAGCGTCATCTTCCGGGCCTGGGCCAGCGTCACGTCGGTCTCCACCAGCAACTCCTCGGCGGGGGACGCCGCCTGGCTGGGCTTAGTGCCCTTCAGCACGGCGTAGTCCTCATCCATGACCTGGTCCCGGGTCATCGTCACCAGCATCTGGTGATCTGTCGCTGAGAGACCTCCCTTGCCATCGGCGCCGGGCTTCGGCTGCAGCAGCAGCATGAAAATCTGGGAATTGTCCGCATCGATCGGGGTCACCGTGGCGACGACCACGGTGGCGGGATAGCCAGGTTGCTTGTTCGTATTGCGGGACACCATGCCGATCACGTCGAACTCCATCATGAGCCCGCGGTCAGGACTGATGGCACCCTTGGCATCCCAGGCGGCGTGGAACGCCTTCACGTAGGTGTCGGTCTGCTCGAGGGTTTCGATGGTCACGCCCTTGGGCAGCCACTTGGCGAATTCGTGCACATAGTGCACGTGACAGGGGTCATTGTAGTTTTCCGCGAGACGCACGTAGTTCACATCCTTCTTGCGGGACAGGATGCCCACGTGCCAGCCGTCCGGGTCGTCATACTCCGGCAGGATGTTCCGCAGCCGGGGCCGCTGGGCCTCGTCCAGATCTCCCAGGAAGGCAAAGACCAGCCCGTAGCGCTCCTCCACTGGATACGACGGCACCCGGGCCTTACGGGGCGGGGCCGCCGGATCCTTGATGCCTGCCGGCACCCGCACACACCGGCCGCTGCCCTCAAACTCCCAGCCGTGCTGGGGACAGATCAGGAGGTCGTCCCGGCGCTTGCCGGCGGACAGGGAGGCCCCCCGATGACAACAGACATCGCTCAGGCAGTGGGCGACGCCTGCCTGGTCGCGAAAGAGGACCAGGTCGCAGCCCAGCATGCGGACCTTGACGGGTGCCTGTGTGAGCTCGCTGGCAACACAGGCCGCGTACCAGTTATTGATGAACACCGGGGCACTCCAGACAGTGGATCCGGAAGCCAGTATGAACCCACGGACAGCAGTCGTTCTAGACTGGCGCCATGGCCTTCTCCATCCAGCGGCTGCTGCCCCAGGACGACCTGCTGCGGGACGCCACGGACCGGAGGCTCTGGACGTCCATCCTGATCAGCTCCCTCGGGGGCCAGCTCACCCTGCTGGCCGTGCCATTGACGGCCGTGGTACTGCTGCATGCCACGCCGCTCCAGATGGCCCGCCTCACCGCCACCGAGATCAGCGCCTTCGTGCTGCTCTCGCTCCCCGCAGGGGTCTGGCTGGACCGGGTCTACAAGCTGCCCGTCTACATCATCGGCGAATCGGTCCTGGCACTGGCGGTCGCCAGTGTGCCCCTGGCCTGGTGGCTGGGGTGGTTATCCATGGAATGGCTGTACGTCGTGGCCTTTGCCTTCGGGGCGGTGTACACGATCGCAGGCAGCGCCGCCCAGATCGTGCTGACCCAGATCGTGCCCCGGGAGCGGCTGGTGGAGGCCCACGCCAAGAACGCGCTGGCCAACTCCACCGCGGAAGTTGCGGGACCCGGCGCTGCCGGCGTGTTGATCAGCCTGACGAGCCCCGCGCTGGCGCTCGTGGCGGATGCGGTGATGCTGACATTTTCTGCACTGATCCTCCGCGGCCTGCGCCTGAATGAGACATTGCACCCGTCGACCCAGCGCTTTCGCGCGGCACTGCTTACCGGCCTCTCCTTTGTCGCGCAGAACCGGCTGCTGGTAACGATGGCCTGCATCGTCGGGGGCTGGCAGCTGTGCCACAACGCCGCCCTGGTGGTGCAGATCCTCTTTGCCACCCCGGAACTCGGCCTGTCTGCCGGTGGCGTCGGGCTGTGCTACATCGCCCTGGGTGTCGGCACCATTCTCGCCAGCACCCTGGGCCACCGGCTCGCGGGCCGGATCGGTCCGGGCCCGACCCTGGTGCTCGGGCTGGCCATCTGTGGTGGTGGGTGGCTGATAGGTGCGGTCGCGCCCGCCGGGGCTCCCGGGGCCATCCTCTTTGCCCTCATGCTGACGGCCTTCGGCGCGGGCGCCACGCTCGTGTTCATCACTTTCCTCGCGCTGCGCCAGGCAGCAACCCCGGCGCCCCTCCTGGGCCGGATGACCAGCACGATGCGCTGGCTGATTCTCCTCCCCGCCGCGCCCGGGGTCCCGCTGGTCGCCATCGCCGCCTGGCGCCAGCCGATCATCCGCAACCTGCGCACCCTGCCCATGGCATCGGGAGCCCATCGGGCAGCGGATGGACAGCTGGTCCCGGATTCACAACCCGGAGAATTCGTCCCGTAGGAGCGGCTTCAGCCGCGAAGGGGTGTGGGATCGCGCGTAAACGCGCTCCTACCAGAGGCCCTTCAGCCGCTCAGCGAGTTTCGCCACCTCGGCGGGGTCGGCCTGGCTGACGTCGGCGTACTCGGTGAAGCGCTCCGGGATCTTGATCGTGGCGTCGATGCCCATCTGCTCACCCACGGTCGGAAAGCCCTGGGGCCCCTTCGGTGCGGAGGGGTCGAGGATAAAGGCCTGGCCGGAGCGATTGATGATGATATCGCTGTAGGGCTGGACCCGCGTCTGGATGGCCCACTCGATGGCGGAGAGGTCGTAAGGATTGACGTCCGGACCCACGACCACCGCCATCTTGGCGGTCCGGGGCCAGCGACCGGCAGCCCCCCAGAGAGCATGCAGCACGTACTTGCCAAACTCCGGATGCGGTTTGGTAGCACCGTCCACACTCAGCTGAACGATATAGGTCATGTTCGGCGTGACGACGCAATCCTTCACTTCCGGGATCTTGCGCTGCAGGTCGGAGAGCATCTCGCCTTCGATAGGAATCAATCCCAGGTAGTTGTGGTCGAAGGGCGGCATCATCTCGATCGTCGCGTACCAGAGCGGGTTCTTCCGGTGGGTAATGGTCGTCACATCAAACAGCGGGAAGACCTGGTGCTTGTCGTAGTAACCCACGGAGTTGGAGTGCCAGCCGATGATCTGCTGGGGCACGTCCGGCTGAAAAACGCCTTCAATGACGAACTCCGCTGACGCGGGCACTTCCAGATCCACGGTCTCGCACTTGACGAGCTCCACAGGCGAGCCCCGCAGGCCGCCGGCATAGTCGTATTCGTCGAGGCTGTAGGGCACGCCCGTGGCTGCGGCCATATGAATGGCTGGATCACACTGGCAGGCAATGGCGATCTCGAGGGGCTTGCCCATGCGCTGCGCCTTCGCCAGATGCAGGCCCACGTGATTCATGGGCGGGTTCCAGAAGGCGAAGATCGACAGCTGCTTTTTCTGCTCGTGCTCGCTGTAGGTGCCGCCGTGGGGGTGCTGGCAGTTCCAGAGGCTGGTGAGGCGATACCAGCCCACATTCCGGATCCCGGTCTCCGGGTCCTTGGTGACCACGACACCACCGCAAACGTAGGAGGCTCCCTCCTTGCCCAGCCACACGTGGGGGATCTGCTTGTCGATAGAGATCTTCTCCCGGGGAATCACCACGTCCTTGCAGGGTGCCTTCGCCCGGTCAACCATCACCGGCTTGTGCCAGGTGCTGCGGTCCGCCAGGATCGCCGCGTGCTTCAGCTTGGCCTCGATGGGGTCCCTGGTATCGATCGTGAGCGCAGTGCGTTCCCGGGTGCCGAAGGGATTGAAGATCACCGGAACACCCGGGGTGTTGTAACCCACCAGGTTCTCCAGAATCAGCCCAGGGCCGCTGGTCTCGGCAAGCAGGCGCATGAGGGTCTGCAGTTCGTTGCTGCCGTGGGCGACATTGATCGGCGCCTTGACGTGCTTCAGCTGCCCCATAGTGTCGAGCTTCCCAAGAAACTCGCGCATATCCTTAAAGGCCATCGAATCCTGCTCCCATGCTCGTGTGGCTGGTTTTAAACGCTGCAAACCATAGCATGGGGAAATGGGGACATGCCCCATTTTTACGGGGTTTGCAGTAGGCTAGCGGACCCCAAACCACCGTTGCTCAGGAAAATACCCAATGCCCGCCTCAAACAAGAAAGTCGCCATCGTCACCGGGTCCGCCACTGGCGTCGGCGCCGCCGCCGCGATCCTGCTGGCCGAGCACGGCTGCAACGTGGTGATCAACTACACCCGCAGCAAGACCGAGGCCGAGGAGACGGCAGCGACCTGTCGCGCCAAAGGCGCCGAGACGATCGTCTTCCAGGCGGATGTGTCGGATGACGACGCCTGCCAGGCCATGGTCAAGGCCGCTGGCGACAAGTGGGGCCGCATTGATTACCTGATCAATAACGCGGCACGCACCAAGTTCAATCCTTACAAGAAGCTGGACGGCGTCAGCAAGCAGGACTTCCTCGACATTTATGCGGTCAACGTGGTCGGCGCCTACCAGATGGTGCGGGCCGTAACCCCCTGGATGAAGAAGCAGGGCCAGGGCTCCATCGTCAACGACTCCTCCATCGGCGGGGTGACCGGCATTGGTTCCTCCATTCCCTATGCCGCGTCTAAAGCCGCGCTTAATCTGATGACCAAGTCCCTGGCCCACGTGCTGGCGCCGGAGATCAACATCAACACGGTCGCGCCGGGCATGATCCAGACCCGCTGGCTGAAGGGCGGCATGGGCGACGAGCAGTACGAGGCCATGATCAAGACCCAGGGCGCACTGCTGCCGCTGAAGAAAGTGGCGACAGCGGAGGACATCGCAGCCGTGCTGGTCTGGTTCCTCGAGTCAGCACACCTGATCACTGGCGAAACGCTGATTGTGGACAGCGGCATCCACATCGGGACGCTGCCGAATTATTCCAGCGGGGATGCTTACTGATACGCGCTCTTAAGGCAACTGCACTCTCGCTGGCCATCACAGTCGCGACAGCCCTGCCCTCGGCAAGTGCCTGCACCCGAGCCGTCTATCTGGGCCCCGAAGACACGACTATCACCGTGCGCAGCATGGACTGGAAGACCGATCTCGGTTCCAACCTCTGGGCGTTCCCCCGGGGCATGCAGCGCACCGGTGCGGCGGGCCCTACGGCCATCCGCTGGACGTCGAAGTACGGGAGCGTGGTCGCCACGGCCTTTGAAGCCGCCACCGCCGACGGGATGAACGAAAAAGGGCTCGTCGCCAACCTGCTCTATCTGGCGGAGTCCGAGTACGTGACACCAGCACGAGGCGACAAGCGGCTGCCCATCTCGATCTCGGCCTGGACACAGTACGTGCTCGACAACTACGCCACCGTTGGCGAGGCAGTCACGGCCCTCGGCAAGGAACCCTTCTATGTCATTCCCGTAGTGTCACCCGATGGCGCGGCGGGCACCGTGCACCTGGCGATCTCCGACGCCAGCGGCGACTCGGCGATCTTCGAGTACGTGGGCGGCAAACAGGTGATTCACCACGGCCGGGAGTTCCAGGTGATGACAAACTCGCCCGTGTACGACCAGCAACTTGCACTCAACGCCTACTGGCAGCAGATCGGCGGGACGACCATGCTCCCGGGGACGAACCGCGCGGCAGATCGCTTCGTCCGGGCCTCCTTCTACATCAATGCCATCCCCAAGACTGCTGACAACGCCGAAGCCGTCGCCAGCGCGTTCTCGGTGATTCGCAACGCGTCGGTCCCACTCGGCATTTCGACCCCGGGCCAGCCCAATATCTCGTCCACCCTCTGGCGCACGGTGTCAGATCACAAGAACCGGCGGTACTACTTTTTTGAGTCCGACCGCAGCCCGAACGTGTTCTGAGTGAACCTGGCCGACATTAATTTTACGAACGGGCAGCCCGTGAAGCGGCTCACGCTGACCAGTGGGGCCATCTATGCCGGCAACGTGGCGGCGCAGTTTCAGTCGGCCGAGCGGTTTGTGTTTCTGGAAGCGACACCGGTCGCGCCTTAAGGCGCTCCTACGGGGGAAGATTCGTTTCCCACTTCCAGCCGAAGCCCTTCGTGCTGTCGATCAGGCGGATCCAGGAGGGCGTCAGCTGCCAGAACGGCGCGCGCTGCAGACGGCCGGCAATGATTTTCTCGTTGTCGTCTTTCGGCCGGTCGAACAGGCGGCGCACGTCGGGAAACTTTTCAAGGTAGGCGTCCAGTGCCTTGAGGCGCGCCTCCCCTTCGAGAACCAGGGCCCGGCCTTCCACCTGCAGGCCGATCACCTCGTCCCAGGTCGCCACGTCCTGGTTGATTGCCCCGGTCACCCGGGCGTCGTGGTGCATTTCCCGGCCGTGCCGGGTCTTCAGGTCGGACACGAAGTAGAGATTGAGATCCGCATCGCTGGCGTAGAACACGGTGGCGGCCCAGGAACGACCGTCCGCCGCCGTGGCCAGAGTGATGGTGCTGTGCCCCGCCAGCAGTTCACGAATCCGGGGCAGATGAGTGTCTGGCACCGCTACTGACCTCAGGCTTTCGGCTTCCGTACCTTGCGGGCGGACTCCCGCCCGCCCTTCCAGCGCTTCACCAGGCCGCTCTCGATATCGAAGAGATCGAGAACCCGGCCCACATTGTGGTTCAGCAGGTCGTCGATGGTCTGGGGGTCGTTATAGAAGCCAGGCATGGGCGGCGCGATGATCGCGCCCATTTCGGCGGCCTGGAGCAGCAGGCGACAGTGACCCACATGCAGCGGCGTTTCCCGGGGCATCAGTACCAGCTTCCGCTGTTCTTTCAGGACCACGTCGGCGGCGCGGACGATCAGGTTGTCGGCGTAGGAGCTCACGATGCCCGACAGGGTCTTCATTGAGCAGGGCGCGACAATCATGCCGCCGGTCTTGAAGGAGCCGCTGGCCACTGTCGCCGCCAGGTTCTGGTCGCTGTGCACTTCGTGGGCCAGGGCTTCCACGTCCTTGACCGCCCAGTCAGTCTCCAGCGAGATATTGAGCTTCCCCCCGTTGCTGATGACGAGATGAACCTCCGCGTCCGGCACCTCCCGCAGGGCCTCCAGCAGGCGTATGCCGTAGATGGCACCGCTGGCACCCGTAATCGCGACGATGAGCCGCATGGCAACTCCTGCAGGTAAGGTCGGTGGCATGATACTGGTCGGACTCAGGAGGTACCAGTTGAAGCGCGTCTACTCCTCGGCTTCCCTGTGGGAAGCCCGCGAAATCCTTGCCCTGCTCCAGCAGCAGCGCATCGACGCGACGTTACTTAACGAGAACATGGCCAGCATGCCCGGCGTCCTGCCTTTCAATACCAGCATGACGGTCGACGCGGAGGTCTGGGTGCTGGACAGCGCACTGGCGGACCGGTGCGCACGACTGATTACTGAGTTTCAGGCCGCTGCCGCGCCTCAGGGGCCGGACAGTGACGCGACCTGGCATTGCGCCGCCTGCCGGGAGGACAGCCCCACCGGTTTTGAGTGGTGCTGGGCCTGCGGTCTGGGGCGACCCCAGAACTGAGGCTAGCCAGCGGGCTGCAACCCGGCCAATGCACCAACTGTCAGCAGCCCACCACGCTGCACGCGACACGTCACGCCGCCACGCCAGTCGTCCCTGAGCGCAACCTTAAGCCCCGGGGCTGCGGCGTCCATCCGCGCGCAGGGATCCAGTTCGCCGGTCACGAGCAGTTCGATGTCGTCGCCGAGACGCAGAATCGCGCCCGTTGAGGCACGCAGATCCAGGCCATCCACCAGCAGGTTGGCGCGGCGCGCCAGCCAGGGGAGGTCAGTCCCGGCCAGGGCGCAGGCCTCGAGCCAGGCCTGGGCGGAGAGGACAGTGACCTGCCGCTGGCCCGGCCGGCCCCGCGTGTCGCCAACAACGCCCGCGGCCCTCGAGACCTCCACTTGATCAAGCAACCGCATGGGTCCGCGTTTCACGTGTCGGCAGGCTATGCCGAGGACGACGCCCCGGTGGTCACTCAGTGGGCCTGGCATGGGATCACCGTGGTGGGGAGTAAGGGATAGACCTATATTGTGCTGCGAACCTGCTGGATGTCATCCCCCGCCATGCGTCGCTCCGTCATTGTTGCCTTGCTGCTTGGTGAACTCCTCTCACCAGCCCTTGCCGCCGGGGTGGACGGCAGCGTAACCATCACCGAAGGCACCAACTTCGCCGTGACGGTCGGCCCGGACGAGATGACGGTCGTGGATGTGCAGGGGGCGCTCTGGAAGCTGCCGGGAACCCCCCTCACGGACGGCCTCGGCGACGACCGCCTCCCCCGCTTCAGCCCCGACGGACAGCAACTGGTCTTTCAGTCCTTCCGGACCGGCGACTTTGACCTGTGGCTAATACCGGCCGGGGGCGGCCCCGCCAAGGCGCTGACAGCAGGACCGGCCGATGATCGGGAGCCCGTCTGGTTTCCCGACGGCAAGCGCATTGCCTTCACGTCGGATCGCAACGGTAACCTGGACGTGTGGCAGCTGGAGATCGCGACCGGGCAACTGACGACGCTGACCCGTGATCCGGCGGATGACTACTGGCCTGCGGTGGCCCCCGACGGCAGCCAGCTCGCTTTCGTGTCGGACCGGAGCGGTCCGACGGGGATCTATGTCCAGTCTCTGGGGCCGGGGGCAGGACCGGCAGAACTCCTGGTCAGCGGCAAAGCCGGCCGCGCCTTCGCGCCAGCCTGGTCAGCAGATGGCCGCGCCCTGGCCTACATCCGGACCGTCGAACAGATCGGCTTTCCCGCCATTGCCCGGCACGAGGTGGTTCTCCTGGAGATCGGGACCGGTCGCACGCAGGTGATCTCCACCGCCGGTGACGACGTGTTTCCGTTGCCCCCGGGGTGGCTCCCGGACGGCGGCGTCGCCTGGACCGCTAACGGCGCCATCCAGCGCTGGCACCCGGACAGTGGCCTCCGGACAGTAGCCTTTGCGCTGCCGTTGCCAGTCACGACGCCGGACTACCGCCATAAGCGCTTCCTGCCCCCGGAGAAGCGGCAGGCTGCCCTCGGGATCGTGGAGCCTGTCGCCGCGCCCGACGGTGGCGTGGTCTTTGCCGCGCTGGGTGACCTCTGGTGGCGCACTGCCGCGGGTGAACTCCGGCAACTGACCAACGATCCCTGCGTGGAACGAGACCCCGCCTTCGCGCCGGACCAGCGCTCACTCGCCTTCATCAGCGACCGGGGTGGCAGCATGCAGGTCTGGCTCCGGGACCTGGTCACGGGCGTTGACCGGCAGGTCACGCGCATGCCGCGGGGGGTGCGCTACCCGACTTTCGCGCCGGATGGCTCGTCCCTCGCCTTTGCGCAGGCCGGGCCAAGGGGGAATCAGGACTTCACGCTCCACCAGATTGATCTTGCGAGCGCCCGCGTGACTCCCGTCAGGGCACCACCGCTCTGGCCAGGACGCATGGGCTTCAGTACCGACGGCACTCATCTGCTGGTGGCGGCACTCACCGGCACGTCAGCGCGCTTTCGCGCGGGGCGGAACGTGCTGAAGGCCATTGACCTGAAGAGCGGCGGCGAAACCACCCTCGATCTGCCACCGGGCCTGAGCGCCGATACGGGTCCGGTCCTGGCGCCGGACGGGCGCACGGCGGCGCTGCTGATTGATGGCGAACTCTGGCTGCTGCCGCTGCAGGCGGACGGCAGCGCAGCGGGACCTCCCCGGCGGCGCCGGACGGGTCTGGCGGACTACCCCTCCTTCAGTGCGGACGGTCGCACCCTGACCTACCTGGCCACCGGCGGGCTGCGGCGCATCGCTGCTCTCCGCGGCAGGCCCAGCGCCCTGCCGCTCACCCTCAGCTGGACCCCCGCAGCCGGCAGCGGCAGCGTGCTCATTCGCGCCGGCAGGCTTTTCGACGGCAGCGGCCCGGACTACCGGCTGAACGTGGACATCCTCATCGACGGCCACCGGATCGCTGCGGTTGGACCCAAGCTCGACGCGCCAGCCGGCGCCCGCGTGATCGACGCCCGGCACGCCACCGTGCTGCCGGGACTGATCGACAATCACGCCCACCATCAGGCCCAGGACGGTGAGTGGGTCGGCCGGGCCTGGCTCGCTTTCGGCGTGACCTCGGTCGTCGAGCCCGGCGGGCTCCCTTACGAGTCCCGGGAAAACTACGAGGCCTGGGCAGCCGGCAGGCGCTCCGGACCCCGGCTCTTCTATGCGGGACCCCAGCTCGACGGGCGGCAACGTTTTTTTCCCTTCGCCAGCCACATCACCAGCGACCGCCGGCTGGGCCTCGAGATCGAACGGGCCAGGGTGCTGGACTACTCGCTGCTCAAAACCTACACGCGAATGCCCATTGCCCGGGAGGGCAAGGCCATTCGCGCGGCCCACAGGCTTGGGCTGCCCGTGTCGTCCCACGAAATCTACCCCGCCTTTGCCCTGGGCGGCGACCGCGTGGAACACCTGCGCGGCACCAGCCGTCTCGGGTGGTCGACCAAACAGAGCGATGGGCTGCGAATGTATGCCGACGCGGTGCAGATCACAGGCGCCACGGGTGGCACGATCGTGCCCACCCTGGTGGTCGGGGGTGGGTTCCTCGACGTGCTGCTTCGCTACCCGGAACTCGACGCCCTGCCCCAGTACGCCGCGTTCTATCCCGATGCGGACCGGAAAGCGCTACGGGCGCTGGCGGGGCTTGCCGGGCGAAAGCAGGCCCTCTTCGCTGCCGGCCTGGAGAATTCTCGCCGCGCCGTCCGCGACCTCTCGGCCGCCGGCGCGCGCATCGTTGCGGGGACGGATGCGCCCATCTTTCCTTACGGCCTCTCACTGGTGGCCGAGCTGCGCGCCCTCCGGGACGCGGGCCTGCCGGGCGACGCTGTCTTGCGTTCTGCGACCTCTGCTGCCGCCGACGCCATCGGTGCCGGGGACCAGCTGGGCCGCATTGCACCAGGAATGCTGGCCGACCTGCTGATCGTGGACGGCGACCCCCTGAACGACCCCCTCGAACTCACCCGTCTCGAGATGACCTTCAGTAACGGCGTGCCGGGCCCCCGTGCTACCCTGCCGACCCGCCAAGCCGCGTCCCGGCCGATGCCTTAACTAAGTAGCGTAAATTATTGATTATGCTTGAACTTCTGATTCAACCCGAAGCCTGGATAGCCTTCCTCACGCTCACGGCCCTGGAGCTCGTGCTGGGGATCGACAACATCATCTTCATCTCCATCCTCGTGGACAGGCTGCCGCCCGAGAGTCGGGAGGTGGCGCGGCGCCTGGGCCTGTTCCTCGCCATGTTCATGCGCATTGCCCTGCTGCTGGTGCTGTCCTGGATCGTCGGCGCCACCGCGCCCCTCTTCTCCGTCTTTACCATGGCCATTTCCTGGCGGGACATCATCCTGATCGCGGGCGGTCTCTTTCTGCTCTGGAAGAGCACCAAGGAGATACACCATCTCGTCGAGGGCGTGGAAGAAGAGGGCACCACCCGGGCCGCCTCTACCTTCGGATCCATCATTTTCCAGATCATCCTCATCGACATCGTGTTCTCCCTGGACTCCATCATCACGGCAGTTGGCATGGTGAGCCAGGTTGAAATCATGATCGCGGCAGTCGTCGTCTCCGTGGGCCTCATGATGCTGTTTGCGGCGCCTATCGGCCATTTCGTCTCGGACTATCCCACCATCAAGATGCTGGCCCTCTCCTTCCTGCTGGTCGTCGGCGTCGCGCTGATCGCGGACGGCCTGGACACCCACGTGCCCAAGGGCTACATCTACTTTGCGATGGCGTTCTCGGTGGTGGTGGAAATGCTGAACATCCGTCTGCGGAAGAAAATGGTGCGCTGAAGCCATGGACGTCGCCCGGGAACTCTTCTCCTACCGCAAGTACTGGGCCAGCCGGCTGACGCCGGCGCCGGTGCTGCCCATGTGCCGCGCCGAGATGGATGCCCTGGGCTGGGATGCCTGCGACGTCATCATCGTCACCGGCGATGCCTACGTGGATCACGCCAGCTTCGGCATGGCCGTGGTGGGGCGACTGCTGGAAGCCCAGGGCTTTCGCGTCGGGATCATCGCGCAGCCGGACTGGAGTTCCACGGAAGCGTTCAGGGCGCTGGGTGCACCCACGCTCTTTTTCGGCATCACCGCGGGCAACATGGACTCCATGGTGAACCGCTTCACGGCGGACCGCCGCATCCGCTCCAACGATGCCTACACACCCAACGGTGAGGCTGGCCGGCGGCCGGATCACTCCGTCGTGGTCTACACGCAGCGTTTGCGGGAGGCCTTCAAGGGCGTTCCGCTGGTCATCGGCGGCATCGAGGCCAGTCTCCGCCGCGTCGCGCACTTCGACTACTGGTCCGACACCGTGAAGCGGTCTGTGCTCTTTGACAGCAAGGCTGATCTTCTCGTGTACGGCAACGGCGAGCGCCAGATTGTCGAAATCGCGCACCGCCTCGCCAAAGGCGAGGCCATCACCGAGCTCACGGACATTCGCGGCACCGGCTTTCCGCGGCAAGGCCTGCCCGAGGGCTGGGCTGAGGTGGACTCCACGAGCGTGGATGAACCGGGTCGCATCGACCCCCCGAAGGACCCCTACGCCGACCAGACGGCCCCCGCCACCACCGGCGCTGCGTGCGCGACCGGGGCAGCTCCGGCGGCTCCCGCCGGCACTCCGGGCGAAAAGGTCATCCAGTTCCTGCACCGGTCGCCAAAACTCGACCGGTCCCGCACCGTGGTGCGCCTCCCCTCCTTCGAAGCGGTGAAGAGCGACCCGGTGCTCTATGCCCATGCCTCCCGCGTGCTCCATCTGGAGACCAATCCCGGCAATGCCCGGGCGCTGGTTCAGCGCCACGGCGACCGGGACCTGTGGCTGAACCCGCCACCGATCCCGCTCCGCACGAAAGAGTTCGACACGGTCTACGAATTGCCCTACACGCGCCAGCCGCATCCCGCCTACGGCGAAGCCAAGATTCCCGCCTGGGAGATGATCCGTTTCTCGGTGATCATCCAGCGCGGCTGCTTCGGCGGCTGCACCTTCTGCTCCATCACTGAGCACGAGGGGCGGATCATCCAGAACCGTTCGGAAGACTCGATCATCCGGGAGATCGAGAACATTCGCGATCGCACCCCGGGCTTCACGGGCGTCATCTCCGACCTGGGCGGGCCCACGGCCAACATGTACCGCCTGGCCTGCAAGAGTCCGGAGATCGAGTCTGCCTGCCGGCGTCCATCCTGCGTGTTCCCGGGCGTGTGTCCAAACCTCAACACGGATCACTCAGCGCTGATCGGCCTGTACCGGCGGGCGCGCACGCTGCCCGGCGTAAAAAAGGTGCTGGTGGCCTCCGGCGTGCGCTACGACCTGGCGGTGGAGTCGCCCGAGTACATCAAGGAACTCGTCACTCATCACGTTGGCGGCTATCTCAAGATCGCCCCGGAGCACACCGAGGACGGGCCCCTCAACAAGATGATGAAGCCGGGCATCGGCACCTATCACCGGTTCAAGGAACTGTTCGAGAAGTACTCGAAGGAAGCCGGCAAGCAGCAGTACCTGATCCCCTACTTCATCGCCGCCCACCCGGGTACGACGGACCGGGACATGCTCAATCTCGCCCTCTGGCTGAAGAGTAACGAGCTCCGGGTAGACCAGGTGCAGAACTTTCTCCCGTCACCGATGGCCACCGCCACCGCGATGTACCACACCGGCAGAAACCCGCTGCGCCGGGTCACCCGGTCCAGCGAAACGGTCGAAGTCCCCAAAGGCATCAAGGTTCGCCGCCTCCACAAGGCCTTCCTGCGCTACCACGACGCGGAGAACTGGCCGGTCCTCCGGGAGGCGCTGAAGCGCATGGGGCGTGCCGACCTGATTGGCAATGGCAAGCACCACCTCGTGCCCGCCTGGCAGCCCGAAGGCACCGGCCAGGGCACTGGTTCGCGGAGGGCAAAACCCGGTCCTGCCAGGCCCCGGGTCAGTGGCAAAAACCCCGACCGAGGGGCTCAGCGGCGCGGCTGAATCCGATCGTTGCAACGCCACGAAAAACAGATTTAACTACAGGGTCAGGGGCCTGAAAATGCAACAAAACACCGAAGCAGGCGTAGCCGGTAGTGGTGCCCGCAGCAGCAGTTCTCCCGTCGTGGGGGCCAGCGCGGCCCCGGACCCGATGAGGCTCTACAAATCCGTCGATGGCTACAAGGCCATCATGGAGTGGTACGAGTCCCTGGAGGAGAAGATCACGGTGCCCTTCGAATCCCTCTACGTAAACACCCGGTTTGGGCGCACGCACCTGCTGGCCACGGGCCCCACGGACGCGCCTCCCCTGTTCCTGATTTCCGGCGTTGCCGGCTGCGCGCCACTTTGGCGCCGGCAACTCGAGTCCCTGAGCACGGACTTTCGCGTCTATGCCATGGATATTCCGGGCCAGCCCGGCCGCAGCGACCCGAACCCGCCCTCGTTTCTCAACGAGGACTATTCCAACTGGTTGCTGGACGTCCTGGATGACCTCGGCATCGAGCGCGCGCACTTTGCCGGGATCAGCGCGGGCGCCTGGATTGCAATGCGCTTCGCCAGCCTGCACCCCCAGCGCACCCGCAAGGTCGTCATGCTCGGACCAACCGGAATATCCGGGGCCCGGCTGCCCGTAAAAATCTGGCTGGGCCGCGTTGCGCAAAAGTGGAAAAACGCGGATGTCCTGCAGGATGACCTCACGGCCCGTTCCGTCTCGTCGAAGAGCCCGGGCGGCACCTTCGGCACCTTTGACCGGCAGTTGGCCAGGGCGATGGCCCTGTGCACCCGGCACTACCGGGTAGACCGGTCCCTCGGCATTTACAACGAGGCCACTGGCAAGGTGAACATCTGGGAAGGACTGCGGGTGCTCCGCAAGTTCTTTCTGCCCGAGAAGGATGCCGTGTTACGCCAGTTTGCGGTGCCTGGGCTGCTGGTGTTCGGGGAGCACGAGGTGCTCTACGACCCCCATGCGGTGGGCCGCAAGGCGCAAAAGCTGATGGGCAGTATTCGCGTCGAAGTGATTGCCGGCGCCGGCCACGCCGCCATCTACGACCGGCCGGAAGTCGTGGACCCCCTGGTCATTGAGTTTCTGCGGGCGTGATCCGGTTCCTGCTCCTCCTGCTGCCGGTCCTGCTGGCTCCCGTTAGTGCGTTCGGCCATGAAGGCTCCAGCCTCCCCTACGGCTCCTTCATTGCGGGACTCGCCCACCCCGTACTGGGTATCGATCACTTCCTGGCCATGGTGAGCGTCGGCATCCTCAGCGCGCAGATCGGCGGGCGAGCGATCTGGACCGTACCGACCACCTTCGTGTCCGTCATGGCCATTGGCGGACTGCTGGGCTGGCTGAACGTGGGCCTGACGTCGATCGAGCTCGGCATTTCCTTCTCCGTGCTGATTCTGGGGATTGCGATTGCCGCCGACCGGAAGCTGCCAGTCCTCGTCGCCATGGGGGCCGTCGGCATCTTTGCCATCTTCCACGGCTACGCCCACGGCGCCGAAATGCCCACGGTTGCCAACGCTCTGACGTACGGACTGGGCTTCATGACCGGCACCGCCCTTTTGCACGTGGCCGGCCTCGTCGTCGGGGATATCTCCCAGCACTACGCCCGTGGCAAGATCCTGCTGCGCGTTGCCGGTGCAGCTATCGCCGGCGTGGGCACCTGGTTCCTCGTGGGTCTTGCCGGTTAGGAGTGCAGACAGATGTCCGTAACGAAACGCCCGAATGGCCGCCTGAAACTTGCTCTGTGGGACATCGGTACCGTCTTCTGGGTGTGCATTGTGGGGTCGACGCTCCACTTCGCCTTTGAGCTCAGCGAGTACTGGCGGCCGATGGCCCTCTTCGGCGCGGTCAACGAGAGCGCCTGGGAACACACCAAGATGTATTTCTGGCCGGGGCTGTTTGCCGCCCTGGTGCAGTACACCTACACCCGGGACGTGGCCAACAACTACTGGCTGGGCAAGGCCGCTGCGCTGGCGCTCACTCCCCTCCTGATTTGGGTGACCTACTTCAGCTACATGAGCTGGGTGGTGTCATCGGGGGGCAAGGCCAGCCTGCCCACCATGCTGTCGATCATGGTTCTGGGCATCAGCGTGGGTCAGGCAACCAGCTGGTACATCCTCACGCGGCCGCCATTCCAGGTTGACACCCGCCGCTATGCCGCCGGCACCATCGCTGCGCTCACTGCCGTCTTCGCCACCTTCTCCTACTTTCCGCCCAGAGCCTTCCTGTTTGAGAACTTCTTCTGCTACCAGTACACCGGCGAGTACGGCATTCTTGACGACTACGGGCCCTATCGGGTGTTCGTCAAGGTGGATGCGGACGGTGCAACAAAAGCGGGTGGCGGCGTGAATTACTGCGCGGGAAGACAGCAAAGTACGGCCCCGGTGACCCCAGACGCCGGTTAGCACAGCTTCTGACAAATCGGCGCAGACGCTGATGGGCAGATTGCACTAGTCTGCTGAAAACGGCCGGAGAGCCGCATGCCTGTTACCCTGCAAATCACCCGTGCACTGCCTTCCGACGCCCAGGTCATCGCCGAGATGTCCCGGCGTCTTGTCGAGGTCGGACTCCCCTGGACCTGGACGCCGGCCCGGGTTGCCCGTCACCTGCAGCACCCCCAGTCACTGGTGCTTGCCGTGCGGACCAACGGCACCAGCAATCCCATGCTGGTCGCCTTCGCCATCATGCATTTCGGGGACGACATCGCCCACCTGAACCTGCTCGGTGTGGACAGCCGCTGGCAGCGCCGCGGGCTGGGGCGCCGCCTCGTGGAATGGCTGGAAAAATCCGCCATCACCGCCGGAACGTTCTCGCTCTGTCTTGAAGTGCGGGCCCGCAACCCTGTGGCGCTGCTCTTCTATCGGGAACTGGGCTTTACCGAGACCGGCCGCGTGCCCCGCTACTACAGTGGCCGCGAAGATGCCCTGCGACTGATGAAAGACCTGCGCCATCCGCTGGCGCGGAGCTGGCCGGAGCTGGAGACGGGGGCCTGGTCGGCCGGGGTCGACCCGGATCCGGCGGGCGGGCCGTCCGCCGCCGAGTGGCTGGCCAGCCACTTCAAGAAGCAGGAACCACAGCGGTAGTGCAGGTGTGGTGCCGGAGAGAGGAGTCGAACCTCCGACCCCCGCATTACGAATGCGGTGCTCTGCCAACTGAGCTACCCCGGCGACCGCGCGGAAGTATAGGGAATCAGTCCCCGTTTTCCTACCTGCGGCGCACCCGGATGAGCACCTCGACGCTCGCGGCTTGCGTCCCCTCCGGCAAGGGTGGGAGCCGCAGCAGCTCGACGTCGGCAGGATCGATGTCCCGGAGTTCCCCGGTTTCCTCATCGAGGAAGTGATGGTGGGCCGTGGTGGTGGAGTCGTAGACGATCCGGCCGGGATGCACCGCGACCTCCCGAACGATGCCCGCCCGGGAGAGCAGGTTGAGCGTGTTGTAGACCGTCGCCTTGGAGATGCGGCTGCCGGACTGACGGAGAGACTGGAGCAACTGGTCTGCCGACACGTGGCAGGGGCCTGCCAACAACAACATCCCGACCTCGACCCGCTGGGGGGTGGGCTTTACCCCGTGGGCGCTCAGTGTGGCTTCGACGTCAGCCTTCAAGGTCATGGGTGAATACTAGCGCAAGTGCCCAAACTCGATAGTGAGGCTGCTTTGTGCGCTGGCCGCATCCGGGACCTGCAGCTACCGTGCACACCATGCCCCGCTCACCCGGCTTCACACTGCTCGAACTCCTCATCACACTCGCCATTGTCGCGGTGCTGCTCTCCCTCGCCGTCCCCGCCTTTACCCGTCTGGTGCTCGACTCGCGGCTGACGAGTGCGGTGAACCGCTTCGTGCACGGGATGTACGTCGCCCGGCACGAAGCCCTGAAGTCCGGCGCCGACGTGGCGGTCTGCCGGAGCTCCAGCGGCAAGCAATGCATCCAGGCAGGGCGCTGGGAAACCGGGTTTATCGTCTTCGTCAACCGGGACCGGGACGACCCGCCCCGGGTCGACAGTGGCGAACCCATCCTTCAGGTGGAAGGCCGGCTGCCTGCCCTCGCGATCCTGGCCAATCGGAATGCCTTTGTCTTCCGGCCCTGGGGTCGTTCCGTCAACGGCACCCTCACCTTCTGCGACCGGCGGGGCAACCCCAGTGCCCGGGCCGTCGTGGTGAGCTATACCGGCAGGCCCCGCGCCGCCTCCGCAGGTGAAGCTAACGGTGCACTGAAGTGTCCTGCCTAAAAACCTGAATGGCCTACACAATTACTCTTCGTCCCCTCTGCTGCGCCAGTCATCGGCCAGACGACTTCTCGCCGCTGTATCACGGCACGATACTGGCCGTTGGCGTGGCGCGTGACCGGCGGCTGCAGTGCGTATCCCAGAACAAAAACAAGATCAGGCACAGGGCTTCAGCCTTATTGAACTCATGGTGGTGCTGGCCGTCGTGGCCATTGCCCTCGGCATCGGCGCGCCCCTCTTTGCCACCCTCGCCGCCAACAACCGCATGAGCAGTGCCACCAACGATCTGGTCAGCAGCCTGATTGCCGCCCGCAGTGAAGCACTCAAGCGGCAGGTCACGGTAACGCTGTGTCCCACGCCCGATGGCGCAGGCAACTGCGTCGCCGGCGGCAGCCTGGGAACGGGCTGGACCGTCTTCGTGGATCGCAACGCGGATGGGGTCATCAGCGCCGACGACGTGGTGGTCCAGCAGCATGGCGCTCTCGAGGGAGACCTCCGGGATGGCGTCACCGCGACGCCCACTGACCTGATGTTCACAGGCGCAGGCACCCTGGCGATCGATGCCCCTCTTACGGACTTTCACATCCAGCTCTGCGACCAGCGGGGCGATGCGGATACCGGCGCCGGCATCGCTGCCGGCCGCTGGATCCAGATCAGCGGTCTCGGGCGGCAGCAACTCGTGCGCAAACGCGTCGATCTCCAGTCCGAGACGAGTCCCCTTGGTGGGTGTTAAACCGATGGTTGTTGAACGGATGGCAGCCAGACACAAGGGCTTCACGCTCGTCGAGGTCCTGGTGGCCCTCGTCGTCATGTCCGTGGGCATGCTGGGGATCGCGGCGCTCTACCTGGAGGGCCTGCGGGCCGGCCGCACGGCCCTGTACCGGACGACGGCGGTCAACCTGGCGGCCGACATGGCAGACCGGATTCGGGCCAACCCCAACGCGGGCCTCGCCTATGCCGGAACCGGCCCCGGGGCCAATGGTGCCTGCGTCAACGGCCCGGTCAACTGCACGGCAGTCCAGCTCGCCGATGACGACTGGTTTAGCTGGAGCAACCAGCTGGATGCCCAGCTGCCCGCGGGCGCCAGTGGCGAAATCGGGATCGCGGGCGCAGCACCGGTCACCTACACCATTACGGTGGCCTGGCCAGAAATTGGCCAGGAAGAACCCGCCACCTACACCCTGAGTGTCCAGCAGTGAAGCGCGCGACGCAGCTTGGCATGACGCTCATTGAACTGACGGTGGCCATGGCCATCGGTTTGTTCCTGATCGGTGGCGCCCTGTATGTCTACAGCCAGAGCAAGAACAGCTATCGCGCGGGCGACAGCCTCGCCCGGCTGCAGGAAAGCGCCCGCTTTGCCCTGGATACTCTCGAGCCCGACATTCGCCTGGCCCGCTACTGGGGCCTCAACTCCGAGCCCGCGCGGATCACGGTGCCCGCCGGCGTCGCGGTAACCTGCGATGGCATCGCCCCCGACTTTGACCCGCTGGACCTCGCGGATGTGGTGCGGGTGCGGGACGACACCTACGACCTGAACTGTCCGGCCTTCAACGATGCGCCGCGAGCAGGCAGTGACGTCCTGATCCTCCGGCATGCAGAACCTTGGCGGGCAGGCATTGAACCCGCGCCGGACGCCCAGCGCCTGCAGGTCCAGACCACCCTGGCCCAGGGCAGTCTGTTCAACGATGGAGTGCGGCCCTTCAGCCTGCCCGTGGGCACGGGGACGAGCACCAACAACGTCGCCATCAATGTTTACTACGTCAGTGACGAGTCAAGTTTTGATGCCGAGCTGCCTTCATTGCGCCGGCTGGTCCTCGGGCCTGCCGGGGACTTTGACGACCAGGAAGTAATACCGGGCGTCGAGAACCTGCAGGTGCAACTCGGGATGGATACCGATGGCGATGGGGACGTGGACCGTTACGTGGATGGCAATCACCCGCTGGTGACCCCGGGGGCTCCGGACTTTGCTCCGAACGGCCGGGTCGTCGCTGTGCGCCTCTGGATGCTGGTTGGCACCCCTGCCGACGACCCGGCCTGGGTGGACGAGCGCCGCTACGCCACGCCGGATGCCGATCTGGACGATCTGGTCGGGGGCTCGGCCGACTATCCCTCGACCTACCGCCGCCTGCAGATTTCCAAGACCATTTTCCTCAGTAACGAGGGCGCCTAGATGCCAACCCAGGCCACGCCTCCCCCCCTGCAGAAGCAGTCGGGTGCCGCCCTCATCATCAGCCTGATCCTGCTGATGGTGCTGACCGTGCTGGCGATTTCCACCATGCGGACGGCCAGCCTGGGGTTGCTCATGGCCGGCAACGCCCAGTACCGGGAAACCGCGTTCAACCTGGCCCAGTCCGGCATTGACGCCGTCCTGCGCCGGGGTGACCCGGGCGCACTCGGCGACTGCACGGCGCCGACGGCCGATCCCGTCGTGGTTGTCCCGGAACTGGGCGGCCGCTATGCCACGACAACGTGTTACCGGGGCGAGTCCATCACCCCGGGAAACAGTTTTCCCCGGGTCCCCACGTTCAACTACGAGGTGGCCTCGACCGGCATGACCGATCAGCGGGATGCGCGGGTCCGGCTGGTACAGGGCTACGCCATCACGGGAGCCTCCGGTCGATGAACAGACTGTTCCGCAACCGGGCTACGACCAGCAGGCCAGGCACCATGGGTCTGGCGGCGCTTCTGCTTCTCACCTGGGCGCTGCCCGCCGGGGCCTCGCTGGGCACCATTGAACAGGCCTACGAGCTGTCGCGCAGTGACGTGCAGCTGCCGGGCCGGCCCGAGGGCAACCTGACGGTCCGTCCCTGTCCCAGCTGCAAGCCCGTCCAGCTCAGGGTGACCACCGCCACGGGCTGGTTCATTGCCCCGCAGACCCGCAAGGCTGCCGGGCAGCCAGCCCTGCTCGCGGCCTACAAAGCGGCGGCAGCCAACCCGGCCACCCTGGTCTATGTCTATTACGAACCCCAGACCCGGCGGGTGAAGCGGATCGTGCTGGACGTACCAGCCCCGGCCGCGCGCCAAGCCCAGGCAGAAAAGCGATGAGGGCCGTCCTGCGTGCGACAGCCGCTCTGCTGGCCTGCCTGGCTCTGACAGCCCGGGCGGATGATTCAGAGCTCTTCCTGAGCGGCCCGGGTGCGGGCGTTACCCGGGCCAACGTGCTCTTCATCATCGATACCTCCGGCAGCATGGACACGCTGGTGGCTACCCAGGCCACCTACAACACCAGCCAGACCTTCGCCGGTTGCTACGACCGCAACGCGCTGTACTTTTCCACCAATGCATCGACTCCACCCTGTGACAGCCCCAACGTCCTGCCCAAGGCAGTCAACCGCTGCGCAGCCTCCAGCCAGCAGCTCAACCAGGTGGGTTACTACTCCGACTTTATCCTTGGCTGGGATGGCAGCCGGGAACGTTGGGACGTACTGACGGGAAGCCGCCCGGACGGCGAGCTGGAGTGCGAAAGTGATCGCGGGGTCGATGGCAACGGCTCCGGGAGCCAGAGCTTTGCCGCCAACGGCCCCGACGGGCCCTGGGCCGCGACCGACGCCAGCGAACCGGCCTGGACCACGCAATACACCGTCTACGACGGCAACTGGCTGAACTGGCGCAGTAATCCGCCCACGGTGCAGAAAAGCCGCCTCGACATCGTCAAGGAATCGGTCAACGCCCTGGCGGTGGGCCTGGAAAACGTGAACATCGGTCTGATGCGCTTCAACGGCGGTGAAGGTGGCTCGGTAATCGCTCCGCTGGCCGACCTCAGTACGTCCAGAGCGGCCTTTAGCGCCGCGGTGAACGCCCTGACCCCGGCGGGCAACACCCCCCTGTCCGAAACCCTCTACGAAGCCGCCCAGGTGTTTCGGGGCGCCAAGGTGGACTTCGGCAACAGGGGCTCGGTCCGGAGTGTGGCCGGGTCCCGGGTCGGCAACACGATCGGCTCGCCGCTCTACCTTTCGCCCATCACCGAGTCCTGCAGCAAGAACTTCATCATCCTGCTGACGGATGGCGAACCGACCTCCGACGCGGACGCAGTCAAGAGGATTACCGCCCTGCCGGACTTCGCGTCGGTGGTAGGGACCACCTGCGACGGCGCCGGCGAAGGCCGCTGCCTGGACGACCTCGCGGCCTACCTAATCCGCCAGGACCTGGACGACACCCTCCCCGGCCTGCAGAACGTCATTACCCACACCATCGGCTTCGAAGCAGATTTCCCTCTGCTTGTCAGCACGGCGGCCCGGGGCGGCGGCGAGTACCACCTGGCTGATAACACCTCCTCGCTGTCCACGGCCCTGAGTGGCATCGTGCTGTCGATCTTCGACAATGCGGGGACTTTCGCCGCGCCCGCCGTGCCGGTGAATGCCTTCAACCGCAGCCAGAACCTGAATGACGTCTACGTCTCCGTCTTCCAGCCCACGGAGACCGCCCGCTGGATCGGCAACCTCAAAAAGTACCGGTTCTCTGATGGCCAGCTCGTCGGGAGAGATGGTCGCCCCGTGATCGACCCCGTAACCGGACTCTTCGCCCGGGACGCTTTCAGCTTCTGGTCCGCTCAACCGGATGGGGACCGGGTCGCTGAGGGCGGTGCGGCGAGCCGCCTGCCGGCACCGACGGTGCGGCGCGTGTTTACCAATCTCTCCGGCACTGCCCTCTCCCTGCTGGACCCCGACGACGCTGACCTCCAGGCGGCGCTGGCTGCGGTGCCCGTGGCCGAGCGAGAAGCAGTCATTGAATGGGCTCTGGGCCGGGACGTGAGGGACGTGGATCAGGACGGGAACGTGATGGAAGCGCGCCGGGATCTGGGCGATGCCTTCCGCGTCCAGCCCCTCACGGTGCTCTACGGCGAGACCATCGCCAACCCGGACGCCGCCGTGTTCGTAGCCACAAACGACGGCTACCTGCACTCCTTCGATGCCGCCACGGGAGTCGAGAACTGGGCGTTCGTGCCCGGGCGATTGCTGAACGGCCTCTACCCGCTGTACCGGAACGAGGCTGCCGCGGCGAAAACCTACGGGCTGGATGGCGAGATCAACCTGGTCATCAGGAACGATGACGGCCGTCCGGGGCTGTCGGACAACGAGCAGGCGATCCTCCTCTTCGGCATGGGTCGCGGCGGCGACGCCGTGTATGCCGTCGACGTGACCGACCCGGCTGCACCAGAGCTGCTCTGGGAGAAAAGTAGCAGTGACAGTGACTTTGCTGACCTCGGCCAGACCTGGTCGCCGCCGGCACCTGCGCGGGTCGACATCGGCGGTACCGTCCGGGACGTGATCGTCTTCGGTGGCGGGTACGACCCGGGCCAGGACAACGGCCCCTTCCGGCAGGACACCATCGGCAACGCTATCTACATGGTGGACCTGACCGATGGCAGCCGGGTGTGGAGCGCCGGCAGTGACACCGCCGTGGGTCCCCACGATCTCGAACTGACCCGGATGAACTACTCCATTCCTGCCCCGGTGAAGCCGCTGGACCTCAACGGTGACGGTCTGGCTGAGCGCTTTTACGTGGGCGACATGGGCGGACAGTTATGGCGCTTTGACATCGTCAATGGCGAATCGGCGGCAACCCTCGTTGAGGGTGGGGTTCTGGCCTCGCTGGGCGGCGCGGCCGTCGCCACGCCCACCGCCGCAGACCTGCGCCGCTTCTATGAAGCTCCCGATGTAGTACCGGTCATCCTGGACAACAAGCTGCTGATCTCGATCAACATTGGCTCCGGCTATCGGGGCCACCCGCTGGATACCGAAATTGCCGAGGCCCTGTTCTCTGTCCGGGACTTCAACGTGTTTGGTGTCATCGACCGGGCTGACTACTCCACGTCGCCAGTCTCGGTGGATCAGCTGCTCGATATCACCACGGACCTCGAGCCTGAACTGCCGTTTGCCTCCGCAGGGTGGCAGCTCCGGCTGATTCAGGAGCCCGGTGAAAAGGTCCTGGGCGAAGCCCTGACGGTGGACAACACCACGTTCTTCACCTCTTTTGTGGCGGGCCAGACGGCCAGCGAATGCGTAAGCGGCGCCGGCGTCAATCGCCTCTACGCCATCAGTGTCATCGACGGCCGGCCCCGCACCAACTTCGACAGTCCCCTCGGCGCGCCGCTGACTCTCGCGGACCGCTCGCGAGTCCTGAACACGGGCATCCCGGTGACGGATGTGAACCGGCTCAACACTGAGTCGGGCCAGATCATCTGCGCTGGTACCCAGTGCCTCACGGCGGAAGACATGGCGCGGCTGCCCCGGCGAGCAGGAACAAAACGCACCTACTGGTTCCAGCGTGAAGGCCCCTAGTCGGCCTCGCAGCCATGGCTTTACGCTGGTCGAACTCATGATCGTCGTACTGATCATGGGCATCCTGGCCACCGCCAGCGTGACGGGCTACCGGCAGTACGTCCAGCGCGCAGACCGGGTGGACGCTACCAGTGCCCTCCTCCGGATCTCAACCGCCCAGGAGCGCTTCTACCTGCAGAACAACCAGTACGCGACCACTGCCGAGGAACTGGCCGATCCGCCTCCCGGTGGCCTGGGAACAGCGGCAACCAGCCTTGGGCTGTATGAGCTCTCCGTCGCGCCTGCGGCTGACGGTGCCACGGTGGGTTACACGGCGACTGCCACCGCCTCGGCCAGCGGCTCCCAGCGGGACGATGACGACTGCCAGGTCTTCACCATCGACCAGAGCGGCCAGCGCACGGCCAGCGACTCCGCTGGCACCAGCAGTGCCGAAGTCACTGCCCGCTGCTGGCGCTAGTCCCGCCGCCTCCAGCCGACGGTTGCGGACGCCTGCCTTCCAGAAAGAAGCCGTCAATGAGGAGCAGGATCACGCCCAGCGTGATCGCGGAGTCAGCCACATTGAAGGCGGGAAACGACCAGCGCTCGTAATAAACCAGGATTAAGTCGACAACGTAGCCGTGCTCGAGGCGATCGATGACGTTACCGATGGCCCCGCCCAGCACCAGAACCAGCCCCAGCGGCACCACCACCCGATCCGGGGGCTGACGGATGAACCACCAGAGAATGATGCCGCTAACGATCAGTGCCACGCCGGTAAAGAACCAGTTCTGCCAGCCTGAGGCATTGGCCAGGAAGCTGAATGCAGCGCCCGTGTTGTGCAGGCGAACGAGGTCGAAGTAGGGCATCACGGGCAGGCGATCATAGAGCTCGAATGAGCCCATGATGAGGCGCTTCGTGACCTGGTCGATGGCGATGACCAGGACACTGATGAACAACCAGAGCAGACTCGGCCTCTTCCTCATACGAAGCACCGGGTTTCACCACTGCCCGCCACGTTGCTGACGCAGCGACTGCAGAGGTGCGGGTGCGCTGACACAGAGCCCGTATCGGCGCGGTGGTGCCAGCAGCGCACGCACTTGGCCTCCGCCGCCGGCGCAGCCACCACCCAGAACTCGCCTCCGGGCAACGCAGTGGCCAGGGTGCCAGCCAGCGCGTCGGGTGGATGCTCTGCCGCGGACCGGACGGTAGCTGCCGACGTAATAAAGAGAAACCGCAGTTCATCGCCCAGCTGATCCAGCTGGCTACGGAGCTCGCCATCCGCGTAGATCGTCAGCGTGGCATCCAGGCTGGAGCCTATGGCGCCCGACTCACGTAAAGCCTCCAGGGCGCGGGAGGCAGGCTCACGCACGGCCAGCAGGCTCGTCCAGTCCACGGCACCGGGCGGCATTTCCGGGAGTTCGTGCCAGACAGACAGCAGCACGGAGGCTGGCCGCTTGCCCGGCAGGAACCGCCAGATTTCCTCTGCGGTGAAGCTGAGTACTGGCGCCAGCCAGCGCACCATGGCCTCGAGGATATGCCACATGGCAGTCTGAGCCGACCGCCTTGGCAGACCACTGCGGGGCGTGGTGTAGAGGCGATCCTTGATCACGTCCAGGTAGAACGCGCCAAGATCGACGATGCAGAAGTTATGGAGCTGCTGGTAAACCTTGTGGAACTCATAGCCCGCGTAGGCCTCGAGAATCTCACGCTGCAGCTGGGCAGTCCGGTCGATCGCCCAGCGATCCACAGCCACCAGCGCGTCAACAGGCACCGCATCCCTCGCAGGATCGAAGCCGTCCAGGTTACCCAGCAGAAAGCGGGCCGTGTTGCGCATCCGGCGGTAGGAATCCGCCATGCGCTTCAGGATTTCCTGGGAAACGTTCATCTCACTGCTGTAGTCGCTGGACGCAACCCACAGACGCAGGATGTCGGCACCGAGGGAGTTCATCACGGACTGGGGCGCAACGACGTTGCCCATGGACTTGGACATCTTGCGGCCCTTGTCATCCACCGTGAAACCGTGGGTCAGGACCGCCCGGTAGGGCGCCGCCCCGTCCGTTGCCATCGCCGTGAGCAGCGAACTCTGGAACCAGCCCCGGTGCTGGTCGGAGCCCTCCAGATACAGGTCCGCAGGAAACCCGATCTCCGGGCGGCTCCGGGCAAGGCAGTGATGGACCATCCCCGAGTCCATCCAGACATCCATGGTGTCAGTGACCTGGTCGTAATCGGCGGCGGCGGCACCGAGCAGCTCTGCCGGGTCCAGCTCGAACCAGCCATCGATGCCCTGCTGCTCCATGCGCAGGGCAACCGCCTCGATGAGCTGCAGGGTGTCCGGGTGCAGCTCGCCGGTCTGCCGATGGATGAACAGCGGAATTGGCACGCCCCAGGTCCGCTGCCGGGAAATGCACCAGTCCGGCCGCCCGGCCACCATGCCTTCGATACGCTCCTGCCCCCACGCCGGGAACCAGCGGACGCCGGTGATGGCCTTGAGGGTCGCTTCACGGAGGTGATTCTGGTCGAGACTGATGAACCACTGGGGCGTGGCCCGGAAGATCAGCGGCGTCTTGTGGCGCCAGCAGTGCGGGTAACTGTGCTGGAACTTTTCCGTGTGCAGCAGATGGCCATTCTCCCGCAACAGTTCGACGATGCGCCCATTGCCATCCGTGATGTGCACACCGGCGAGCAGCGGCGTACCGGGCACATAGACACCCCGGCCATCGACGGGGTTGTCCACGGGCAGCTTATAGCGCAACCCGGACTGGTAATCGTCCTGGCCGTGGGCCGGCGCCGTGTGCACCGCGCCGGTGCCGGCATCCAGCGTCACATAGTCGGCGAGGATTACCGGGACGTCCCGGGCACAGAACGGGTGCCGGAGCGCGAGGCCCTCCAGCGCCGCCCCCTCGAAGCGGGCCAGGATGGTGGAAGTCCCGGCGCCGTAGCGGCGAAGCGCTGCGTCTGCCAGGCCTTCGGCGAGCACCAGCACAGCCGTGCCTGCGGGAAGCTCCGCGCTGACCAGGACGTAGGGCAGTTCGCCACCCAGGGCCACCGCCTGATTGGCGGGCAACGTCCAGGGCGTGGTGGTCCAGATGGGGATGGCAACGGGTGCCCCCGCTTCCAGGCCGAGACGCCGATAGAGCGCTGCCGCGTCCACCGCGTCAAAACGGGCATCCAGAGCGATGGAAGTCTTGTCGGCGTACTCGACCTCTGCTTCAGCCAGGGCTGACCGGCAGTCGAGACACCAGTGCACAGGCTTGTAGCCCCGGAGCAGGTGGCCGTTCTCGATGATCCGGGCGAAGCCGCGGATCTGCTCAGCTTCGAAGCGGGGATCCAGGGTCAGGTAGGGGCGATCCCAGTCACCGAGCACACCCAGGCGACGGAAGTCCCGGCGCTGGCTGTCCACCTGCTGCAGGGCGTACTCCCTGCAGGCCTTGCGGAACTCCGTGGCGCTCAACTTCTCCCCCACTTTGCCCTGCTTCTTCTCCACCTGATGCTCGATGGGCAGTCCGTGGCAGTCCCAGCCTGGGATATAGGGCGCATCGAAGCCCGACAGGGTTTTGGACTTGACGATGATGTCCTTGAGGACCTTGTTGACCGCATGCCCAATGTGGATGTCGCCATTGGCATAGGGCGGGCCATCGACGAGGAGAAAACGCGGCCTGCCGGCAGCGGCCTTGCGGATCTCGCCGTAGAGGTCCTGGGCGTTCCACTCCGCCAGCATCTGGGGCTCCCGTTTCGCCAGATCGCCCTTCATCGGGAAGTCCGTGCGGGGAAGGTTCACCGTGTCCTTGTAGTCCGTCACTCGTGGGTCCTTTTATCAGCAAGCAGTCGTCGGGCCTCGGCCGCATCCAGCTCCATCTGCCGGCGCAGCGTTTCGAGGTCATCAAAGCGGGTCTCATCCCGCAGGCGGGCGACAAAATCCACGCCGAGCTGGCGGCCGTACAGGTCGCCGTCGAAGTCGAAGACATGCACTTCCAGCAAGGCCTCGACACCCGCCACCGTGGGTCGTGTGCCGAGGCTGGCCACGCCATCCCGGGTGCCCGCCTCAATACCGTGCACCCGGACGGCGAAGATACCGCTCAGGGGGCTCACAAGTCGCTGCAGCCGGAGGTTCGCGGTAGGAAACCCCAGCTGCCGGCCCAGCTGCTGCCCGCGGCCAACCCGGCCCACCATCCGGTAGGGTCGACCCAGCAACTGCCCTGCCGTGGAGAGGTCACCGGCGGCGAGGGCCTGACGGATCGCGGTGCTCGAGACCCGCAGGGCACCCACCGTGACACTCCCGACCTGCTCCACCCCAAAACCGTGTCGCTGCCCGCCCGCCTGCAGGTGGGCCAGAGTGCCGGCCCGGCCCTGGCCAAAGCGGAAATCATCCCCCACCACCAGATGCCGGACGCCCAGCAACCCGACCAGCAACTGCTCGATAAACGCCTCAGGAGACAGTTCCTGGAGGTGCTGCTCGAAGGGGGGGCAATACAGGTGGTCGATACCAAGTGACTGCAGAGCCAGGAACTTTTCCCGCAGGCGCATGAGGCGAGCCGGCGGCTGCTGTGGACTCATGACCTCCTGGGGCGTGGGCTCAAAGCTGAAGACCAGCGAGGGCAGGTCCCTTGCGGCCGCCTGCTCCCGCACACGGTCGAGAATCCGCCGGTGCCCGAGGTGGACACCATCGAAAACTCCAATGGTTGCCACGCATCCGGACGGTACCGCTTGAACTCCTGACCTAAGCCTGCGGAAAACATGCATGGGATCGAGGGCGCCAAAAGCGGGAATTATAAGGTCGGCCGACTACAAGTTTCGCAGCCGCATATCCGTGGGGCGCAGGCCCACGGCGAAGAGTGCCGCGAAATAGGCGAGGGCCGCACCACCGACGGCTGCCGCGAGCCAGAGGCAGCGAGTGAGCGAGCCCGCAACCAGCCAGTCGGGGGTGGCCGGAACGGCAGACACCAGCAGTACGGCCATGACGCCGGCTGCCACGGCAACCCGCACCAGAAACTGCCCCCAGCCGGCTCCGGGCTTCAGGACTCCGGACCGCCGCAGTCCGCGATACAACAGGGCCGAGTTGATGAAGGAACCCAGGGACGTGGTGAGGGCCAGCCCCGCGTGAGGCGCCTCCCAGCCCGCCAGCGCCCAGGGCACTACCAGCAGCAGGTTGAGGACCATGGTCGAGCCCAGGGCGATCAGGCCAACGCGCACCGGCGTCCCGGTGTCCTGGCGGGCGAAGTAGCCGGGGGCGAGGACCTTCACCATGGTAAAGCCCATCAGACCCGCGGAGTAGGCAATGAGGCTGTAGCTGGACTGTTCGACGTCCTGGATGCCGAACTCGCCACCGTAGAAGAGCGTTGCCAGCAGCGGCCCGGACAGCAGCATAAGGCCGAGAGTGGCCGGCGTGACGATCAGGATCACCAGGCGCAGCGCCCAGTCCAGCGTGTTGCCGAAGTCTTCCGTCGCCCGCGCCGCGTGCTGGCGGGACAGATTGGGCAGCATCACGGTGGCGAGGGCGATACCAAACACCCCCAGGGGAAACTCCATGATCCGGTCCGAGTAATACAGCCAGCTGATGCTGCCGGTCACCAGAAACGACGCAATGAGGGTGTCCAGCAGAATGCTGATCTGCGCCACCGAGGAGCCAAACAGTCCCGGCACCATCAGCTTGAGAATCTTGCGCACCCCGGGATGTGTCCAGCCCCACCGGGGCAGCGGCAGGAGGCGGATGCGCGCGAGGGATGGGAGCATGCAGAGCAACTGGACAACGCCCGCGGCAAAGACCCCGGCCGCCAGCGCCATGCCGGGCCGTGCGTAGAGAGGGGCAACCCAGACTGCAAAGATAATCAGCACCACGTTCAGCATCACGGGCGAGAAGGCGGCGGCCACATAGCGGTGATAGGTGTTGAGGACGCCACCGGCCAGCGCGGCTAGTGACACGAACAGCAGGTAGGGAAACGTCCAGCGCAGCATGTCCACCGCGAGCGCAAAGCGCCCGGCGTCCGCTCCGCTGGTGCCGTTCGCGAAACCAGGGGCAAACACGCCAATGAAGACCGGGGCAGCGATCGCCCCCAGGGCCGCCAGGACGGACAGCATGACCCCAAGGGTCCCGGCGGTGCGGCTGACCAGCTCCCGGACCTCCGCGTGGTCCCGGGACTGGTCATACTCGGCAAACACCGGGACGAACGCCTGGGAAAAGGAGCCCTCGGCGAAGAAGCGCCGGAAGATATTGGGGATCCTGAACGCCACGAAGAAGGCGTCCATGACCAGGGACGCACCGAAGTACCGGGCAAAGACAATGTCCCGGACCAGGCCGAGAACCCGTGACAGCAGGGTCCAGACACCCACGGTGCCGGTGGACCGGAGGAGCTTGCGACCACTCGGGCCGGTGGGCTGCTTGGCGGGCTGGAGCGATTCAGTCATGCGGGCGCCAGTCTACCGACCTTGACTTACCCGGGGCTAAACCTGAAGAATACGCGCCCGCCGCGGCCTTCCGCGGCTCCCACCTCAGCAAGACCAGTCTGGAAGTACCTGTGGCGAACACCAAGTCAGCAGCCAAGCGCGCCAAACAAGGCGAGCGTCGTCGTCAGCATAATGTGGCCCTCCGCTCGCGAATGCGGACCGCCATCAAGAAGGTGGTCAAGGCCATCGAGGCCGGCGATACGGCGGAAGCCGCCAGTGCGTTCAAGGCCGGTGCCGCTGAGGTAGCGAGCATGGTGAACAAGGGCCTCACCCACAAGAACAAGGCTGCCCGGCACAAGAGCCGCCTGAACAAGGCGGTCAAGGCGCTGGCCACCAAAAAGAAGAAGTAGGAGCGCCTTAAGGCGCGATCCCCACTTCAGGCGCGATCCCCACCGTCATTTTCCACGCCGTCAGCTTGAAGGTCGGTCGCGCCTAAAGGGGTTCCTACGGGCGCCAGCTCTTCCAGCCGCTTCATCAGATCCTGTGTCAGCCGCACGGTGCCGGCGCTCGTCAGCGCGCTGATCCGGTAGACGGGCGGGCCTTCAGCCGTCCGGTCGAGACCGAGTGCGGCGCACACGGCAGCCTCCATCTGCGCCGCTTCATCCTCGCTCACCAGGTCGGTCTTGTTCAGTACGAGCCACCGCTCCCTGGCCGCGAGTTCCGGGCTGAAGCGCTGGAGTTCACGGACTACAGCCACGGCATCGGCGGCGGGATCGCTGCCATCGAAAGGTGCCAGGTCAACGAGATGAACCAGGAGTCGCGTCCGGCCCAGATGCCGGAGAAAGCGGGTGCCAAGACCAGCCCCGTCGGCAGCCCCCTCGATGAGGCCGGGAATATCCGCCATCACAAAGCTGCGTAACGGTCCAACTGACACTACGCCCAGGCCGGGGTGCAGCGTAGTGAACGGGTAGTCCGCCACACGGGGCCGGGCCGCAGATACAGCCCGCAGCAGCGTGGACTTGCCGGCGTTCGGCTTGCCCAGCAGCCCTACATCCGCCAGGAGGCTCAACTCAACCTTCAGGGTACGGCTCTCACCGGGGGTGCCGGGGGTAGACTGGCGGGGCGCTCGATTGACGCTGCTCTTGAAGCGGGTATTGCCGCGCCCGCCCTCCCCACCGGCCGCCACCAGCAGCCGCTCCCCATCCCGGGTGAGATCACCCAGCAACTCGCCGGTGTCTGCCTCAATGACCCGGGTGCCGGCAGGCACCAGAACGTCGAGGGATTCGCCACAGCGGCCAGTACAGTCCGAACCCGAGCCACCCTCGCCGCTCTTGGCAGCGAAGCGCCGGTTAACGCGAAAGTCGGCCAGCGTGTTGAGCGCACGACTCGCCACCAGCCACACGCTGCCGCCGTCACCGCCATCACCACCGTCCGGCCCGCCCCGGGGGATGAACTTCTCCCGCCGAAAACTGACGCAGCCAGGACCACCGTTCCCGGCAGCCACACGAATGGTGGCTTCATCGACAAATTTCATGGCGGCAACTCCCTCGACTGTGCCTGGCAGGCCATTGGGCGACGCATGGAGAGCCCCAGAGACGAAAAACCCCGCATACGCGGGGTCTTTCTCAAGCCAAACCCGGCCTCAAGCCAAACCCGGCTTGGGCCCTGAATTTAGGCAGTAGCTGGTGCGGCAGCCGAAACAACGTTGACGACCCGCCGGCCGGCAGCACCCTTGATCTCAAACAGAACCACTCCATTCGCCTTGGCGAACAGGGTGTGATCGCGGCCAAGGCCCACGTTCTTGCCCGGGTGATACTGCGTGCCGCGCTGGCGCACGAGAATGTTGCCGGCGATGACTGTTTCGCCGCCGTACTTCTTCAGGCCGAGACGCTTTGACTCAGAATCGCGGCCGTTACGGGTACTGCCGCCTGCTTTCTTATGTGCCATGACTTAAATCCCTCGAAGTTTGTGTTCGGGCGCCGCAGGCCGTAGTGCGGCGCCGCCGGCTGTAATCAGGCGCCGCCGGCTGTAATCAGGCGCCGCCAGCGATGCCGGTGATTTCCACCAGGGTAAACGCCTGCCGGTGGCCGTGCATGCGCTTGTAGGTTGTGCGGCGCTTGAACTTGATGACGGTTAGTTTGTCGTGACGATCCTGGGCCACCACGGTGCCGGTAACCTTGGCCCCGGAGATCAGCGGCTTGCCCACCTGGACCGTGGCACCCTCGCCAACCATCAGGACCTCGGCGAACTCGACGGTGTCGCCGGCAGCCGCATCGAGTTTTTCGACTTTAACTTTTTCGCCCTGGCTGGCGCGGTACTGCTTGCCACCGGTCTTGAACACTGCGTACATCGGATTATTCCTTGAAGATCTGGTCCCGGTGGCGGTCCCGGGTGGGGGCTGAACACAACCCCTCGAAAAGCCAACGAATTCTAGAGGGTTAGCTACCGGGTGGCAACCTCTGTGTCGCACTGGCCCGGGGCACCCAGCAGCGCGTTCAGGCGCCCGGCGAGGCGCCGGCCCGCCTGGAGCAGTCGCTGCTCGACAATGGCACTGGCCTGCTCCAGATAGGCGGTCGGGAGGGCCACAGGCACGCCCACCGCGGGGGCCGGGTAGTCATACACCTGGGACCGGAGCGCCTGGCTCTCCCGGGCCCAGTCTGCGGGGCTTGCCCGGAGCCAGCGCCGCAGGTCAGCGGTCGCTGGATCGGGCAGCCTTTGGGCCCTTTCCCGGGCGTTCCGGCTGCCGGTGGGTGGGAGTTGCTCCCCGTCCCAGACCGCGTGGAGATTGGTCGTCCGGCCTGCCAGCACCACAGGAATGAGGTTGCCGCCCCGATCGCTGGCGCGGCCCACGTGCAGCGGCTGGTGCAGATCGACGACGAAGTGCACGACGAAGCGCAGAGCCTGGCCCCGGCGCCGGTTACCCAGGGACGTATCGGCCAGCTCCTGCTCGAAGCGCTCAAGGGCAGCGAGCACGTTGTCGGGGCTCTGGCGAGCAGCCCGGGCGATCGAGCCGCGATCGCTCACGTTCAGGAAGTGCCAGGGCTTCGTGTGCTCCCACTCGGGCAGCTGGCGAATCCAGTCTGGCCACAGGCCTGCTTCCGCGAGCGGCATGCCCGCGAGCAACGGCTGGAGGGCAATCCGGGTTTCAGCGCAGAGGTGCTGCTCAGCAAGGTACCCGGCCACCCGGTGACCGGCAGGGCCGAAGGCGTGGACTGAAACCGACGACAGCGCTGCGGCAATCAGCAGCGCCGCGGTGACCGCATGGTGTACAGAGCGCCGCATCGCGGGCATTATTCTTCTCGCAATGCATCTCGTCCAACCGGAATTCCCACGATTTGACCTGGAAGCAGTGCGTGCCCTGCTGGGGGACGACTGGCCGGCGGTCAATCGGGAAATCACCGCACGCCTCCGCAGCGACGTGGCCCTGGTGAACAGCGTCTCCCACTACATCGTGGGCGGCGGCGGCAAGCGTTTGCGACCCCTGATCACCCTCCTCGCTGCCCGGGCCTGCGGCTACCGCGGTGACCGGCACATCATCACGGCCGCCATCATCGAGTTCATTCACACCGCTACCCTGCTCCATGACGACGTGGTGGACGCGTCCGACCTGCGCCGCGGGCAGGACACGGCCAACAGCGTCTTTGGCAACGAGGCGAGCGTGCTCGTGGGTGATTTCCTGTACTCGCGGGCCTTCCAGCTGATGGTCCAGGTCGGCCAGATGCGCATCATGGACGTGCTGGCCGATGCCACGAACACCATTGCCGAAGGCGAAGTCCTGCAGCTGATGAACTGCAAGGACCCGGAGACCACCGAACAACGGTACATGGACGTCATCTACCGGAAGACCGCCCGCCTCTTCGAGGCCGGCGCCCAGATCGGCGCCATCCTTGCGGACCAGACCCGGGCGGTCGAAGAAGCCCTGGTGGACTACGGGCGGGAGCTGGGCCTGGCCTTTCAGCTGGTGGACGATGCGCTGGATTACAGCGCCAACCCTGGCGAACTGGGCAAGCAGGTGGGTGATGACCTCGCCGAAGGCAAGCCGACGCTGCCGCTGATCTACGCACTGCAACGGGGCTCGCCGAAGGAACAGGTAATGATCCGCCGGGCGATCGAGCGGGGCGGCCGGGAAGACATCCGCGCCATTCAGGCGGCCATCCAGTCCACCGGGGCCCTCGCCTACACGGCGTCCAAGGCCAGGGATTCCGCCGCGCGGGCCCGGGCAGCCCTCGGGCCCGTGCCTGATTCCCCCTTCAAGACCGCCCTGAACGACCTGGCGGACTTCGCTGTAGAGCGCCGTTACTGACGCCATCCGCTGCCGGCGTATACAATGGCCGCCGCTGCGGGCAAGCCCCGCAGATCGAAACCCGTTCGGGGTGTAGCTCAGCTTGGTAGAGCGCTTGCTTCGGGAGCAAGAGGTCGCAGGTTCGAATCCTGTCACCCCGACCAATCACGCCCAACAATAAAAAAGCCCCGGCCGCATGCGCGACCGGGGCTCTTGTTTTTCGCGTTGGACGACCTGGCGCTTACTTCGGCGCGTCGCAGTCCGTGCGCTTCAGCACCACCCGCCGGTTCTGGGCGCGGCCTTCCGCAGTCTTGTTGTCTGCAATCGGCTCGCTCTCACCCGCACCGGAGGCGGCCAGCCGGCCGACGGCGATGCCCTTGCCTTCCAGGTAGGTTGCCACCGACTGGGCCCGGCGCTCCGACAGCTTCTGGTTGTAAGCCTCGGAACCGGAACTGTCCGTGTGGCCCACCACCGTGCCGGAGACAAACTTCAGCCGTGTCAGGTTCGCCGCCACTTCGTCCAGCGTGACCTTGTCCGCGTCGGTGAGTTCCGCCGAATCCAGCTTGAACTGCACCTGGAGCGTCACGTCGCAGGAGCAACCCTGAGGACTGACCCGGTCGCCCATCGGCGTCTCCGGGCACTGGTCGTTCGGGTCGAACACACCGTCAGCATCGCTGTCCTCCGGCGCGGCCGGCGGCGGCGCCACGGCGGCAGCCACCACCGGGGCGGCAACCGCGGCGACCGGTGCCGCCTTGCTGCCCAGGGCCACACTGAAACCGACATTCACGAGGAGATCCGTCAGGCTGTCGTCCGCATCCTGGTAGCGCCCGAGCACTTCTGAACGGAGGGAGAGGCGGCTGCCCCAGAGGCGGGTCAGCACGCCGACGCCCGCTTGGGCCTGAAAGTCGTCACTGTCCGAGCCATCGACCTGGGTATTGACGACGCCGAGGCCTGCCAGGATGTACGGGGCAAAACGCCCGTCCCGGTTATAGATGTTCATCAGGTTGGCGCTCAGGGCCGTCTGGTCCTGATTGGGAAAGGACCCGGCACCCTCGGCACCGTCTTCGCCGTCCAGGCTGAGGCTCTGGAAGTCGAGTTCGATATTGAAGTGCTCGCTCAGGGCGTAGCCGAAGCCGCCGATGCCGCCGACCACTCCGTCATCCACATTCCGGTCGTTGTCCGGATCGATATAGGTAGCAAGACCCTTGATGTAGGCCTGACCCACTTCTTCGGCTGCCTGAGCGACCGCATGGCCCAGCAACAGCGACGCGCCGACAGCGGTGACGGTAAGCACCTTACTTCGCAACATGTGTTTCCCCTGAGAGAGTGTTTCTTCTGGCTTCCCGCGGAGCAAGCCACGCCGCGTGGTGCAACAACTTAACGCAGCCCGGAGCGCTTGGCTATGGCCGCTTCCGGTGTCGCCCGCCTGCAACAGCGGGTCCGGCGCCCGGCCACCGGGAAGCGTGATCTGCTTCACCGCCCGGACCGGGGGCCGTCCTTATGCTCGAACCTCAACCGAGCCACCCCGGATAAACGCACCATGCACGCTTTCCGACCCGTCAGCGCCACCCACCGCCAGGCAGGCTTTTCCCTCGGGGAACTGCTGGCGACCCTGGCGGTAGCGGGTGTGAGCCTCTCCCTGGTGGTGCCCAGCCTGGACAGCCTTACCCGCAGCAATCAGCGGGCGACGGCGATCAACGAGCTGGTGGCCACATTACATCTGGCCCGGAGCGAGGCCATTACCCGGAACACCCCCATCGTTGTTTGCCCCAGCGCCGACGGCCGGGCGTGCGCCCGGGTGGCCTGGGAGACAGGCTGGATCCGGTTTGTGGACAGTAACGGCGATTTCCGGCTGGACGCGAGTGAGCCGGTGCTGGGCGCCACCTCCCGGCTGACAGGCCTGCAGATTCGCACTGACGCCTTCGACGCGGCTTTTGGCTACGAACCCACCGGGCGGGTTGCTGCGCCCAATGGCGGGCCGGGTGGCGGGGAGTTCACGTTCTGCGCCGAAGGCGGCAGCCTGGGCGGGCAAGTCATCTCCGTCTCCAGCCTGGGTCGGCCCGAGCTGGCCGAACGCCATGCCGACGGCCGGGAGCCCGACTGCTCCGTCACCTGATCGGGGGGGCGACCACCCTGCCCGGCGGCACCCCGACTTCCACGCCTGACTACCGCTCGGACGGCAGACCAACGGTCTTGCCTCTACACCCCCGGGCGCGGTAGGGTTCACGCACTACCAATAAGGCATACCCACCGCCCTCTGGGGGAGGTTCTGGTTCTGGGTTTTGTCTCGCGTAAGGTCTGGAGCGGTCCGGCAGCCACCCACTTGAAGGCGGCACGGGCTCCAGGCGACGGGGGAAAAATGCATAACCCGCCCGCTTTGTTGGCTAATGCCCTGGCGCATAACGCTGTTGTCGCCAGGGCCCCGTCATCTTTTGGAGGATTGCCGCAATGAGGAAGCTAAGAGCCGCAGGGAGAGCCGCAGGAATTTTTGCTGCAGGCGCATTGGGCCTTTCCCTGGTCGCCAGCGGGCCGGCCAGCGCCGCCGCGACCACCTACGTCATCGACGGCACGTTCTCTGGAGTGCTCTTCTCCTGCACCCAGATCACCTTTGCCTTCAGCGGCTCGGACTGCAGCTACGGCCGGAACCGGCCGGCGGCCAATGGCACCTGGCTCGGGCCCCTCTTCGGTGGCGCCA
>CAMBYH010000016.1 GCA_945872065.1 Arsukibacterium tuosuense
ATTTCCAGGTAGCCGTGTCCCACGGGCCGGCCCGCCTCGAGCAACGTGCTCGCGCCTTCCCAGTACACCGCGCCGGTTGTCAGCCGGGAATCGAGCTCCTGATCCGGCATCAGGGGTGCAGTGTCGAAGGTGCGCTCGCCCACCTGAATACGCTGGGCGATGGGCCAGGACGCGCGGCTGCGAGCGGACGTCCACTGGCGTAGTGGGGTGAAGCGCACCGTGGCAGGATCGACCAGGCGCGTTTCCCCGGTTGGGCTGTGGAAGGCGGCGTAACGCTGGAGCGGTATTTCTCCGGGAGCAGCACCCTGGCGCCAGATCTGAAAAGCCAGCAGCGCACTGCCGTCATCCAGGTTCATGCCGATCCAGTCCCAGCCCGCGGCATCGGGGGCCAGGGCGGCACTGGACCACTCGTGATCGAGCCACGCGATGCCCCGCGCGATTTCGCGGCGGTCGCCGCTGCTACCACCAGCGACCGATATCTCCGCTTCAACCTGCAACTGGGGCCGGGAGTAGTAGTAACTCGCCTGCGCCGGCAGCGGCCCCTTCCGGGACACGCCGGCGTCCCCCTGCAGCCAGGGCGGGCCCTGACTGGCTGCACGAAAGTTCAGCGTGAAGCCCCGGGCGGCGATCTGTCCCACGTAGGTATCGGTCAGGGCATCCCGCTTGAGCGACCAGCCGTCCAGCCGCACGTCCGTCTCAACCGTCCCCGCCTGCACCAGGTCGAAGCCCGTGCGGGCGATGCGCTCGTCCACCATCAGCTTGCCCGCGGCCGGGTCGGCCAGGGCCGCGTGGGCAATCACCAGCTGCCGGGCCGCGAAGGTGCTCGGATTCGCCGGATCCACGTCGGTGCGTACCCGGAAGAAGGTGACCTGGAAGCCCAGTGGCCGGGCGGCATCTCCCAGCCAGCCCGTCAGGTACCACCACTCGGTGCGGAAGTCCGGGTGGGCGCCATAGTCTTCCGGGAAGCGTAGTGGGCGGGGGACGACAGCCGGGAAGGTCACGTCGGCCCGGACACCCGGCGCAGCGAGCGCACTCATCGTGAGCAGCAGTTGCCGCCGGCTCAGCATCACCAATCCTCGTGCACGGCGCGGAGCGGACTCACGCCCGTCGCCCGCCGGCCAGCGAGCGCCGCCGTGACTGTGGCGCAGAGGAGCAGGGCGATGCACAGAACGGCAATCAGTGTCGTCGGCAGGTTGAAGTCCATGGTCCAGTGGAAGGACTGGCGGTTCACCACGCGAATGAGCACCAGGGACACCAGCAGGCCGGTGACCAGCCCCACCAGCAGCGCGTGGCCGGTGGCGAGTGCGCCCTCCAGGGCGAAGACCCGCAGCACCTGGCCCCGCGTGACGCCCACGTGCCGGAGCATGCCAAACTCCCGGGTCCGGGCGATGGCCTGGGCGGAGAAGGTGGCCGCGACCCCAATCATGCCGATCAGGATGGCAGCGATCTCCAGCACGTAGGTCACGGCAAAGCTCCGGTCGAAGACGCGCAGGCTGAGCGCGCGGATCTCGCCCGTGCCATTGAACTGCACCGCCTCACCGGAAGGCACGGTCTTCTGCAAGTCGCGGATCACCGCCTCCGCGGTCGCACCCGGGCGGAGCCACAGCGCCGCCTCGGTGCGGCTGGTGTCGCCGGTCAGCCGCTCGTAGTCCCCGGTGCGGAGGATCACGGAGCCGAATTGCCGTGCGTAGTCCCGCCACACGCCTCCAACCGTGAAGGTCTCGAGCCGGCCGGCGAGGGGCAGTGCGAGTTCCTGGCCGGGCTGCACACCGTAGAGGTCCGCCATGGCCTCGGACACCCAGACCGGACGTGCACCCGCCGGCACCTCTGCCTCCGCACCGACCAGGGGCAGCAGCTCCGCGGCGCGGGCAATGTCCACCGGGCGCGCGATGATGGCCACCGCCGCCCTGTCTGGCGCCAGCGTCACGCTGGTGGCCCGGGAGAATTCCACCCGCGCCACGCCCGGGTGTGCTGCGATCAGTCGCAGATCTTCCGCCGAGAAATGCGTATCGGTGGTGAACTGGCCGACCCGCCCATAAACGTCAGCGGGCAGCACGCGGATCAGCCAGTCTTCCAGGGAGCCGCGGAAGCTGCCCACCATCGTGCCCATCGCGACCATCAGCCCGAAGCTCGCGACGATGCCGGCCATGCCGACCGCAGCGCCGCCCGGCGCCCGGGCCAGCCGGTTCGCTGCCAGCAGCAGCATGGGCCAGCGGGTGCCGAGCGCCGAGCCCTCGAGCCACCGGGCAACCGGCCGGAAGGCGAGGCCGGCCAGGCGCGGTTGCAGGGCGATCACGCCGATCAGCAGACAGCCGATGGCGAGATAAGCCGCCAGGGATACTCCGCCGATTGCCGGCAGCCACACCAGCACCGTGGCCGCAGCGATCAGCAGCAGTCCGGGTGCGAGGTGGCCGAGAGGCTGCAGGGCGTCTTCTTCTGCACCCGAGCGGAGAGCGGGCGCGATCGCCGCACGGGCTGCCTCCCGTGCGGGGACGAGGCCGCCCGCGATGGCGGCGGTGATGCCCAGGACCGCATAGCCCACGGTCATGGCCGGGGGCAGAACCAGTAGCGGCCTGAAGCCGCCGCCCGGGTTACTCCCGAGGTCGCCGCCGAGCGCGCCGAGGACGCCCTGGGCGATGCCGATCCCCAGCAACAGGCCGAGCACGCTGCCGAGCACACCGATGGTGGCCGCTTCAGCCACCAGCAACCACTGCAGTTCCCCTGCGGTTACGCCGGCTGCCCTCAGGTAGGCCAGCTGCGGCCGGCGGGCCAGCGTGGCCTGCACCTGCAGCGAGAACACCAGGAAGCTGCCGGTGAATAGCGCCACCAGCGCCAGCACATTGAGATTGACCCGGTAGGCTCGGGAGAGGGTCGCCAGGCGGGCCTCGCTGGCGTCGGGTCCCGCCAGCGTCAGACCGGGAGGCAGCGGGAGGTCCTTCACCAGTGACCCGGCAGTTACCCCGGGCTTCAGCCGCAGATCGATGCGGGTCAGCAGGCCCAGTCTCCCGAGCCGCCACTGGGCAAAGCCGAGGTCCATCACGCCGAGCAGGCGGCCGGGCCTGGTGGCGGGCAGGCTGCCGCGGACGATCAGCGTCACCGGCTCGTCCCCGGACTGGAGGCGCAGCTCGCCGCCTGGCTGCACGCCGAAGCGCTCCAGCGCAGCGGGGGACAGGAAGATGCCGTCTGCAAACAGCGCGAAGCGGGACCGGGGTTCGGCGTTGTCCGGTTGCGCCGGGCCGGAGGAATAGTCGGGGATCAGCCCCGGCGTGACCCAGCCGGCGCGCAGCGCGTCCACGCCAAGAATCGGCAGACGGGTGTTACTGCCCAGGACCAGCACGTCGGTGGCCAGCACAGGACTCGCCAGTTGCACGCCGGGATGAGCAGCCACCCGGGCAAACAGCTGTTCGTCGAACCCGCGACCGGAGCCTTCAACGACGGCGTCTGCTTCCCCATTCACTTCCCGCAAGGCAGCACTGAACTCCGCCAGGGCGGCGGTGTTGATGAGGCTGACCGCGTAGCCCAGCGCCACGCCCACCGCAATGGCGAGCACCTGAACAACCGTGCGGAGACGGTGGCTCCGGGCATGGCCGGCACTGACATGCCACCAGAGCCAGAGCATGCCTAGTTGCCCGGTTCGCCGGCGTGCCGCAGCCGGCCGTGATCCAGCGTCAGCACCCGGTCGGCCCGCGCCGCTGCGATGGCCGAGTGGGTCACCAGCACGCCGGCCGCGCCCGCCGCCCGCACCTGGTCACCCAGCAGGGCAAGGATGGTGGCGGCGGTGTCCGGGTCCAGGTTGCCGGTGGGTTCATCCGCCAGCACCAGGGCCGGCCGATGGACGAGAGCTCTGGCCACTGCGACCCGTTGCAGCTCGCCGCCGGACAGTTCCCGGGGCGGGCTCCCGTGGCGTTCCGCGAGACCGACGGCGTGGAGCATTTCGGCAGTGCGATTCTGCCGCTCCGCCGCCGGGACACCGAGGAGTACCAGGGGCAGCTCCACGTTCTGCGCCACGGTCAGGTGCGGGAGGATATGAAAGGACTGGAAGACAAAACCCACCTGGGCCCGGCGCAGGCGCGTGCGGCCATCATCGTCCAGGGCCATGAGGTCCACGCCGCCGATCCGGACCAGGCCGCTGTCCGGAGTATCCAGACCCGCGATCAGGTTGAGGAGCGTGGACTTTCCGGAGCCGGACTCGCCCATGATGGCGATGAACTCGCCTGTGCGGACGGCGAAATTCAGCGCGCTGAGGATCTGGCGGTTGCCGTAACGTCGCGAGAGGTCGAGAACTTCGAGGCCGGCAGCCGTCATTCCCTAGTGCCGCAGTCTCTGTTCCGCTTCGGGGTCGTCCGGGGTGCCGGCTTCGGGTTCCACATCGTCGGTCGTCTCCGGGGACGCGTCGTCGGTGATGTCCAGCAGCTTGGTCGGGAGTTCTTTCGCGGCCTTTGCGCCGAGCTTGCGGATCTCGTCGGCCCGGCGCACGAGATTGCCCTTGCCGGTATGCAGCCTCTTCACCGCATCGTCGAGGCTGCCACTGGCTGCCTGGACGTTCCTGGCAACCTTCTCCAGCTCGACGATGAACAGGACGAAGGCGTCGTGCATGCGCCCAGCCTGCTCGGCGATTTTCATGACGTTGCGGTTCTGACGCTCGAGGCGCCACACGCTCTCCACCACCCGGGCGGTAGCCATCAGGGTGGTGGGACTGACGAGCACCACGTTCTTGGCCCAGGCCGCTTCGTAGAGGCTGGGATCCGCCTGGACCGCGGTCATGAATGCGGGCTCTACGGGGACGAACAGCAGCACGAAATCCAGGGACTCCAGTCCGTACAGCGCCGGGTAATTCTTCTCGCTCAACGACCTGATGTGAGCACGCAGGGACGCCAGGTGCTGCTGGAGAGCTGCTTCCCGGGCGTCGTCCGTCTCCGCGCTGGCGTAGCGCTCGTAGGCCACGAGGGACACTTTGGAGTCGACGATCAGGTTGCGGTTCGGTGGGAGGTGGATCAGTACGTCCGGCTGCTGCCGGTTACCGTCCTCAGCCACGCGGCTGTCCTGAACTTCATACTCCCGGCCGCGGGTGAGCCCCGACATCTCCAGCACGCGCTCGAGGATGATCTCGCCCCAGGTGCCCTGGGTCTTGGCTTCGCCCTTGAGCGCGGTCGTCAGGTTCCTGGTGTCCTGGCTCACCTGCTGGTTCAGGGCCATGAGCCGCTTCAGCTCGTCCTTCAGGGACCGGCGCTCGCTCGTGTCGGTGACGTGGGTGTCTTCAACCTTCTTCTGAAAATCCTTGAGGCGCTCCCGGAAGGGATTGAGCAGCTCATTCAGCCTGGTCTCGTTGGTGGCCGTGAACTTGGCAGTTTTTTCTTCCAGGATCTGGCTGGCCAGGGCTTTGAAGGTGTCGGTGAAGCGCTTCTCCGTGTCGGCCAGTACGGCGTTCAGGCGCAGATCGTGTTCGGCCTTGCTCCGGGCGGAGGCTGCCAGCTCGGCCTCCAGTTCACTGATGCGGGCGGCGCGTTCCTCGAGGGTTTCGGTGAGGCCCCGGACCCGCTCCCGGGCCTGGCCTTCGTTCTCTGCCTGGGCGACCTGAACTTGCTGCAACTGGCCGGCAAGGAGCCGGGCCCGTTCTTCGAACACCGCCCGGGGCCGGCTGGCGACCAGCCAGCCCAGGCCCAGGCCCAGAAGCAGGGCCAGCAGGCTGCAGGCAAGAATGACGAGTGTCCCGGAGTCCATGGGGCCAGTGTAGCTGGCCCCGGCGGTGGCAGGGTTACTGGTACCTGCAGCCCGTGCCCACCGGGGTGTAACCCACAATGATGTCCTCGTTGTTGACCTCGTAGTGAATCTCGCAGTTCGGCCGGTCCGGCTCCACATAGACCCAGTGGCCGTTGGGGAGCAGGTAGGTCTTCTCCTGCCAGCCGGTCTGGGACGCGCGGCTGGTCGGGCGACGGACCAGATCGCGGATCACGGCGATGTTCTTGCCCACGACGGCGTCGCCATACTCCTTGAGAGTCGGGATCTGGGAAAAGTTGCATCCCCCCAGGCTGACGGTCAACAGCAAAAAGGCTCTGGCGTGCATGTTGTGCTGCCTCAGTCGTCCAGCGCGACAGCCACGGAAGGTACACCGTCGAACAGGGCCGGGTAAGTCAGGCCTGCGGCGACCGGCATGCCCGGAAAGCTGAGCGAGGAGCGCAGCACACTCCCGAAGCGGTCCCCGCCGAAGAGATCGAGGCGCACCTGGAACACATCGTGCAGTCCCGCAATCGCATTCATACCAGGAATACGATTCATGAACCGGCTGAGCCGGCCGCCTTCCCCCGTAAACGTGGTTGGGTCAATCGTTGCACGGCTCTCCGCAAGGTTATTGGCACCCTCGATAGGCATGTCGTAGCGCTGCTTCCCCTGAGCGGCCCCGCCGGGGCCCCAGGTTGCGTTGTAGCTGACAACCCGGTCATAGGCGTAGGCGAAAGTGGCAGCACCTGCCGAGAAGGCAAAGCCCCGGCGAAACTCGCCGCCGCCCAGCTCGGCGGTTGCACCGCCGACCAGACCGGACGCGCCGATGCGTCCCAGGCTCCAGGTATTGCCATAGGCAGCTCCGACAGCCCCAAACCCCGCGCCACCGACCGCACCGAGGGCGGCGCCCCGCAGATCGCCGGTAACTATCGCGCCCGCCGTCGCTCCGCCGGCGATCGCACCCACCGTTCCTGCCCCCGCTGCGGTTGCCCCGGCGGCCGAACCGAGGTACCACTGGCTGGCGGCTCCCCCGGTGTAGTACGCCGCGACCGCGGCGAGGATTTCCCGCCCGTATTTGTCGACGACCCGCCGGAAGAGGCTGGCAATACCACTGACGAGACGCTTGAAGAACTTGCCAATGCGGCCCAGGAAGAACCCGCTCGGGTCGATCAGGGAGCCGGGGTTGTTCGCGACATAGGCGTAGCGATTCAGGGTCTGGGGGTTGATCAGGTTGCCCAGCATCGGGTCTGGCGCCAGCATCATGCCCAGAACCGGGTCCTGCAGGCGGCCGTTCATGTGGATGAGGCGCAGGTTGTCCAGGTGTTCATGGCCCGTGTAGCCCCTCTCCAGGAACTGACTGTCGGTGGCCCGGAGGTCCGTCAGGTCGGCGCTCCAGTTGGGATTCCGGCGCTTGCCAAACACATCGAAGCGCTGGGCAAGCGTTTCGCCGCCGCCGCCCACCACCCGTGTCAGCGTGTCGACGCTGCCCTGATGATCCCGGTGCAGGAAGTAGCCGTCCAGGAGAGCGGGGGTGTTCTGCTCCACCTGGGAGTAGATGGCCTCGCCATTGGCGAACACGGTGGAGCGGAACCGGCGCTGGGCACCGTTGACCTCGACCTCGACCTCGAAGTGGGGGCCGATGTACCAGGTGGTTGTGGTGTTGGATCCCGTCCGGGCCACTTGCCGGATGCGCTGGCGGTCAGGTCCATAGGTGAACTCGGCGAAATCCCCGGACCCGTAGTCGATGCGCCGGGGCAGGGGAAACGGGTGCCAGCTGAGCGGCTTGCCCTGCCGTGCGGCCATGTTGCCGTTCGCGTCATAGGCGTAGCTGCGATTGCCGGCGGGGCCGCCCGACACGCCGGTGACTGCACCCGGGTGGGAGCTGCTGTAGGCGTAGGTGCCCACGTCGGACTTCGACAGGATGCGGCCACCCGCGTCGTAGCCCAGGGCCAGCGTCAGTGCGTCGTTGAGGCGGGCACTCAACAGCCGGTTCTGCTCGTCGTAGGTGAAGTCCTCCGTCAGTCCCTGGCCCAGATCCCGGCGCTGCCTGAGGTTGCCCACCTTGTCCCAGAGGTAACTGTAGTTCTGTCGCTGCGCGCCCAGGGCGGCCCCGGTGCGGATCGCCTTCAGTCTGCTACTCGCCCGGTCAAACTCCCGTTGCTCATCGATGGTGGAACTGCTGCCGAGCCGCACCAGCCGTCCCCGACCCAGGGCGTCCTGGCGTTGCAGATCGTAGAGAGGCAGCCACAAACCGCCGCCGGCGGATACGTCCTGTTCCACCACGTCCACGTAGCCGGCGTCATAGCGCAGGCCCAGATACAGCCGTGCACCGCTGACAGTGGCTGGATAGACCATCGACGTTACGCGGCCCAGCCCATCCCACCCGTAATTGGTCACGTAGGACGTCCCCTCCAGCGTGGTGGTCACAGCGGTGCGGCGGCCAAGGCTGTCGTAGGTGTACTGCTCGGCGAAGCCGGCAGGATTGGCGCCGATGGCAGCCGTCACCCGGCTGGGCAGGCCCAGCAGCGGGCCGCTGGCGCTGTTGAATTGCCAGCTGGTGAGGCCCTGGCCCGCATCATTGCGCTGAACGAGTCGGCCGAGTTGGTCGTAGGTGAAGCTGATGGTGTTGGCCGGCATTGCGGCATCGGACTGGGAAGCCAGGTCGCCAAAGGCGCTGTAGTCTGAGGTCCGGCGCCCGCTGTCGGGGGAGTCCACTGCGGTTGGCAGCCCCCGCTCGTCATAGCTCAGCACAGTGCGCGTGCCGTTGGCGTCAGTGATGGTGGCGAGCTCACCAAAGGCGGTGTAGCTGTAAGTCGCGGTCCCTCCGGTTGCCGAAGCTACCCCGATCAGGCGGCCTTCGGCATCCAGCGTGTGAGTGCTCACACGATTCTCGGCGTCCCGCAGGGTGCGGGTGAGCCGGTTCGAGTTCCAGCGCGCACTGGCGCTGCCTCCGGACTCGTCGGCGGGTCGGTCCTCCGACCGGCGCTGGCCGCGCACGTCGTAGCGGTTCTCAACCCAGAACTGGGGTTCACCGGTGACGTAGGGTACGGTCTGGCGGGCGAGCCGCCCCAGCGCATCGAACTCGTGCAGCTGGCGACTCGTCTGGCCACCAGCGAGGCTGGATTCCTGCCCCACGGTGCGCCCGTAGGTGTCATGGACTGTGCTCGACACGTACCCGTCGCTGCGGATGGCCCGCAGCAGATATTCCCCACGGGGAGTGAAGCAGGCACCTCCGCACCGGCTGTAGGTATAGGTCGTGGCCGGGCCCGCGGTCCGCGTCTCCTGCCGCAGCCGGGCGAAGTCATCCCAGCTCCAGCGGGTTACCAGACCCCGTGGCGACGTCCGCGACAGCTCCACATCCAGTGCGTAGTTCCATTCGGACGTCACGACCGGACTTGCCTGGCCCGCGATCAGCGCCGTCTCCGTCTGGGGCCGGTCACTGAAGCCCGGGTAGGTCCAGGCTGTGCGCCGGGCAGCAGCCGGCTGATCGGCCGGGCTGCGGCTCACTTCAGCCAGCTGGCCTGCGCTGTTCCAGCTCCGCGTGGTGACCAGCTGTCTCGCCGCAGGTCCCGGCCCTCCCGAGGTCTCCGTGAGCTGCCGACAGTTGGCCGTGGACCAGCTGTAGAGGGTGGTGCGGGTGGCGGCGTTCGCGGACGAGATATCCCGGGTGGTGTCCACCCGCAGTGGCAGGCCAAGGCAGTACTGGGCGCTCCGCGCCGCATCGTCGAATATCGAGGTGACTGTGGTGTTGAAGGTGCTGGCAGAGCCTGGCGACGACACGGTCGTTGCTTCCCGCACCGGCACGCCGTGGTTGAAGTCGTAGGCCAGGGTCCGGCTCACGGTGCTGACCAGCTGACCGAGGCCGCCGCCATCCGGGTCGGACTCGTACTCCGCCTGGGTCTCAGCCTGGAGATGCGGGAAGTGATAGTCAGCGGCCGCATCGCCGCTGGCCGCCGGTTTAGCGTCCGCGCCCCAGGTGGGGTTGCGCTCACTCAGCTTGCGGCCGTCGCTGCGTTCCGTCGTATAGAGGTCGGGTAGCCCGATGAAGGGAAAGTCCTGACGGTAGCTGACCTCGCTGAACACGGCCACGCCGTGGAGAGGTGCATACCGGGAGTCTGTGGCCCGAATCTTCTCGAAGCCCAGGAATCCCCGGCCCAGCCTGCTCAGGCGGCCGTTCCAGTAGGCGTAGCTGTTGGTATAGGTGCCGCCGCTGCCATCGTTGCCTGTGTACCGGGCCACCACCGGCAGCGGACCGCCCCGGAGCAGGTACTCGCCGGTGGGCGCCACGCCGCTTCGCGTGTAGCCGGCAAAGGTGGCCAGAGGTTCGTACACCGGTTGAAAAAAGTTGCCCAGCCCATCCGTCGCTACGCTCAGCAGGTCAGGGCGGGGACCGCTGTGCCTGCGCACCTGCCAGCGGCCGGTGGTCTCGGCAAAAACCAGATCCGGGAGGCCGTCGCCCGTCACGTCCACCGGTGCCAGGCGCGACGTTGCGCTCGGCAGCGGGCCACCGCCAATGTCGAAGTAGCGGGTGGTGTCGGTATTGCTGAATGCCGGTCCCTGGGCAGCACCGCCTGCCAGATGCACGCGCCACGTGTTCGCATCGAGCCGGCGGATCAGATCTTCCCGGCCGTCGCCATCCAGATCCGCAGCCCGCACGATCTGGCCAACGGTGGTCGAGAAACCCGTTGCCTCGGGGCTCAGGAGCGCATTGCCCAGGCTGCGTCGGGTCTGCCACCCCAGCGCACGATCCCGGTAGGCGACATCCGTCAGGCCATCGCCATTCATATCAAGGGTGACGGCATCCAGTGCGGGTGGGGTGGTGAAGAGTGGCTGGAAATCGGTCCCCGTCGACAGGAAGCCTTCGTAGTACCAGGGGGGTCCAGCGAGACTCAGGGTGCCCCGCAGGATCAGCAGATCCTGCCGGCCATCGCCGTCGAAGTCGGGGGCGCCACCGGCGCCGTCCAGCACAGGGAGAAAGGTCGTCCCCCCATTGACGGTGGTGCCAAGGCTCGTGGTGATCTCCGGCCCGAATCCCGATCCCGTGTTGCGCCGGATGCGCACCCCGTACTCCCGGGAGTAGACCAGGTCATCAAGCCCGTCGCCGTCCACATCGAGGATGAGGGGCGAGGGGATAGTGGTAGTGGACAGCCCCGTATCGATGGCACTGAGAAAACCACCGGTCCCGTTAGACCGGTGCACAAACCAGGTGGCTGGCGAGCCCGGCCCCTGGGCCAGAAGATCCCGGCGGCCATCCCCGTCGTACTCCAGCACGCGACCCGTGCCGTAGCGGGCCACGCCGGTGTTCAGTGGTGCAGCGGAGTAGACGTTGGCGCTGGTCGCGCTGGTGAGTCGCACATGCCAGCGCTGGGTGCCGCTGATGTTCACTGGCAGGTACAGATCCGCATCCCCGTCACCATCGTGATCGGCCAGAAGTGCGTCCCCCGCGAGCGCATCCACGGGACCAGCTACAGGGGCCTCGAAGCCCCGCACGCCGGTCTGCCAGGCAAATGAGGTTGCCGGCAGGCACTCCAGCGGCCCGCACTGCTGGATGCTGGCGACCTGGCTCCGCTGGCTGCCGTTACTGTTACCGGTGGTGTACGCGACGGTGTACCGGTGGACCAGCCCGAAGCCCGCACCGGCATCGAACTCATACCCGATGGTGGTGAGCCGCTGCAGGGCCTGCCAGCTGGCGCCCCAGCGATGGAACTGGCGCTGATCCCCCGCCGGCCTTGCCTCATAGCCAAACACCAGACGGAAACGGGCGCCTGCGCCCGTGCTGTCTCCCGTCCAGCGGATTTCGGCGGGGAGCGCTTCGCCGGTAACCAGGTCCTCCTGCCACGCAAAGACGATATGGTTCCCGAACTTGTCGCTGATCTGGTTGATGACCCACTCCCGCACTGCACCTGCCGTACCGACCGCTTCGATCCGGGAGTCAGCGTCGTTGCCATAGCGCCAGGTGAGGCCGTCCGGGTGCTGCACCTCGAAACTGGTAGGCCCTGAGCTCTGCCGTCCCCGGGAGATGACCCGCCGCAGGTTGTTGACCTCCGTGCGGTACTCGGCACCGTCGCCGCCGTAGCTTCCTGCGACCAGCACCAGCGGCTGGCCGTCGAGGCAGTAGCGGTCGCCCGGGGCGAACCGCACTGCCTGTACCCGACCATCCACAGCGATGGTCAGGGGACAACGGGCGATCTGCGACAGGCCGGTGACCGTGAAGCCGATGCCGGCCAGGCCGTCACTGTCCTGACTGCCATAGCGCAGGCCGATACCCGGTCGCAGCGCACCCCGGCCCGCCGCGACGCTGATCGGCACCATGTAGGTGGCAGCCCCCGTGGCCGACACGCCGAACTCTGCGTCGAGCCTGCCCACCGCCGTCGTGGCGGCCGCCGAGATGCTGGCCGAGGCGCTGGCCAGGCCTGCGACGAGCAACCTGGCCATGGCGACCCAGGAATAACGTTTCTGCACGGGTGTGGTGCGAGGGGGATGCGGCATGACGACCTCCGGAAACGGCAGCGGGTTGCGGGAGGCGTATGAGAGCAAGCGCCTGGCCTGACGCGCGACGCGGGAAACTGTGCCCTTCGGGCCCATTTACAGGGCACGGAGCGAATCCCCGCAAAGACCTGGGTTATTCTTCCCGCCCCCACAGGGCGGAGAAAACCATGGCCATATCCCGGAACCGGCTGCTTCCTGCAGCCCTGCTGCTCACCATGGCGGCCCTCCTCAGCCCCCAGGCCTACGCCCAGACCACGACCTGGGAGTTCACAACCATGGCGGATTCGTCCGCCGAGCTGGCGTTCTTCAGCATTCCCGCCGTCAACGACGCCGGCCAGATCGCCTTTGTTGCTACCTTCGATGATGGCGCGTCCGGCCAGGCGGTGTATCGCCGGGAAAGTAACGGCATCCTGACCGTCATTGCCGACACCAGCGGGCCCATTGCTTCCTTCAGCGGCGATCCCAGCCTCAATGCCAGCGGCCTCGTGACCTTCGCGGCAACGCTGGATAGCGGTTCCAGGTCTGTGCTCTGTGGCAATGGTGGCGCACTGCTCACCATCGCCAATACGGTTGCCGACGGTCTCACGTCGATTGACAGCAAACCATTCATTAGCGATACCGGCGGCGTGGTGGTCGTCCGGGCCGTGCGCAGTGCCGACGGCGCGCGGGTGATCCTGAGCGGTGACGGGAACGCAGCCCCCACCAGCCTGCTCGACAGCACAGGAACCTACGATCCGGTCGACGTGGCAGGGATCAACGGCAGCGGCGTAGTTGCCTTCGAGGCTCTGGATGGCACGGGCGCAAAAGGCGTTTACCGCAGGACTCAGGCTGGCGTGGTCACGCCTATTGCAGTCTTAAGCGCCGGTGGCTTCACCAGCGTGGAGGCCCTCGACATCAACAACAACGGCACGGTCGTGTTCTCCACCGACACTGCAGCGAATGTGGCCGATCTCTCCGTCGACACCACGGGCACGCCGGTCAGCTTTGCGAGTACCCAGGGAACACCCTTCGTGTCCTTCGGCCCCGCAGCGGTCGCCGAGTCCGGCGCTGTCGCCTTTCGCGGCGCGTTCGCCGGCGGCCTGGACGGGATCTTTGCCGGTGGCACGGGTCTTTACGAGAAGGCGATCGCCCTGGGGGACACGCTGGCAGGTTCCGCCGTCACCGCGCTGGATACCGGTCCCCAGGCCAACGCGAATTCGGGCCCCTTTGTCTTCCGCGCCGGCCGGAGCAATGGAACCACGGGAATTTATCTGGCGATCCCGAATTTTTCTGATGGCGGCGGCGGGGGGGGTGGGGCCTTGGATCCGGCGTCCATTGCCCTGTTGCTCTTCGCCAGCGGCCTGTCCCTGCGGACACGCCGGGTGCGGGTCGCGGGCGGGAGGTTCGGACGATGAAAAGGCCGGTGAAATACAGTCTCGTAGGGCTCCTTCTCCTGGTCCTCGCCGGAGCGGGCTACCTCTATTCGACCCAGGCGAACCGGGCCGTGCCGGCCCCGGAGGCCGTTGCTGCCCTGGTCTCTGACGAGCGCGTCACCGTCGATGACGGACAGTACGTCGTGTTTCGCCCCACGGGCGCCACGCCCACCACGGGGGTCATCTTCTATCCCGGCGCCGCCTGCGACCCGCGAGGCTACGCGCCGGTATTGCGGCGAGTGGCGGAACGGGGCTACCTCGTTATTAGCGTGCCAATGCCCCTGAATATGGCGATCTTTGCTCCGGGTCGTGCCGACGACGTCCGGGCTGCCTTTCCTGAAGTGCAGCGCTGGGTGATCGCCGGCCACTCCATGGGCGGTGCCATGGCCGCGCACTATGCGCACCAGCACCCCGATGATCTGGTGGGGCTCATCCTGTGGGATTCCCGCCCGGCCGGGAGTGACACACTGGTGGAGGTCAAGTATCCCGTGTGGCATATCCACCGCGCCACAGCTGATGGTCGCCCCCCGGAAAAGCTGGAGAAGTATCGCAACCTCTTTCCGGTCACCAGCACGTGGGTGCCGATACCCGGCGGCATCCACATGTACTTTGGCTCTTTCCTGGGCGGGGGCTACCAGGAACAGTGGACCCCAACCATCAGCCGGGAAGCGCAGCAGGATGTGGCCGTCACCGGCACTCTGAACGCGCTGCTCGCGATGACCGGATGAGTCGCGCCTAAAGGCGCTCCTACACGTGGGTCGTGAGGAAGCCGCCCCGCGAGCGGCGGAAGCGGACCGTCACGTACTCCGCCCGGATCAGCCAGCGCCAGTCCCGCTCGTCGCTGTCGCTGCACGCCACGACGCGGACGATGGCGATCAGCGCCTCGCATTCCACTCTCAGCAACTTGGTGACCGGCAGTGCTGTCTGGGCCACGAAGCGCAGGCCATGCAGGGAGAGGTCGCGGGTCTCACCAGACAATGGGCCCTGACCGGGCCAGCCCAGCACGTAGGCGAGCGGGAGTCGTCGCGGTATGCGGCTCACCGCCCGCTGACCCGCGTCCAGGCGTTCCCGGTCCGCGGGTGCCAGTGGCGAGTTGCAGATGGTGCAGGTGGCGCTGGCGTGGATGCGGCCGGGGAAGCCGTGGGCCGCACCGCAGAACTGACAGGTGGCGCCAGACTGGGGCGACGATGGCCGGGCGGCGGCGGCCCGCGGATCCTCAGGCGTCCTGACCGAGACAGATCGCCAGGCCTCATCGTAGGCCGCCCGCTTTGCGGGGTCCTTGAGGACCGCGTAGGCCTCGTTGATGAGGGTGGCCGTGCGGTGATCCCCGCCAAGATCCGGGTGCCGGCGGAGCTTGGTCATCAGAGTCCTGTAGCTCGCCCGAATGATCTCCTCCGGGGCGTCCGGCTGGACGTGGAGGATGTGGTAGAGGTCTGGGGGGGTCTCCATAACGCGGAAAAGGTTAAATGCCTTGCGCAGCGCCGTCTGTGCCGGGGGTCAAGGTTAGCGCTGTCGCCTTGGCCAGGCCTCGCTTTCAGGGCCCGCTGGCCCACTGGAGGCGCGGGTAGTGGACAAAAAATCGCCAGCGCCCGGGAACTGGCGTATTCTGGGCAATGGTCTCAACAATAGCTGCTGTCGCCCCGGTTGCCGTCCGCAAGCCCAATCCGCTGGACGACGACCCCTTCACCCTCAAGTCGATCACCAAGTCGGACCCCCCCGTGGGCGTCGACTCGGAGAACTGGCATCGCTACGTCATCACCCAGGGCCATAACACCATCGTGGGCCAGTTGCAGGGTAGCAAGGCCAACACGGAACGGGCTGTTCAGGAAATCGTCGAGCGCCTGAACGAACGTCGCCGCGGCAAGACGGGCCGCGTGCAGTTGAGCCCCGGCCGCAAGAAGAAGGGCGCTACGCCACCGCCGTCGGACGACTGACGCTCAGACCTTCTGTTCCGCCGCCGGGCCGGGAGCTGCCGCATCTGGCGCAGGCTTCGGCGGGTTCAGGGCCATGGTTTCCTTCAGAGCGACCCGCAGCCAGGCGGCCCCGATGCCGCCGGAGATGAAGTTGGCGCTGGCTGCCGCAATGAATATCCCGATGATCCCGAAGAAGTGGGACAGCACCCACGCCAGCGGCGCATAGACCGCCACAGTTCTGGACAGCGACACCCACATGGCCGCCATGGGTTTGCCCAGCGCGTTCAGGGCACCGTTCACCGTCATCGCGCAACCGAGCGCTATGTAGCTCAGCGGCACGATGTGCATGTGGAGTAGCGCCGTTTCCCTGGCCTGGCCTGTCAGACCGAAGGTGTCTGCAATGAGGCCGCCGAAGAGTTGCATGAACACCGCGATGCTGAGCCCATAGACCAGGGAGAACCGGTAAGCGAAGTTCACGCCCTCCCGGACCCGATCCAGGCGCTTGGCACCAAAGTTCTGACCGGTAAAAGGAGTCATGGCCGCGGACAGCGATATCATGGCGAGCATCGACATGCCCTCCATCCGGGAGGCCATCCCGAAGCCCGCCACCGAGGCCTGGCCGAAGCTGGCTATCTGGCTGGTGATAAATGCCGTAGTCACCGGAGCTACCAGGCTGCTCGTCAGGGAAGGCAGGCCCACGTGCAGGATTCGCCGCCAGGAGTCCAGGATCAGCTCCGGAGCTAGCCGGCTGAAGTCCAGGAGACGCTCCCGATACACCACGAAGAACGCCGAGGCGCACATGGTGACGGCGTTCGACAGCACGCCACCGAGGGCCGCGCCTTCGAGTTCCATGCGCGGGAAGCCAAACAGGCCGAAGATCAGGACCACGTCGAAGATCACGTTAAGCACGGCGGCTGTCGTCATGATCAGGGCAGGACGCTTGGCGTCACCCGAGGCCCGCAACACGGAGTTGGCGATCATCGGTGCAACCAGGAAGATGCCTCCCCAGTAGTAGATGCTCATGTAGCGGTGGATGAGGGGCAGGATCTCTTCGCTGGCACCCAGCAGCCGGAACAGCGGGTCGATGGTGTTCAGCCCGATCACTACCATCACGGCGCTGCAGATTACCGCCAGCAGCATGGCATGACCCGTGATGCGCTTTACCTCCTCCCGGTTGCCGGAGCCGAACAGCCGCGACACCACCGACGAAGTGCCAACCCCGAGGGCCATCGCAATGGCACCAACAATGAAGCTGACCGGGAAGGTGAAACTGATCGCGGCCAGCTGCTCAGTGCTGATCCGGGCCACGAAGAAGGCGCCCGCCACGTTGTTCACAACGATCGCGAGCATGCCGAGCATCATCGGCAGCATGAGCGAGAAGATCGCCTTGCTGACGGGGCCTTCTGTGAGGCGAGCGCCTTTACCGGGAGGTGGTTTCATGGGGAAGACCGATCGCGGCTAAAGCTGCTCCTACGGGGCATCGATGCCCGCGATGCAGAGATACTTGATCTCCAGATAGTCTTCTATGCCGTACTTCGAGCCTTCGCGACCGTTACCCGACTCCTTGATGCCACCAAACGGCGCCACCTCCGTGGAGATCAGCCCGGTGTTAAGGCCGACGATGCCGTACTCCAGGGCTTCCGGCACGCGCCAACTGCGGCCCAGATCCCGGGTGTAGAGGTAGGCCGCGAGGCCAAACTCGGTGTCGTTGGCAAGCCGAATAGCCTCAGCCTCAGTGCTGAAGCGAAACAGTGGCGCCAGCGGTCCGAAGGTTTCTTCCCGGGCCACCCGCATGGCGGGCGTCACGTCGCCCAGGACGGTGGGCTCGAAGAAGGTCCCGCCGAGCGCGTGGCGCTTGCCGCCGGTGAGCAGCTTTGCGCCATGGGCCAGCGCATCGGCGATGTGTTCCTCCACCTTGGCGACCGCAGCGGCGTCGATGAGCGGTCCCTGGTCCTGATCGCCCTTGAGGCCGTCCCCCACCCGCAGCTTCGCGACCGCGGTTGCCAGCTTGCCGGCAAACGCGTCATACACCCCGTCCTGCACCAGCAACCGGTTCGCACACACGCAGGTCTGGCCGGAATTGCGGTACTTGCTGACCATGGCGCCGGCTACTGCCGCATCCAGGTCCGCGTCGTCGAAGACTATGAAGGGTGCGTTGCCGCCCAGTTCCATCGAGACCTTCTTGACGGTCTGCGCGCACTGGGCGAGCAGCAGCTTGCCCGTGGCGGTGGACCCGGTGAAGGTCAGTTTGCGCACCAGCGGGTTGCCGGTCATTTCCCCGCCGATGGCCCGGGCGTTGCCTGTGACGACGTTGACCACGCCGGCTGGGATGCCCACCCGCTGCGCGAGTTCCGCCAGCGCGAGCGCAGAGAATGGGGTCTGCGCTGCCGGCTTGATGACGATTGTGCAGCCAGCGGCGAGAGCGGGCGCCAGCTTGCGCGCGATCATCGCCGAGGGAAAGTTCCAGGGGGTAATCGCCGCCACTACCCCGACGGGCTGCTTGATGACGACGATGCGCCGGTCCTGCGCATGGCCGGGGATGACGTCACCGTAGACGCGCTTTGCCTCTTCACTGAACCATTCGAGAAAGCCGGCGGAGTAGGCAATCTCGCCCCGGGACTCGGTGAGCGGCTTGCCCTGCTCGGCGGTCATGATGCGGGCCAGGTCTTCCTGGTTGGCGAGCAGCAGATCCTGCAGCTTCCTTAACAGCGCTGCGCGCTCCCTGGCCGGTCGCGTACGCCACGCGGGCAAGGCTGCCGCAGCGGCTTCGATCGCGGTCCGCGTTTCGCCGGCGCCACAGTCCGGCACGGTGCCGAGGGTTTCTCCGGTGGCCGGATTTGTTACCGCAAGCGTGCCGCCACCGGACGCACCGACCCACTTCCCGGCCACGTAGGCCTGGTTGCGGAGGAGATTCGGGTCAATGAGCTTCAGCATGGGGTCATGCCATGATACGGCAAGGAGAATTCGGACATGAAGCTGGCCAGTTTTCGTGACGGGGCGACCGGGACCTGGGGCCTGGTGCAGGGTGAGAGTGTGCAGCTGTCGCCGGCGGACCTGCAACGGCGATTCCCCGGATTGCGGGAGGTCCTCGCTGCCGGTGCGCTGGCCGAGATTCCGGCCCTGCTGGCCGCCGTCCCCAGTCGCAGCCTTATGGGTCTGCGGTTCGACCCGGTGATTCCGGCCCCTGCGCGGATTATCTGTGTAGGGATCAACTACCTGGAGCATATCCACGAGATGGGCCGGGAAAAGCCCGACTACCCTACGCTGTTCACCCGCTTTCCCGACTCACTGACAGGCCATGGCGAGGCGCTGGTGCGCCCCCGTCTGTCCACCGAGTACGACTATGAGGGGGAGCTGGCCATCGTCATGGGCAAATCAGCCCGATACGTAAAGGCTGCGGAGGCGCTGGATTACGTTGCCGGCTACACCTGCTTTTTCGACGGCTCCGTGCGGGACTGGCAGCGGCACACCACCCAGTTCATTCCCGGCAAGAACTTCCCGGCCACAGGAGGTTGCGGCCCCTGGCTCGTAACCACCGACGAGATCCCTGACCCCGCCCGCCTTGAGCTCAAGACCCGCATCAATGGCGAAGTACTGCAGGCGGCGCCCATCAGTGATCTGTGCTTCGATGTGCGCCGCATCATCGAGTACTGCTCGAGCTTCTGCCGGTTGAATCCAGGCGATATCATTGCCACGGGCACGCCAAGCGGCGTTGGTTTCGCCCGGAGGCCGCCCCGCTGGCTATCCCCCGGCGATCTGGTCGAAGTCGACATCAGCGGCATCGGTATACTCCGGCACCGCGTAATCAGTGAGGACGTCACGGCATGAACGGCAATCAGAGCAACACCCTCCCGGCAATCGCCCTGGCTCTCGGCATCGTCGTGGCCGGCTACCTGATTGGTGAGGCGCTGATCCAGACCCGCTCAAGCGAACGCCAGGTGTCCGTCCGCGGACTCGCCGAGCGGGAGGTGCCTGCGAATCTTGCCCTCTGGCCGATCGTCTTCAGTGTGACGTCCAACGAACTGGTTGATCTGCAGCGGAAGGCGGACGATGGCGTCGCCAAAGTCCGTGCTTTCCTCGCCAGCGATTTCCCGGCCGAGCAGATCAGTGTTTCAGCACCCCGGGTGCAGGACCGGGAAGCCCAGGGGATGACCGGCGATGGTCGCCGCCTTGACCGTTACACGGCTGAGGTCACCGTCACCGTCCGCACCGACCGGATCGACGTCGCCAGAAAGGCCATCCAGCGCAGCGGAGAATTGGTAAAGGACGGCGTCGCCGTGATCCGGAGTTACGAGTACAACACCCAGTACCTCTACACCGACCTGGACAAGATCAAGCCAGAGATGATTGCCGAGGCCACCAAGGACGCACGCCGCGCCGCGGAGCAGTTCGCCAAAGACTCGGGCAGCCAGGTGGGCGCCATTCGCACCGCCCAGCAGGGCCTGTTCTCCATCGAAGACCGGGATCAGTTCTCGCCGGAGTTCAAGAAAGTCCGCGTCGTTACGACCGTGGACTACTACCTGGGCGACTAACCGCCAGCAGCACTAGGCGTCCCGCTTCCAGCCCTTCAGGTACTTGTCCCAGTTCTGTTCCACAAGCTCGAAGGATTCCGGCGCCAGCTTCGTCAGGAGATCCCGGTTACGCTCCGGATAGATCGCCGGGCCGCCTTCTTCCGGCAGCTGACGCGTTGCATCGATAACCATCTTGCTGCTGAACGGCCGCTTCGGTGAGCTGGGGTCCAGGGCCATTCCGCGGGCTTCCTGGATGACCTCGCTCGCCGGGTAGGGCTGAAAGCGCGCGCCGACGCACTGCATGACCTCAGTGCGATTGAGGACGTCCACGTCCTTGTCCACCACGATGCAGGTCTTGGTGATCGGGACAATGCCGACAATCTTCTTGCCGGCATCCAGACCCTGCTTCGGTCCCGTCTTGTCGATGGACAGGATGCCGATGCCGGTCCACTCCACTGGCGAGTGAAACGCAATCGCGTTGGGGACGAGCTTTTTCAGCCGGTAGAACGAGAACGCCTCAAGCGGCGCTGTGCAGAAACCACGGGTGACGCCGGTAAACTGGTTCAGGATCCAGGGCTGCTTACGGTGCGTGATGCACGTGACGTTCATCACGAAGTTCCGCTGCTTCTTCAGGCCGAGATAGCCGTACATCTCGCCGAAGGGCCCTTCGGGCAGCATCTCATCGAGCAGCACTTCGCCTTCGATCACCATCTCCGCGTTGGCCGGAATCAGCATGTCGTTGGTCTCGCACTTCACGACGTCGACGGCCTTGTTACGGAAGCCGCCCGCGATCGCGAGCTCGTCAGCGCCGCCCTTGGAGATCACTGAGGAGCTGATGAAGTAGCCGATGGGGTCATTGCCAACCACAATGGCAATCGGGCAGCGCTTCTCGCCCCGCTCGATCTTCTTCATCAGCATCTTCCAGCCCGACTGGCCTTCCTCCGGGTTCACCCCGAGCTGGCGCGGACCCTTGATCTCGCACCGGTAGGTGCCGAAATTCATCCCGAGCTCTTTGTCCTCGGTAAAGATTGAACCGGTGTTGACGTAGCGGGCAGAGTCCGCAGGGTTCGACTTGATGAACGCGAAGTCCAGCAGGTCACACTGGTCGCCCATCAGCACCACTTCCTTTACCGGCGCCGTGGCGGCGGGGATCGGGTTAGTGGGAATGCTCGGGGTCTTGCCAAGCCGGGCTTGAATCCCGTCATAGAGAAACTTGATGGTCTCCCGGTAGGTTTCCTCGCCGTTACCCGGAACCGGTTCCCGGCCCCAGATAATCGCCTCGGTGTCCCAGGGGCCCATGTGATTCGTGATGACCGGGCCTTTGAACCAGCGGCCATCCTGCTTGATCTCATCGACCACGATCACGGGGGCGCCATACCAGCCGTACCTGTCGATCAGCAGGTAGGTGAGCGCCGTCATCTCATACTTGTCCTGGTCGAGGCGCTTGACCCGCAGAACCAGGCCCCGGTCCTCGAGAGCTTGCACGTAGTCGCGGAAACTGTCGAAGGGCCCCACGTCCCGACCGGGCCAGGTGCGCGCCTTGGTCGCGGCGCGTGCTTCGGTCGTCGCTGTCAGCGAGATCCCCAGGGTGGCGGCAAGGCCTGCAGCAACGGTCAGGAGCTGACGCCGGTCTAGCCCATCGCGGGGACCCGCGCCCGCGGGCGATTGCTGGGACGAGGGCTTAGTGGAATCGGACATGCGGAGTTGCTCCTGAGGGGTTAACGGCCTGTACTACTATTAACCAGCCTAAGGCCCGCAGCGCAAGTGTTGCAGCAGAATGCGAGGCAGCAGGGCCGCTGGCTGGACGCGACCCTAGTGGAGGTGCTCTGCAAAGAACGCCAGGGTGCGCTCCAGTGCCAGGTCGTGACTGGCCTGGTGAAACTCGGGCCGCTCGTCGCAACTGAATCCGTGACCAGCCTCCGGGTACACCCAGGCCTGGGCGGCGGGACGACCCCCCCGGATTTGCTGCACGACCTCCGGCGGGATCAGTGGGTCTTTAGCCCCGAAGTGATAGAGCATGGGGCAGCGGGGCTGCTCCTTGAGCCAGTTAACGTTGGCACGTCCATAGTAGGAAACTGCGGCATCAGCGCTGGTCCGGCAAGCCGCCAAATCGGCAATGGCACCACCCCAGCAGTAGCCTACGGCGCCCACCCGGGCCGCGGGTGGCAGCAGGCCACGCAACGTATCCACTGAACCAACCAGGTCTTTGGCGACGTCATCAATGGCGAGTTGCTGCATCAGGGCAACACCTTCGGTGATCCGGGCGTAGGGCAGCTCCGTGCCGGGCCTGAGCCGGTCGAAGAGCGCCGGCGCGAGAGCCAGATAGCCCAGGGCCGCGAACTCGTCTGTAACCTGGCGTATATGCGCCGTGACGCCAAAAATCTCCTGCAGCACCAGTAGTCCTGCCTTCGGTGTTCCCTTGGGCGCAGCCAGGTAGCCACTGAGGGTATGGCCATCCAAAGCTCTGATAGTTATGACTTTACCGGTCATCTGCAGTCTCTTTCTTTATAATCACTGTGTTGACAGTGTCTTGAATTTGCCGGAGCCGGATATCCACTTGCACCGTAACCGGATTACCCACATAGGCCATGTCTTGCCACTCACCCTGGCCGACACCGAAGGCGAGCCGCTCCAGCGCTGCCGACCCGACCAGGCGGGCGGATTCTGAGCCCGCAGCCGGGGTCCAGCGGAACTTCAGGACCACCGGCCGCGTAACCCCCCGGAGTGTCAGGGTGCCACTGGCGGCGTAGCCCTCTCCGGAGCGGACGATCTGCTCCGCGTTGAACCGGGCCTCTGGCCACTTGCCCAGGCTGAACCAGTCCGCCGTACCCAGCACCTGGTCCCGCTCGGGATTACCCGTATCCACCGAGGCCAGATCGATCCGGGCGGAAATCCGGCCCTTCTCGGGCTCCGCCGGGTCGAAGCGCACCAGCGCCGTGAACTTCTCGAAATGGCTCTCGAACTTGGCGGCCTGCTGGATGGCCGTAAACCTGAGGCTGCTGCCGGCGGGCTCGAGTTCAAAGGTAGGAGTGGCTTTAGCCGCGACCAGGTAAAAGTTCGCGGCTAAAGCCGCTCCTGCAAAGGCTGCTGCGCTACGTGCCTTCACGACTGCCCGCGCCTGCCAGCCCCGGGCAGCATCGAGCGGAGCACGTCATCCCTCCGGAAGAAGTGATGATGCAGGGCTGCCAGCGCGTGGGCGCTGATCAGCACGAGCAGAACGCTACCCTGCATCTCGTGGGCCGCTGACATCCCTTTGGAGAATTCCTCGTTTACCCCCACAAACGTCGGTACCGTGAACAGCCCAAAGAAGCTCACCGGGAAATTTGCCGCCTGCGAGCGGAGCAGACCGGTCAGTGGCATCAGAAACATCAGCGCGTACAGCAAGACCTGCGTCACCCGGGCAACGACCCGCTGCCATCGCGCGATCCCGTGAGGAAGAGGTGGCGCTGGATGGGTCAGGCGCCAGGCGAGGCGTAGGGCGGTCGCCGTAAAGAGCAGCAGCCCAAGCGACTTGTGGGTGGCGTAGTTGCTGAATTTGTCAGGTCCGAGAGGCTGATCAACCATGTAGAAAGCCAGCGGGATCTGCAGCAGGAGCAAGCCTGCAATCGTCCAGTGAAAAGCTCGGGCGAGCTGTCCGTAAGCCTGGGATGGATTCATTCCGTTAGCATACCCGACACATGTATGCCCAGCTGATCCCGATCCTCGCTCCCGTGTTCATTATTACCCTGGTCGGCTATGGCTGGGCGAGGCTCGGTGTGCCCTTTCAAAGAGACTTTCTGACGGGCCTGGTCATGAACATCGGCGTGCCGTGCCTGATCCTGAATGGCACGACACACCTGGAGGCAGGCGCCTCCCTGTTTCTCTCGATGATGGGCTTTGCCGCGCTCGCGCTCATCACCTGTGCAGTCGTGGGCACCCTGATTCTGCGACTTCTCCACCAGCCGCTGCGTAGCTACCTGCCACCGGTCGCCTTTGGCAACGCTGGCAACCTTGGCCTGCCGCTGTGCCTGTTTGCCTTCGGCAAGCAGGGCCTCGGGCTGGCAATCGGGTTCTATCTGGTGGGCTCAGTTTCCCAGTTCCTGGTGGGGCCCTTGTTTCAGGGCCGCAAGCCGGTCTGGCGGACGCTGCTCACGACACCCGTGAATTACGCTGCAGTCCTTGGTGTAGGCCTGCTCGCCACCGGCACGACGCTGCCGCTCTGGGTGAGCAACACGGTGGAGCTTCTGGCGGGCATCGCGATTCCCCTGATGATGCTCGCGCTGGGTCATGCCCTTGGGAGCTTCAAGGTGCAACGCTTGCCGATAGCCGCCGCCATTGCGGCGGGCCGCCTGGGGCTCGGGCTGGCGGTTGGCCTGACTATTGCGCAGCTTTTCGGCTTGACTGGTATCGAGCGGGGCGTCGTGCTGGTCCAGAGCGCTATGCCGGTTGCCGTCTTCAACTTCCTGCTCGCGGCCCGCTACGACCGGCACCCGGATGATATTGCCGGTGCGATCGTCATCTCCACGCTCGTGAGCTTTGCTACGCTGCCGGCACTACTCCTGCTGGCACTACCGGCAAGCCAACTCCCCTAGGAGCTACTGGCTGAACCCGCTCCGGCGAAACTCACTGAGTACCCCCAGCATCACGTCGTCCACGGGTGAGGTAAACGGCACCCGATAACCCCGGATGACCAGATGGCCATCGGGATCCTGAGTCTCAGGCCGGGACAGCCTCCGCGTATTCCGACTCTCCGCCGGGAAAGTGGCCAACAGGTGCATCAGCAGATCTTGTTCCATGAGCAGTGTTCTCCAACTTGCAGGTTCGCCAGACCCGGGCGGGTCCGCCGAGGGGTGCTTCAGACGGCAGCCTGGCACCACGAAACTCAGGCGTCGCTGCCCGGCGCAGGGCCTCGGGCCAGCTAGGGATTCCGTTCCCTCTGATGCGTTGGGTCATCGTGGCCTCCTGGCCTTGAGGTTGGCCAGAACTGTTCCGGCCCGCTACCTTGACCGCTACTATCCAGCCCGGCCGTTGCACCGGAATGACGGTTCCATGTCATTTGTGGGACACGACTGAGCGAGTGCACTGCGTTATCCTGGCGCAGAAACCAGGCTCAGTATGATAAATAAAGATAAAGAAATCAGAGGTTTAATAAAAATCCGCAAATTGTCTTGCGCTGCACAATGTTCCCTTCTACTATCTCCCTCGCCCAAGTGGGGCAAATGGCCTAAGCAAGGAGATACTCACCATGACGACCCAGAACAACGCGTTCATGAACTTCCCCGGTTTCCAGAAGGAAGCCCTCGAGCCCATGTTGGCTGCCAATGCCGTCGCCACCGATGCTTTCGAGCGTCTGTCCCGCCAGAACTATGCGGTACTCGGCGACTACATCAACTTCGCCGTGGAGCAGGCCCGCCTGTCCACCCAGGCATCTGACTACACCCAGCTCCTGGCCAAGCAGACCGAGCACGCCCGCACCTTCGGCGAGCAGCTGGTCCGCCGGTCCCAGGAATACGTCGAGATCATGAGCGCCTTCCAGGCCAAGGCCCAGGCGACTGCCCAGGCCACGGCCCAGGCTGTCACTCAGGCCCCGGTCGCCAAGTCGAAGGCTGCCTAAGGTCTAGTTAAAAGAACCACTTACTGGCTCTTCAAGGGGCGGCGGCCAGCGGCCACCGCCCCTTTTCTTTAGCTACGGGTTTAACGAAATCTGGACTCCGGCCGGCCTGCTCCCGCTCACCCGGGAGTAGTATTCTTGCAGTGCGGAACCTCTCTACCGCTCAGGGCGCCAAATCAAGCAGGGTTCAGTCATGCCCAGAACAATAAAGAAGTACGCGAACCGTCGGCTCTACGACACCCAGGCAAGCCGCCACGTCACCCTTGATGGCATTCGCCAGCTCGTAGCGAGTGGCGAAGACGTCGTCGTGACGGATGACACCTCAGGCCAGGACATCACGCGCAGCATCCTGCTCCAGGTGATCTCCGAGCAGGAGCAGGGTGGCCGACCAATTCTCTCGGCGGAGATGCTGAAGCACATCATCCGCTTCTACGGTAATCCCCTGCAGGACATGATGGGTGGCTACCTGGAGCGCAGTGTTGAGGTCTTCATGGGCCAGCAGAAGGTGCTTCAGGACCAGATCCAGAAAACGATGGGAATGGCGCCGCTGAGCATGACGCCCCTGAGCACGATGCAGTCCATGGCCCAGAAAAACCTGGAGGCCTGGGGCCAGATGCAGAAAACCTTTCTCGACATGCTGAATCCGCTGGGCAGCGCCAGCCGCCCGGCAGCACCGACTCCCCCTGACCCGTCGTCCGCCCAGAAGAGCGGCGACCCACCGAAGGATTGAGAACAGCCCTTGTCAGCCGCTGAACCAAAATTTGCCGTGCCAGACCCGGCCGCTTTCGCCCGGGAACTCAACGATCTCACGACCAAGGCCCAGGCCATGTTCGCGGAGATGATGAAGACCCCGACAGCCCGCGCTGCCATGGGCCTGGAACCGCCGGCTAATACTGACCCGCTTAATGTGGCGCCGGCAATGCAGGCAGCTGCCCAGCAGCTGGCGATGGATCCCGCGAAACTCATTCAGGCAAATCTCCAGCTCTGGCAGCAGCACATGCTGTTGTGGCAGCAGATGTCCGTGTCCCTGGCGGGGACTGCCATGGGGCAGGGAGCAACCCAGCCGGTGGCGGAGCCGGACAAGGGCGATCGGCGCTTCAAGCACCCGGACTGGAATGAGAACCCGCTGTTCGACTACATGAAGCAGTCGTACCTGATTACCTCCCGGTGGCTGGTTGAAACCATGTCCACCGTGGCGGGACTGGACCCGCAGACGGCGAAGAAGGTGGACTTCTACACGCGCCAGTTTGCCGACGCCTTCTCTCCCAGCAATTTCGTCTGGACCAATCCCGAAGTGCTGCGTGCGACCTTCGAAACCCAGGGCCAGAACCTGCGGGATGGCTTGAGTAACTACCAGCGGGATCTTGAGCGGGGCAATGGCAAGTTGCGGATCACGATGAGCGATCCGGACGCCTTCGAGTTGGGAACCAACCTGGCTACAACACCCGGCAAGGTCGTGTTCCAGAACGACCTGATCCAGTTGATCCAGTACGAGCCGCTAACGGAGCAGGTGCACCGCACGCCGATCCTGATGGTGCCGGCCTGGATCAACAAGTACTACATCCTCGACCTCGCGGCGAAGAAGTCCCTGGTGCGCTGGGCCGTGAGCCAGGGCTACACCGTGTTTGTCGTGTCCTGGGTCAATCCGGATGAAACGCTGGCCCACAAGGAATTCGACGACTACCTGACCGAAGGCATAGTCGCCGCGCTGGACTCTGTCGAGGCGGCGACTGGCGAGCACGAGGTTCACGGTCTCGGCTACTGTATTGGCGGCACCCTGATTGGGGTCGCGCTTGGCTACCTTGCCGGCATTGGCGACCAGCGCCTCAAGACGGCGACCATGTTTACGGCCCAGGTGGACTTCTCGGAGCCCGGCGATCTCGCCGTCTTCATCGACGAGAAGCAGCTAGACAGTCTCGACCAGATGATGGGCGAGAAGGGCTACCTGGACAGCGAGGCCATGTTCACCACGTTCAACATGCTGCGGGCCAACGACCTGATCTGGCCGTTCTTCGTCGGCAACTACCTGCTCGGCAAGGAACCACAGCCTTTCGACCTGCTGCACTGGAACGCGGATGCCACCCGCATGCCGCGGAAGATGCACCTGTTCTACCTGCGCCAGATGTACCTGTGGAACAACCTCGTCAAGCCTAACGCCGTGACGCTCGCGGGCGTGCCCATCGATCTGACCAAGGTCACCGTCCCGGTATACCTGCAGGCCACCCGGGAAGACCACATCGCGCCGTTCCGCTCGGTCTTCAAGGCCCGCCACAATTTCGCGGGTCCGGTGCGCTTTGTGCTGGCAGGCTCGGGCCACATTGCGGGAGTGATCAATCCGCCCGATGCCCACAAGTACCAGTACTGGCTGAATGCCGAGGAGCCCTGGGAAATGGACCCTTGGCTGCGTGGTGCCGTGGAGCACCCTGGCAGCTGGTGGCCTGACTGGCAGGCCTGGCTGGCGCCCCAGTCCGGACCCATGGTGCCGGCCCGGAAGCCCGGTGACGCGAAGCTCCCGGTGCTTGAAGACGCCCCCGGCTCGTTCGTCAAGAACCGTTCTTCGTAGGAGCGCCTTTAGGCGCGATCAGGATAGATCGCGCCTAAAGGCGCTCCTAGGCCCGCGGCTGCATCTCCCCGGAGTCCAGTCTTTGCATGTAGTTCCGGTAGGCGCCCATCGCGCGCCAGCCCAGGAACCACATCACCGGAATGTTGACGAACAGCATCAGCCCGGTACCCAGCCCGCTCAGGTGGTCGAGCTGAGCGTCGGTCTTGAGAAAACCCAGAGTGGAGACCACCGCCAGGCTGCAGTAGAGCAGCTTGAAGGGCGTGAGCCAGCGCTCTCCGCCCAGGAAAACCAGTCCCTGTTCGGCGTAGTAGCTGTAGCTGATCATCGTGGAGATGGCGAAGAGCCAGACGGCGATAGTCACTATCCAGCGGCCGAGTCCTGGGAGAACCGAGTCGAAGGCCACCGCCGTCAGCGTCGCACCCACATAGCTGACATACACACCGCCATCCTTCAGCTGCGGCTCCAGCCTGCTCTCCAGGGTCTTCCAGCGCAGCAGAGGGCCGGTGTCGCCCATCTCCACGCTGCCGCTCAGCCGGTGGAGGTCGTTCCCGCTCTGGGGATTCGGGTCGCCCCGCAGGATCGTAAAGACGATGCCGGTACCCAGGATGATGAAGAGAACGGTGTTCTGCCAGAGGAAGGCGTTGGCGGTGTCGAGGAAGCGGTCGAAGGAGCTCGTGCGCTCAAGCATAGCGTGACCGGCCTTGGTTACAGCACATTGGTTCCAGAATCTGGCCGCGGAAGAGGCACTTCACCGCTCAACTATCGCCGTAACCCCCATCCCCCCCGCCGTACAGATCGAAATCAATCCCCGTCCCGATCCCCGCTGCTCCAGCATCTTCGCCAGCGACCCGACGATCCGCGCCCCGGTGGCCGCAAACGGATGCCCGATGGCAATGCTGCCGCCCTTCACGTTCATCCTGGTGCGGTCGATCTTGCCCAGCGGCTGATTGCGCCCCAGCTTGTCCCGGCAAAACTCCGGTGACTCCCAGGCCTTGAGCGTCGCCAGTGTCTGCGCGGCAAAGGCCTCGTGGATCTCGTAGAAATCGAAGTCCTGCAGCCCCAGCCCTGCATCGGCCAGCATGGCCGACACCGCATAGGCTGGTGCCAGCAGCAGTCCTTCCTTCTTAACGAAGTCCACCGCAGCCACCTTGCCGTAGCGCAGGTAAGCCTGGATGGGCAGGCCCCGGGCCTTCGCCCAGTCTTCCGACCCCAGCAGCACGGCCGCCGCGCCATCCGTCAGGGGCGTGCTGTTGCCCGCCGTCATCGTGCCTGCCGCGCCCCGATCGAACACCGGCTTCAGCTTTCCCAGTCGCTCCAGCGACGAGTCCCGCCGGATGTTGTTGTCTTCCGTAGCATTCTGGAAGGGCACGACCAGATCCTTGTAGAAGCCCTCGTCGTAGGCCCTGGCCGCTTTCTGGTGAGATTGCAGCGCCAACTGGTCCTGGTCGCCCCGGGTGATGCTCCACTGCTTCGCCGTGATTTCGGTGCTCTGGCCCATGGACAGCTTCGTGCGCGGCTCATTCACGCCCGGCGCCACGGGCTTGAACATGGAGGGGCGCAGGCCCAGCCAGGGCTTCAAGCGCTCGCCAGTGCTCCTGCCCCGGGCGCTCGCCAGCAGGATCTCTGCGTACTCGTCGGGATACACAATCGGCACATCGCTGATCGTGTCCGTCCCTGCGGCAATGCCTGAATCGATCTGGCCCAGGGCGATCTTGTTGCCGAGCAGGATCGCGGCTTCGAGGCTTGTGCCGCAGGCCCGCTGCAGGTCGAAGGCCGGGGTTTCGGGAGCCAGCGTCGTGCCCAGTACGCACTCCCGCGCCAGGTTCCAGTCCCGGGAGTGCTTCATGACGGCGCCCAGGGACACATCGCCGAGCCGCTCGCCCTTCAGTCTGAACGCATCGACAACGGCCTGGAGTGTCGCCGTCATCAGGTCCTGATTGGACTGGTGTACGTAGTTCGTGTTGGCGCGGCAGAAGGGAATGCGCCGGCCGCCGATGATGGCGACCCGGTGGGGTGCGTGGTAGTGCATGGCAACTCCTCCAGTGGGCAGGACGTTCTATTGGCCGAAGGCAGGCGCTCCGGCGCCGAGATACTCCGCTTCCTCGGGGGTGTTCGGCCGGCCGAGGGCCTTGTTCCGGTGGGGAAAACGCCCGAAGGACTCCACGATATCGTGGTGCAGTTCTGCGAACTGGGCGAAGGTGACAAAGGTGGCTTTCAGCGTGTCGGACACCCCGCTGACCAGCCCTTCGTAAATCTTCACTGACCGGGCCTGGATCTTCAGCGACTCCGCATGTTGCAGCGGCATGAAGTAGAAGGCCTGCTGGAACGGGTTCAGGGTCTTGTAGTCGCCACTCATGGCCCCCTCAACGCAGAGCTTGAGCGCGTGGGGGTCCCGGGAGAATGCTTTCGAGGTGCCCCGGTAAATGCTCCGCCGAAACTGGTCCAGCATCAGGATCAGTGCCAGCCGCCCTTCCGGCGTGCCCGTCCAGGAATCCAGTTCCCCCTTCGATGCCCTGTCTACCAGCGAGCCGAACTCGGTGCGAATCACGGCATCGGTCACGGCATCCGCCGTGAACCACCGGTCCATCCGGCTGTCGATCGTCGGCTGGTCCATGGTTCCTGGCTGGAACCAGAAGTCGAGGACGCGGCGGATGTCGGGGTCGGTCATGCGGCGCTCCTTAGAGGGGCTCCTAGTTCAACGCAATCTTCTGCTCGACTAATGCGCCCACCGTAACGGCGAACGCAGCATTCTTGAACTTTGGCGGGCCGAACTTGGGGCGCAGGTTGTTAGACAAGCCGGCAGGCTCCTTGGGCAGTCCGATGAAGTTGCTTTCGAGCTTGCCGTTGTCATTCTCGTCCTGAAAAATCGAGAGGGCGTATTCGCCTTCCGGCAGCAGCAGCTCCACGGTAACCGTGTCGTTCACCCGGTTGCCGGCGATCACCACGCTCTTCTGGGTCCGGTACCGGTCACTCAGCCAGTCGTCCTTTTTGTCGTAGACCCAGACAAAGAGCCGGCCCTTGTCCGATTTCACATTGGTGGCAACGACCCGCAGGTTGGCACCCGCTTCGGTGCCATCGGCGGCCAGCACGTTAAAGCCCGTGAGGGACAGCAGCAGGGCAACGGTAGTGACGATGTGCTTCATGGTTTTGATCTTTCCTTAATCACGGATCCCGATGGCCGTCCGGGCTTCCAGCGCGGTGGCCACCACCTGCGCCTGATCCGGACCCAGAATGGTGAAGTGTCCCATTTTTCGGCCCGGCCGTGCCTCGTGCTTGCCGTAGAGATGCAGGCGCAGGTTGGGTCGAGACAGCAACTCTGTCCACCGGGGTTCGCCCACCGACCACAGGTCGCCCAGCAGGTTCACCATGGCCGCCGGGCTGGCCAGCGCGGTACCGCCCAGTGGCAAGCCACAGAGCGCCCGAACCTGCTGCTCGTACTGGCTGGTGGTGCAGGCGTCGAGGGTGTAGTGGCCACTGTTGTGGGGGCGGGGCGCCATCTCATTCACGTAAAGCGCGCCGCCGCTGATGAAGAACTCCACCCCCAGCGTGCCAACGTAGCCCAGCGCCGCCGCGATTTGCACCGCACACTGACGGGCGGCTTCGGCGAGTGCCGGGCTGATGCGCGCCGGCACGATGGATACATCGAGGATGCCCTGCCGGTGGCTGTTCTCGGCAACGGGAAAGCAGGCGGCTGACCCCGTCGCGTCCCGGGCCAGAACCACGGACACCTCGCAGTCGAGGGGCAGCAGCGCCTCCAGAACGCAGGCCTCGCCGCCGAGACTGCGCCAGGCCGCCAGCGCCTCGTCCCGCGTGGCCACCCGGGCCTGGCCTTTGCCGTCATAGCCGAAGCGGGCGACTTTGAGTACGCCAGGAAACAGCGAAGCGGGTGCCGTGGTCAGGTCCCTCTCACTGCGAATCACCGCGAAGGGCCCGTGAGGGAGCTGCTGATCCCGCAGGAAGGTTTTTTCGGCGATCCGGTCCTGACAGACAGCCACGGCAGCGGCGGACGGCCGCACGAGGATCGCCCGGGCCAGGTACTCCAGAGAGGGTGCCGGGACGTTCTCGAATTCGGTGGTGACCGCTGCGCAGCCGAGGGCGAGTGCATCCAGGGCCACGCGATCGGCGTAGTCCGCCACGAGATGCCGGTCGGCTATGCGGCCCGCTGGACTCGACGGGTCCGGGTCCACCACCCAGATCCGGTAGCCGAGTTCGTGGGCCGCCTGCACAAAGAACCGGCCCAGCTGCCCGCCGCCCAGCAGGCCCAGGATGGCCGGGGCGAGAATCGGTGCCGGCGCGTCTTCAGCCACCGCAGCGGGCATTCAGTCTGCGAGCTTCATGGCCATGACAGCCTTGGTCTGGCGGCTGCGAAACGCGGCGAGCTTGTGGGTCAGGGTTGGGTACTCGGCGGCGAGTACCGCGATGGCGAAGAGCGCGGCGTTGGCCGCCCCTGCCTCGCCGATGGCAAAAGTAGCCACAGGCACGCCCCTCGGCATCTGCACGATCGAGAGCAGGGAATCCTGGCCCGCTAGGGCCTTGGTCTGGACGGGGACACCAAGCACCGGGAGAGTCGTCTTGGCCGCCAGCATGCCGGGCAGATGAGCGGCGCCGCCGGCCCCGGCAATGATCAGTTTCAGGCCCCGGTCCCGGGCCGACTCCGCGTAGTCAAACATCATCTGCGGAGTACGGTGGGCGGAGACCACCCGCTTCTCGAAGGGCACGCCAAACTCCTGAAGGATCTCGGCGGCGGCCCGGAGCGTGGGCCAGTCGGAATCCGAACCCATCACCACGCCCACGATCGGCCCACTGGCGCTCTTGCGGACAGTCTTGCGGCCGACTTTCTTGCGCCGGGTCTTGGTGGTCATGGCCACATTCTACCCGTGGGCAATGGGGACATGCCTCATTTCAGCTCGCGAAATGAGGCATGTCCCCGTTACTGGCCCAGGATCCGGGCCAGTTTCAGGATGCCCGCCACGCTGATGCCATCTGTGATGCGCCCGTCCATGACCATGGCGAGCGCCTCGCTGAAGGGCAGGCGGCGGATCTCCAGCTCCTCGGTCTCGTCGAACTCCGGGGTGCCGGGTGTCAGCCCTTCGGCGAGAAACACATAGCCCTCTTCGTCCGTCACCGAGTTGGAGGTGTGCATCTTCAGGATGAGGGCGAGTCGGGTGGCGGTGAGCCCCGTTTCTTCCTTGAGCTCCCGGCTCGCCGCCGACTCCAGCGGTTCGCCACTGGGTGCACCTCCCATCGGCAGTTCCCAGGAGTACTCGCCCAGGGGAAAGCGCCACTGGCCCACGAGCCAGGTGTGCTGGCTGTCGTCCAGGGGAAGGATGGCGACGGCGCGGTTCTTGAAGCTGATCTTGCCGTAGCGCGGCCGGCTCCCATCGGGCGCGATCGTGTCGTGGGTAGTGATGGCAAACCAGGGGTTCTCAAACTCGAGCCGGGTGGACAGCGTTTGCCAGGGATTGTCGATCGGGTTTTTATCGTTGGTCATGAGAGGCGGCCCGCAGCAGGAATCGTTGGGTCAGCTATCAGCGTGTCCTTGAGTCGATTGAACCACAGGTGCATGCCGAGGCCACGGAGAATCATGAAAGCGGTGAAAGCCAGCCACAACCCGTGATTGCCCAGGTCCCGGGTCACAAACCAGACGGGCAGAAACACCAGAAATGCCGTGGACGCCATCACCACGCGCATCTCCCGGCTCAGCGTGGCGCCCACATAGACGCCATCGTAGAAGAAGCTCCACACCGAGATCAGTGGCAGGACGATCAGCCAGGGCAGGTAGTCCAGAGCGGTCGCGCGGACCTCGGGCAAGCTGGTTAGCGTGCGGACGATCGCCGGTCCCGCGAGCCAGAACACCAGACTGAAGAGCACAGCAAACCCCAGCGACCACGCCAGTGTCCGGCGGACGGCGCGCAGCATGCCGTCCCTGTCCCGGGCGCCCACCGACTTGCCGACCAGCGCCTCCGCCGCATTGGCAATGCCATCGAGAGCGTAGGCGGTCAGCCACTGGAAGTTCATCAGAAGTGCATTGGCTGCCAGAAACACCGTGCCGAGCCGCGCGCCCTGCACGGTTACGAAGGCAAAGGTGAACATCAGGGCGAGGGTACGAATGAACAGATTGCCGTTGATCTTCAGCAGCGCACGGTAGGACTGCAGGTCCAGGAGCCGCGTACCGGCCCAGCTGCCGGGATAGCGTCGCAGCTCCCGGACCAGCAGCCCGGTGGCAACGGCAGCGCCGGCAAACTCGGCCAGCACTGCACCCGCCGCGACACCCCGCACCTTGAGGCCAAGGCCGAGCACGAACCAGAGGTCCAGGACCACGTTGGTGAGGTTGATTGTCAGTGTGATGGCCAGCGGGCCGCGACCGTTCTGCATACCCAGCAGCCAGCCCAGTGCCACAAAGTTGAAGAGGGTCGCCGGAGCACTCCAGATCCGGATGTCGAAGTACTGGTAGGCATACCGTGTCACCTCCGGCTCTGCACCGATGACGCCGAAGGCTGCGTTCCGGATCGGGACCTGCAGGAGAATGATGAGGGCCCCGAGGGCCACCCCGATGATCACCGCCTCGCCGAGGGACTGACGGATCGCAGTGCTGGCGCGGGCATCCCGCGCGAGCGATCCGTGGGCCTGGGCAGTGATGCCTGTGGTGCCCATGCGCAGAAAGTTGAGGCCAACGAAGAGGATGCTGAACACCTGAGCTGCCGCAGCGACGGCGGCGAGGTAGATGGCATCATCCAGATTGCCCAGCACGCCGGTCCCCACGAGCCCGACGAGTGGCACCGAAACCGACGAGACAATCATCGGCAGGGCAATCGCCCAGATCGCCCGGTGGCTGTAGGGGTCGGTGGTCAAATCAGGTGCGGATGCCGAGGGCAGCGTAGAGCTTGGCCAACACCCAGAGCGGGCCGACGAGGAGGAAGCGCAGGTCGCGGAAAAAGGAGGGCCGGCGTCCTTCGACGTAATGGCCGATGAACTGGCCAACCCAGCCGAGCGTAAAGACGAGCAGGGCGGTCAGCCAGAGCGGTGCCGCAAGTCGGTCCATGGCCTCGACCAGTGGAACCACGGCCAGAGCGATAAGCACCATGCCGATACCAAGGCGGGGCGCGAGGACCAGGTAATAGACACAAAGCCCAGCCAGCGCCAGCGTGCCCAGGTTCAGCCAGGGAGCGGCGGCAGCCAGGGTGTCCGGGACGGGGACGGACCAGAGCAGGCCGATCAGCGCAATCGCAATCAGCGGCACGCAAATGCTGTGCATCTGCCGGTTAAAGGGGTTCTGATGATCGGCCGAATACTCGGCCAGCAGCTGGGCGGCCTGGGTGCTCATAGGCAAGTTCATACCCCGTTCAGGCCACGGCGGCAAGCCTTGTATCCTGAGCCGGTGACCGCGTTGCTGGAGGGGGCTCTTTCTGCCATAAAGCTCCCGGCTGCAGCTTGTTGATCGAAGGAGCATTGAATGACTACGCGGACTAGCAGAAGTATCGTCGCCCTGGTGCTGGGCACCACGGTGTTGGTGACCGGCTGCATGACCACTGACCCCTACACGGGCGAGCAGGAGGTCAATAAAACCAGCAAGGGCGCCGCCATTGGCGCCGGGGTGGGCGTGGCTATCGGCCTGCTCACTGGCGACAGCTCGGCTGAGCGCAAGAAGCGGGCACTGATCCTCGGCAGCGCCGGCGGCCTTGCCGGCGGTGCGGTGGGCAACTACATGGACCGCCAGGAAGCGAAGCTGCGTGCACAGTTGCAGGGCACCGGAGTCAGCGTCACCCGGAACGGCAACAACATCATTCTGAATATGCCGGGCAACGTCACCTTTCAGACCAACAGCGCCGACATCAACGCGGCGTTTTACCCGGTGCTGAATTCCGTGGGCATCGTCCTTAAGGAGTTCGACAAGACCATCGTGGATGTGGCGGGCCATGCCGACAGTACGGGCCCTGACGACAAGAACATGGAGTTGTCCCAGCGACGGGCGGGTAGTGTCAGTTCCTACCTGGCTGCCCAGGGAATCAATGCCCAGCGGCTGGTCACGACCGGTTACGGCGAGACCCGCCCGATCGCGAGTAACGACACTGTCGAGGGTCGCCAGCAGAACCGCCGCGTGGAAATCACGCTGGTCCCGGTGACGCAGTAACAGCTGTGTAGGAGCGCCTTGAGGCG
>CAMBYH010000017.1 GCA_945872065.1 Arsukibacterium tuosuense
TTGCAAACCCGGTGCCTCTTGAATTTCCGGCATCTGGCCCTATAAAGGCCACTCCGGATCTTCAAGGTACCTAGGCCCATGTCCGTCGCTGCGCGCGAAACCCACGGTTTTCAGGCCGAGGTGCAGAAACTCCTGCACCTCATGATTCACTCCCTCTACAGCAACCGGGAGATCTTCCTCCGGGAGCTGATCTCCAATGCCTCCGATGCCGCCGACCGGCTGCGCTTCGAGGCGCTGGCCAACCCGGCGCTGCTGGAGCCCGATTCCGACCTGAAAGTCCGGGTGGAGTACGACGGGGCGGCGAAGACCGTGTCCGTGGTCGACAACGGCATCGGCATGACCCGGGAGGAAGTGATCCGCCAGCTCGGCACCATCGCCCGCTCCGGCACCGGGGAGTTCATCAGCCAGCTCAGTGGCGAGCAGAAGAAGGATGCCAACCTCATCGGCCAGTTCGGCGTGGGGTTCTACTCAGCCTTCATCGTGGCTGACCGGGTGGTCGTGGAAACCCGCCGGGCGGGCGCCGCCGCCAGCGAAGGCGTGCACTGGGAGTCCGACGGGCAGGGCGAGTACAGCGTCGAGAATATCGAGCGTACGGAGCGGGGCACCCGGGTGACTCTGCATCTGCGGGAAGACGCCGCCGAGTACGCTGACGAGTTCCGGCTGCGGAGCCTGATCCGCAAGTACTCCGACCACATTGCCTTCCCTGTGGTGATGACCAGCACCGCCGAAGAGGGGGAAGCGAAGGAGGAGGCAGCCAACGAGGCCAAAGCCCTCTGGACCCGGCCCCGCACCGAGATCACCGATGCGGAGTATCAGGAGTTCTACCGCCACGTCTCTCACGACTTCCAGGAGCCGCTCACCTGGAGCCACAACAAGGTTGAGGGCAAGCGGGAGTACGTCAGCCTGCTCTACGTGCCGGCCCGGGCGCCCTGGGACCTGTGGAACCGCGCCGGTTCCCGGGGGCTCAAGCTCTACGTCAAGCGCGTCTTCATCATGGACGACGCCGAGCAGTTTCTACCCCTCTACCTGCGCTTCGTTCGCGGCGTCGTCGACTCTGGCGACCTGTCCCTGAATGTCTCCCGGGAGCTGCTCCAGCAGGATGCAGTGGTCGAGTCGATGAAGGCGGCACTCACCAAGCGCGTGCTGGACATGCTGGAGAAGCTGTCCAGGGACGATCCGGCGAAGTACGCCACATTCTGGAAGGAGTTTGGTCGCGTCCTGAAAGAGGGCCCCGCCGAGGACCACGCAAACCGGGAGAAGGTTGCTGCGTTGTTGCGCTTTTCCAGCACCCACAACGACAGCGCCACGCCGGACCAGTCCCTGGCCGATTACATCGGTCGCCGCAAGGGCGGTGACGAGGGCGGCAAGAAGGTCATCTGGTACCTCACGGCTGACAGCTTCAACGCCGCCCGTTCCAGCCCGCATCTGGAAGTGTTCCGCAAGCGGGGTATCGAGGTGTTTCTGCTCACCGACACCATCGACGAATGGCTGATTGGGCACCTGGGCGAGTTCGACGGGCACGAGTTCCGGGATGTGAAGCGCGGCGAGCTGGAGCTGGACGGTGGCGACGAGCCCGAAGCGGCAACCCCAAAGCCCGACGCGGGGGAGCACCAGGCGCTCCTGGACCGGCTGAAACAGACCCTGGGCACACAGGTCCAGGACGTGCGCGCGACAGACCGCCTCAGCGAATCCGCGGCGTGCCTGGTCATTGGCGAACATGAGATGGGCGCCCAGATGCGCAAGCTGATGCAGGCTACCGGGCAGACGGTCCCGGAGGCCAAGCCGATTCTCGAGGTGAATCCCGCACATCCGTTGCTTAAGCGGCTGGCTGGTGAGACGGATGAGGCCCGTTTTGCGGATCTGGCCCTGCTGATTGTCGATCAGGCGCACCTGGCGGAAGGCGGACAGCTGGACGATCCGGGCGCGTTTGTGCAGCGGCTGAACCGCATCCTGCTGGGCTAGAGAACCTGTAGGAGCGCCTTTAGGCGCGATAGATCGTCATCGCGCCTAAAGGCGCTCCTACAGGTTAACCTCTCCCCCATGAGCAATGGCACAGCAGCCCGCGAAGCCTTGACGCTCGACGGTCCGGCGGGCTATCTCGAGGCACTGCTCGACACGCCCCCCATACGGCCTCATGCCCCGCTGGCGCCGGCAGTGGCCGTTGTGTGTCACCCCCACCCCCAGCACCAGGGAACCATGCTGAACAAGGTTGTGCATACCCTCAGTCGCGCACTGTCCGACCTGGGTATCCCGGTGGTCCGCTTCAACTTTCGAGGCGTCGGGGCGAGTGAGGGTGCTTACGCGGATGGCATTGGCGAAACCGAGGATGTGCTCGCCGTAGCGGCCTGGGCACAGCAGCGCTTTCCTGGCGCCGAACTGTGGCTGGCCGGGTTCTCCTTCGGGGCCGCCGTGGCGATCCGGGCGGCACTTGCCAGTCCCTGCCGGCAGTTGATCAGCGTGGCACCGCCGGTAGCACGGATGGCGGCGCTGCTGGCGGGGGCCCGTCCCACCTGCCCCTGGCTGCTGATCCAGGGTGAGGCGGACGAGGTGGTGGCGGCCGCCGACGTGGTGGCCTGGGCCCGGGAGCTTGCGCCGCCGCCGGATCTGGTTTTGCTGCCGGACGTGGGCCACTTCTTCCACGGCCGGCTGACGCTTCTTCGGGACACGGTGGTCACCCGTGTGGTGCGGCCGGTGGTGCACTGATGCTGAGCCGCCTGCGCCAGTTTCTCGACGTGGCCCGCGCACCGCTTGCCCAGGCAGATCCGGCTGCGGGTACACGCCTCGCGGTTGCCGCTTTGCTGGTCGAACTGGCGCGGGCTGACCACGACGAACAGGCCGTTGAGCACGCGGCTATCACCGGCCTGGTCGCCCGGCACTTTCAGCTTGATCCTCCGGCGGCTGAGGAGTTGCTGGTCGAGGCCCGGGCCGCTGTGGACCAGGCGGTGTCGCTGCGGGAGTTCACCGCCCCGCTGCACGAAAATCTCTCCTACCCCGACAAGCTCAGCATCATTGCGATGCTCTGGGATGTGGCCCTCGAGGATCGGACTTTGGACAAGTACGAGGACTATCTCGTCACCAAGGTGGCGGAGCTGCTCTATGTCAGCCGCGGGGATGTGGTTCGCCTCCGGTACGAGGCCGGGCAGCGGCGAGCCCCGTAGGAGCGCCTTTAGGCACGAAACCTATTGATCGCGCCTAAAGGCGCTCCTACTTGCCGTAGAACTGCCGCTGGAAGCGCAGCGAGAGGCGGCTGGTCGTCTCGACGGGGGTCGCGTCCACGGTGAACACCAGGGTCTCGTCATTGGCCACCGACACGTCGCCAATGTAGTAGATGGCGTTACCTTCCCGGACTTCCCGCACCGTCAGATCCTTGGACTGACCGTTCAGATTGACGGCCTGGACCGTTACCGCGCCGGGCACCGGAGCTCCGGTCGTGCCTTCGGCCTTTTTCACCAGGGAAATGTTCACCAGGGCCCGGTTCGCACTGCGCGCGATGTTGTTCATTTTGGCAATTTCGGGGGTCAGCGCATCGGTACGGAGCGCGTTGAAGTACACCACGTACTCGCCGAAATCCCGTGATGAGGCGGTGTCTGGCTCCACGGCAGGTGCGGCGGCACTGGCCTGGGGGGGCGTCGGGCCGGGGTCGCAGCCCGTTACCAGGCTGGCCATCAGGAGGCTCAAAATGGCGAGGCTGGCCAGGCGTGGTGTGTGGCCAATGCGGCTGGCAGATACGTTGTTCTCGTTCATGGCGCTCGCTTTCCCCCTGATAGTGGTCCTCAAGCAGGACCTCCTCAGAACTATAAACCCTCGGCACGTCTCAGAACACTGACCGGCAAAGCATGCCCCCCAGGACCCGCTCCATGGGGAGCAGCATCGTCGCGGCCTGGAGGGCGATCAGGGCGAAAAGCGGGGACAGGTCGAGGCCACCAATCAGCGGAATCAGGCGCCGGAATGGCGCCAGGACCGGTTCCACGACCGCTGCCACGATGGCCCCTGCAGGGTTGTACCCGCCCGGGCTCACCCAGCTCAGGACCACGTAGAGGATGATCGACCAGGTAAAGACGCTCAGCCCGAGTTTGATAGTGGTCAGCCCCGCGAGCGCCAGGATCTGCCAGAGGGCCGGCTCACCGACGCAACCGAGGCGGACGAGCACCGCAGTGCCCGCCAGTTGCAGGCCGATGAGGGCGACGAGCGTCGTGGTATCCAGGCGACCCATGGAAGGCAGGACGCGTCGGAGGGGGACCACCAGGGGATTGGTGACCCGCAGGATGAACTGCACGAGCGGATTGCGCTTGTCCACCGTTACCCACTGCAGCAGCAGGCGGAGGGCGAACGTGAGCACATAGAGGTCGAACAGCGTACGCAGGATAAAGATGAGAGGGTTCTGCACTGTCTTCAGGTTCCCGGCGGCGAGCGCCCAAGTTCGGCTGACCGATCTCGGGCGGCAGTCAGGGCCGCAAGGACGATGGCGTCCAGATTGGCGGCCGCAAAGACTCGCAAGGCGGCTGCGGTGGTGCCACCTGGCGACGTTACGGCGGCCCGGAGCGCAGCCGGCTCGGCCCGGGTCTCGATGACCACCCGCGCGGCCCCGAGGGCGGTTTCCCGGGTCAGTGCTGCAGCGAGCTCCGGCGACAAGCCGAGCTCCACGGCCGCGCGTTCCATGTGCTCCATCAGGAGGTAGAAGTAGGCGGGCCCGCTGCCGGAAACGGCGGTCACGGCGTCCATCAGCGTTTCGTCCTGCAGCCAGACCGCCTGCCCGGTCGCTGCGGCTATGTACTGGGCTATGTCCCGCTCTCGGTCCCCGACGGTGGCTGACGCCGCGAGGCCGGAAATCCCGGCACCGATCGTGGCGGGCTGGTTCGGCATGACCCGCACGAGGGGCGTCTCCGGACCAAACCAGGTGCGCAGTGAACCCAGGGTAATGCCGGCGGCTACCGACAGGATGAGCTGCCCGCGGGGCCGTGCGCCGCTCGCCAGCTGGCGGGCAACCCCGGCCATGAGCTGGGGTTTGACGGCAAGCACCAGCACGTCGGCACTTTCTGTCACTTCCCTGTTGTCGCCATGAATGCCGACGCTGGCATGCAGGGCACCCACCTGCTCGAGCTGGGCAGGGTCCGGGTCGGCCACGTGCAGGCGGCTGGCCGGGTGGCCTGCCTGCAGGAGCCCCCGCACCAGGGACCGGGCCATGTTGCCGGCCCCGATCAGGCCAATAGTCAGGTGTTCAAAACTCATTGCCGTGCGCCAAATAATGCCGTGCCGATGCGCACCATCGTACTGCCTTCCTCAATGGCGATCTCAAAATCATCGGACATGCCCATGGACAGGGTATCCAGTGAGTGACCCCCGGCATTCAGCTGGCCGAACAGGCTGCGGGCCGCGCGGTACTCCTCACGCAGCGACGCGGTATCGAGTCCGGCCCGGGGCAGCAGCATGAGCCCGCGGAGTCTGAGGCGGGGGAGGCTGACGATCAGGTCGGCCAGGGATCCCGCATCACCCCGGGAGCAGCCGGCCCGGCCGGTCTCACCGGCCGCCCCGGCCTGGCCGGGCCCCAGCTGGATGCACACCTGCAGCGGTTCACTATAGTGGGGTCTCTGGGCGGAGAGGCGCTCCGCGATCCGGGCCCCCGTCACAGTCTGGGCCCAGGCAAAGCTGGCCGCGATCTCTCGCGTCTTGTTCGACTGGATCCGGCCGATGAAATGCCAGACTGCATCACGCTCGACAGCCGCGATCTTGGGCAAGACTTCCTGCAGGTAGTTTTCGCCGAAGTCCCTGAGTCCCGCCGCGAGGCCGCTGCGGACGGCAGACGCCGGCTGCCCCTTGCTGACCCCGACCAGGGTAACCGTGTCCGCCGGGCGTCCGGCGCGGGTCAATGCCCGGGCCATGCGGTCGCGAATTTCTCCCAGATGATCCGTGATTCCCGTCACTACTGACCTGCCTGCCCGCCTGTACTATGTTCACAGCCCAATCCGGTTATGGAAACCGCGGGCTTGGGGCTGCGCTTGGGCTGTGCCTGGACTGTGTTAGGGGCTGGGGACAAAATGGCTGTCGATATCGCGCAATTGCTGGCGTTTGCGGTGAAGAGCAAGGCCTCGGACCTGCATCTTTCCGCTGGTGTGCCGCCGATGATTCGGGTTGACGGGGACGTCAAGCGGGTCAACATGCCGGCCCTGGCGCACAAGGATGTTCATAGCATGGTCTATGACATCATGAACGACAAGCAGCGCAAAGACTTCGAGGAGTTTCTCGAGACCGATTTTTCCTTCGAGATTCCAAAACTGGCCCGCTTCCGGGTCAATGCCTTCAACCAGCAGCGCGGCGCCGGCGCCGTCTTCCGGACCATTCCCTCGATCATCCAGACACTGGATGATCTCAAGTGCCCGCCAATCTTCCGCGACATCTCCATGTACCCCCGCGGCATCGTGCTGGTCACCGGGCCTACGGGCTCGGGAAAGTCCACCACGCTGGCGGCGATGATCGACTACATCAATGACAACAAGCCCGATCACATCCTCACCATTGAGGACCCGATCGAGTTTGTGCACGAGAGCAAGCGCTGCCTCATCAATCAGCGGGAAGTCCATAAGGACACGCTGGGATTCAGCGAGGCCCTGCGCTCGGCCCTGCGTGAAGACCCCGACGTGATTCTGGTCGGCGAAATGCGCGACCTCGAGACCATCAGGCTCGCCCTGACTGCAGCCGAGACAGGCCATCTGGTCTTCGGTACCCTGCACACCAGCTCGGCCGCCAAGACCATGGACCGGATCATCGATGTCTTCCCGGCCCAGGAAAAGGAAATGGTGCGGTCCATGCTGTCCGAATCATTGCGCGCCGTCATTTCCCAGGCACTGCTGAAGCGCGTTGGTGGCGGACGTGTCGCTGCCCACGAAATCATGATTGGTACGCCGGCGATCCGGAACCTTATTCGCGAGGGCAAGGTGGCCCAGATGTACTCCTCGATCCAGACCGGCGTGAAGGAAGGGATGCAAACCCTTGACCAGTGCCTGCAGGACCTGCTCTCCAAAGGTGTCATTACCAAGGAAGAGGCCCGGTTCAAGGCGCAGAACAAGGACAGTTTCTAGTACTGCGGTGGGCCGGAGCGGCCCCCGGGAGTTAATACGATGGAACGCGATCAGGCGACCAAGCTGATTCAGGGCCTGTTGAAGAAGATGGTGGACAAGAACGGGTCCGACCTCTTCATTACTACCGGCTTTCCACCCGCCATCAAGATCGATGGCGAGATCCATCGTGCTGCAGAGCAGGTCCTGACGAGTGACGAAAGCGCCGTCATCGTCCGTTCCATCATGAATGACCGCCAGGCGCGGGATTTCGACGCTACGAAGGAATGCAATTTCGCCATCAGCCCCCAGGGCATCGGGCGGTTCCGGGTGAGCGCCTTTATTCAGCAGGGCCATGTGGGCGCCGTGCTCCGCCGTATTATCACCAAGATTCCGACGCTCGACGAACTCGAGTTGCCGGTCATCATGCAGGATGTCGCCCTGACGAAGCGCGGCCTCGTCATCGTGGTCGGTGCCACAGGCTCAGGCAAGTCCACCACGCTGGCGGCGATGGTCAATCACCGCAACATGAATACGCGCGGCCACATTGTGACGGTCGAGGATCCCGTGGAGTACGTGCACCCCCACGGGCGGTGTGTGGTTACCCAGCGGGAAGTGGGTGTCGATACCGAGAGCTGGCAATCAGCGCTCAAGAACACACTGCGTCAGGCACCGGACGTCATCATGATCGGCGAGATCCGCGAACGGGAGACCATGGAGTACGGTATCCAGTTTGCCGAGACTGGCCACCTCTGTCTCGCAACCCTGCATGCGAACAGTGCTAACCAGGCGCTCGACCGGATCATCAACTTCTTCCCTGAGGAGAAGCGCGGGCAGCTCCTGATGGACATGTCTTTAAACGTCAAGGCCCTGATTTCCCAGCGGCTGATTCCGCGCCAGACGGGTGTAGGCCGGATCGCCGCGATGGAAGTGATGTTGCAGTCCCCGCTGATCTCGGACCTGATCTTCAAGGGCGACGTCACCCGCATCAAGGAGATCATGGCCAAGTCGAATCGCATGGGCATGCAGACCTTCGATCAGGATCTCTTTACCCTCTATGAGAACAACAAGATTTCCTATGCGGAAGCCATGTTGAACGCGGACTCGAAAAACGAACTGCGCCTGCGGGTCAAGCTTGAGAGCAAGCGCGACAGGACCGTCGCAGCAGACGACTCCGGCGGCCTGACTGTCATGGAAGAAGAGAAGAAGGCAGTGCGCTACTAGCGCTTCGACCATGAACGTCCAGCCACTTTTCAATCTGATGGTGGAGAAACGGGCCTCGGACCTGTTCCTCACCTGCTTTGCCCCGGTCAAGATCAAGATCGATGGCAACATCTTCCCGGTCAACACGCTGGAACTGACGCCACAGATGGTGCGTCAGGCAGCTATGGAACTAATGACCGTTGAGCAGCTTGAGGAATTCAACCGGGAGCTGGAGATCGACTTTGCGGTATCGAAGCCAGGTCTTGGGCGCTTTCGGGTAAATATTTTTCACCAGCGCGGCAACGTCGCCCTGGTAATGCGCTACATCACTCACGAGATGCCCAGCCTTGAGGGCCTGGGGATGCCGCCGATCCTGAAGGATCTGGTGATGTTCCGTCGTGGCCTGTTGCTGATGGTCGGCGCCACGGGCTCGGGCAAGTCCACCACCCTTGCCGGCATGATCAACTATCGGAACGAAAAGACCGCCTCCCACATCATCACGATCGAGGATCCCATCGAATTCCTGCACACCAACAAGAAGTCGATCGTGAACCAGCGGGAGGTGGGTACAGACACCAAGTCCTATGCACGGGCACTGAAAAGCGCCATGCGCGAGGCCCCGGACGTCATCCTGGTCGGAGAGGTCCGCGACCGGGAGACCATGCAGACCACTATTGACCTGGCAGGCACCGGACACCTCGCAGTGGCCACGCTGCATTCAAACAACGCGCCCGAGACACTGGACCGGATCATCAACCTGTTCCCTGAACAGCAGCACGGGCAGGTCTACATGGACTTGTCCCAGTACCTCCGGGCGATTGTCTCCCAGCGGCTGGTGCGCGGCATGGACGGCCAGCGCGTGGCTGCCGTAGAGATCATGCTCAACACCCCGCGCATCGCTGAGCTGATTCAGCGTGGCGACGTCAACAAGGTGAAGGAATCTTTACGCGAGAGCACCGAGCAGGGTATGCAGACCTTCGACCAGTCACTGCTCAAGCTCTACAAGGACGGCAAGATCTCGATGGCAGAGGCGCTGGCCAACGCCGATTCCCGGTCGAACCTCGAGGCGAAGATTCACTTCGCGTAGACCGAGGCGCCGTCGAACACAGGCCCGTCGACGCACACCCGCTTCATCTGGCGCTGTCCGTCGATCAGCACCGGCACCACGCAGCCTGCACAACCCCCCACCGCACAGGCCATGAATTCCTCCAGGCAGAGCTGGGAGGGGACCCTGAAGTCGTCGGCCACTTTCTGCACGGCCCTGAGCATCGGCGTCGGGCCGCAGGCGTAGATTGTCATGCGGCCGAGCTCCCCGGCCGGCTGCCCCGCAAGCCACGCTCGCGCGAGATCGGTGACGTAGCCGCGTTGCGCACCAGGCAGGCCGGCGTTGCTGGCCAGTTCGCTGGGAATGCCCGCTGCATCCAGCCGGACCAGCGTGCCGCTGGTTACGTCTACCTCGAAAGGGAAGGGCAGCTCGGAACCGAAGAAGGCCCGGGGGGCCCACCGCGGACCCGGGGAGTGGGCGAGGACCTCGGCCAGAAACATCAGGGGCGGGATACCCACGCCGCCACCGATCAGGAGGGCAACGGGCCGCGCAGGGTCAGGCCGGAAGCCCTGGCCGATAGGGCCCAGCACGCTCACGGTATCGCCCGGGGCAGCGACGGTCAGTGCCTGCAACCCCTGGCCCACAACCTTGTAGAGCACTTCCACCCAGCCTTCGGCGGCGTTGGCGCCCAGGATGGACAGCGGCCGGCGCATCGGAATACCTGGTGTGCACTGGACGTGCACGAACGAGCCCGCAGTCGCTGTCCGGGCACAGTCCGGGGCGTGGAACCGGACGACGTACTGTCCACCGGGATATTTCGTCTGCTGCAGAACTTCTGCTTCGACGGAGTAGATGGTGCCGCGGTGAGCTTTGTTCATGGCATCGTCATCATGGTTATTTGTTCACAAGCGGCTGGTCGAGCCACATCTCTGCGATAACGCAGGCTGCCAGCGCATCCACGTCGCCGGTCCGGACCTTCTTCGTGCGGGCCCCGCTGCGCCGCTGCTCCCGGAGCCTCGATTCGGCCTCAACGGACGTCAGCCGTTCGTCGATCCGGGCCACCGGCAACCGGAAGCGTGCCTCGAGTGCGGTGGCAAAGCGCTCCGCCGCGGACTCACTGTCGGAGGACTCGCTGGAGCCACCACCCACGATGCGCACGCTGGCGTCATTGTAAGGGACGCCCACCACCAGTTGACCGGGCCGCCACTCCTTGACCAGCCGCTCCAGCTCCAGCCAGTCGGGCACCCCGTCGCGGGCCGCCAGGGTGAGGAGAGGGGATGCCAGCCGCGGACTCAGGTTGGCCACTGCCACACCGATGCGGCGGCCGCCATGATCGAAGACCAGGGCCGAGCCATTCATGGCCGATGGCAGGTCAGGCGTGGCCTGCCTGATGGCTGATCGTGCTGAGGTCGATCCCCAGCAGTCGCGCCGACTCTCGCCAGCGCTGGTCGAAGGGCGTGTCGAAGATGATTCTGGGCGAGGCCGGAACGCTGAGCCAGGCGTTCTGCACCAGTTCGTGTTCCAGCTGACCCGCTCCCCAGCCTGCGTAGCCGAGCGCAACCAGTGACCGTCGTGGTCCCTGACCGCGGGCCATGGCCGCCAGGATGTCCTGGGACGTGGTCACCCGGATCGCGTCGGTCACGGCCACCGTGGCATCAAACTCCCGGTCGCCGGCCTCGGCCGGCTCGTGGAGGACGAAGCCCCGTTCCTGGTGCACGGGACCCCCAAGCAGCACGGGCTGGCGGGCGAGGACAGCGTCCGTCGAGTCCAGCGACAGCTGTGCGAATATGGCACCCAGATCCATGCCGAGTGGCCGGTTGATGACGATACCGAGGGCACCCTGATCGCTGTGCTCGCAAATGTAGGTCACGGTCTTCGAAAAGTTCGGATCCTGCATGGCCGGCATGGCGATCAGGAGGTGGCCCGTGAGGTTGGTCGAATCGGTCATGGTAAGGGAGTATAGATTCAATCCCGCCGGATCGTTCCAGCTACGGCGATTGATTCACGGATGGTGGGTCAGAGAGCCGCAGGGCAGCAGTGTCAGAAGCCGTCGGGTGCCGTTCCTGGTGGACAATGCGCCCGTTTTCCAGCTTGAGGACCCGGTCCCCCAGCGCAAAGTACCGGTCGTCGTGGGTGACCACAATCACACACTTGCCGCGCGCCTTCAGTTCGGGCAGCAAGCGCATGTAGAAGACCTGCTTGTAGGTTGGATCCTGGTCAGCGGCCCACTCGTCGAAGATATAGACCGCACGGTCCTCCAGGTACGCGGTCAACAAGGCGAGGCGCCGGCGCTGACCGGAGGACAGCGCAGTCGTGGACAGGCGATCCTCCTGTACGCGGACCTTGTGGTCCATGCCGAGGATGGTCAGGTAGCGCTGGATCTCGTCCCCCCGGCCCCGCGCGTCCAGGCCGAAAAGGCGCTCGAAGAGATGAAAGTCGGCAAAGACGGCTGAGAACAGCTGCCGATACTGCTCCCGGCCGGAATCATCGACCACGCGGCCGTCGCAGCGAATATGGCCGCTCTTTGGCGAGTACAGGCCGGTGAGCAGGCGCACCAGGGTCGACTTTCCGCAGCCATTACCCCCGGTCACAAAAATAACCTCGCCGGCTCCGAGCCGAAGGTCGATCGGGCCCAGCAGGAAGCCGGCTTCTTCGCTGGAGGGTGCCGGATACTCGTAGGTGGCGGCCTCGATCTCGATCAGTGGCGGGACAGATCTCGGCGCCGACCGGACCATCGGCGCCGGCGCGGTATCGAGATCGGTGTCGAGGGTCGCGTCAAGTTCGCGGATCTTGGCCAGCGACACGCGTCCCCGCATGAACGTCGGCACGGCGCCGAGCAGCGCCCACATCGGCGACATCATGTACAGGGCGGCGAAGACATAGCCGGTAAGCGCAGTGTTGGACACCGTTGTGAAGGCAGGCGCGCCGAACAGCAACATGGCGACCAGCACAAAAAACAGGAGTTGGCTCCACACGTCGGCGATCAGGAGCTGGTGGGTCGCCGCGATGTTCTGGCGGCGCAGCAAATCCGTGGTCTCGTCGATCTCGGTGCGCACAAATTCCTCACGGCGCGCACCGTGCAGCTTGAGCTCCTTGACACCCTCAATCAGCGTGCGGAAGTTGCCGAAGAGCAGATCGCGCCCGTTGCGTGCGGCAACGATGGCGATCTGTGCCCGGTGCAGCAGCAGCCGGTAGCCGAGCACACCGACCGATGCCATACCCGCGCAGAGCAGAAACACTGGCCAGGAGAGCCAGGCGAGATAGATAGAACAGCCGAGCAGTACGGACACGTTTGTGGCAATCGACGGCATTATCAGCACGGCGCCGGAGAGCACCGAGACGTCGTCGTTGAGCGTGGCGAGCAGCCGGGGCGAACCCATGGCCTCAAGTCGGTCCAGTGGCGTGGCTAGTACGCGGTCGCAGAGCCGGCGGCACAGCTTCAGCACAATCTGCTGGGCAAACTGGATGAGCATTACCTGGGCGAAATACTGGGTGGCCGACTTGGCAAGCAAAGTGATTACGAAACCCGCCGCGATAAGACCAATGCCGATCCCGCCAGGCACGAGCGCCCGGTGGATGATCGCAACCAGAGCGGCACTCGCCAGGCCAGTCAGGATGCTGACGGCAACCAGACTCAGCAGCTTGCTGCGGGATGCGGCAAACAGGAAGCGCAGGAGATCCACGTCAGTGCTCGCCGGCCTGAGAGTTAGCCTTTGCATCGAGGCCGGCCAGTTCGCCGCGCATCCACGTCGCCAGAAGCTCGACGCCAGGTGTCAGGAGCATCAAGCCCGAGTCAGCGACCGGCAGATCGATGGCTGCGTAGTCGCGCGGTGCCAGCGTGCGCCACTGGCGCCGCGTATCCTCGCCAACGAACGAACGCTGGGCAGCGGTGGCGAAGCGCACGGCACCGTCATACGGACGCAGGTCGTAGTGCAGCAGGGAAAGCTGGTTGGCCACAGACACACGATCCACGTACATCGAGGCCTGATCGCCCCGGTATACGTCGCCTGTGGAGGCCATTTCGCTGATGATCTTCAGCCCCGACAGGAGGGCCTGGACTTGCTGTCGGAGCGATAGCTTGCGCATCGCCGCCAGATGTCGCTTGACTGCATAGATGAGAAACCGGATTCGATAGGACCTCACGCGGAATGTATCCACGAGCGGCCGGAGCCTGGGTGGTGGCCAGCTCTCCAGCAGGAACAGCAGTTCCACCTCTTCGCCAGCTGCTCGCAGTTGCTGCGCCATCTCGTAGGCGACAACGCCGCCAAAACAGCTTCCGCCGATGCGGTAGGGCCCGCTGGGCTGAAATTTGCGGACCTCACTGAGGTAATGTGCCGCCATCGGCTCGATGCGCTTGAATGGCTGCTCGCGCTCGTCAAGGCCCCGCGCCTGCAGGCCGTAAAACGGCTGGTCGGGGCCCAGCTGGCGGGCCAGGTCCCCGTAGCAAAGGACATTGCCGCCGATGCCGGGCACCATGAACAAGGGCCGCTGGGTCCCTTCGCCCTGGATTGTCACGAGCGAGGACCAGGCCGACCGGAAGCCCTCGTGTTCCAGACGCTTCGCGAACTGCTCAATATCGGGCGCGGTGAACAGCGCCGATACCGGCAGCTGTAAGCCAAGTACGCGCTCTATCTGCGCGAACAGCCTCATGGCCAGCAGCGAATGTCCGCCCAGGTCGAAGAAGTTCTCGGTCACGCCGATGCCACTGCGGCCCAGCACGCGCTCCCAGATGACGTGCAGCTGAGTCTCCAGGAACGTGCGCGGTTCGATCACCCCGCGCCGGCCCAGTGTCGCAGCGGGTTTGGGTAACGCCGCGCGGTCGAGCTTGCCGTTGGGGGTCAGCGGCAAGGCCGCCAGTGTGACAAATGCGCCGGGGACCATATACGCGGGCAGCTGCCCGGCGAGGGCGAGCTTCACAGCCGCCAGGTCGATCGGATCAGCGCTGCGCGGAACCAGATAGCCCACCAGCGCGTTGGTACCCGCAGCGTCGCGGTGAGCCAGCACCGCGGCATCACGCACCCCAGGGCAGCCCCGCAGCGCGTCCTCGACGGCCTCAAGTTCAATGCGAAAACCCCGCACCTTGACCTGCCGATCGCGCCGACCCAGAAATTCAAGCGTGCCGTCGGTGCGCCACCGCACGAGATCGCCAGTGCGGTACATCGTGGCGCCCGTGCCCGCACCAAAAGGGTCGGGCAGGAATTTCTCGGCATTCACCGCCGGGTTGGCGAGGTAGCCACGGGCTACGCCGTCGCCGCCGGCGAACAGTTCACCGGCCACACCCGGCGGCACCGGCTCACCCTGTGGGTCGAGTACATAGACGCGCGTGTTGCTGATCGGCCTGCCGATCAGCACGGTAGCACCCAGCTGCAGACCGGGCGCCATGCGGTGGCAGCAGGTGAAGGTCGTATTTTCAGTCGGGCCGTAGGCGTTGACGACGATACCGCCCTGCTTTGCATCAAGCAGGCGTTGCACGTGGGAGACCGACAGCACGTCGCCGCCGGCCAGTACCTGCCGGACACCGGCCAGCGCAGTCAGCTCGCTTTCGACCATCTGATGGAAGAAGCCCGTAGTCAGCCACAAGGTGGAGATGCGCTGGCTGCGCAATACCAGTGCGAGAGCACCTGTGGTGGGCATGCCGGGCGGGTACACGACGAGCCGGCTGCCATTGAGCAGGGCGCCCCAGATCTCGAGCGTCGAGGCGTCGAAGGCCAGTGGCGCAAGCTGCAGCAGGGTTTCGTCGGGGCCCAGTTCGGCGTAGTCCGCATTGCACACCAGCCGCGCCACATTGCGGTGAGTGATGCACACCCCCTTGGGCACGCCGGTGGTGCCGGAGGTAAACATGATGTAGGCCGGCGCGTCGGCAGAGCCCTCGTCGGGCAGTGCGGGTGCGGGGCCGGTGGCCGCCCACTCCCGCTCCAGGATGATCGTGGCCACTATCGTGTCCCGCAGGCGGTCCGCCAGCAAGTGCTGGGACAGCACCGTACGAATGCCGGCATCGCGCAGCATTTCGCTGGTACGCGCCGGCGGGTCACCGATATCCAGGGGAACATAGGCCGCACCGGCCTTCACAATGGCGAGCATTGCGACGATGGCGCCAATCGAGCGCTCGACATACAGGCCGACAGCATCCCCGGGCTGCACACCGTAATCGCGCAGGCGTTGAGCCAGGCGGCTGCTGGCCTGGGACAGTTCTGCATAGCTCAAACGCGCAACCGGCAGTACCTCGGCCTCCGGTTCGGCACTCTCGACGGCGATCGCCTGGGGCCAGCGGCTTGCGGCCACCTCGAACAGGGACTGCAGACTGGCGTTCCGCGGGTACGGCCGCGTCGTGTTGTTCCAGTCGACCAGCACCTGACTGCGCTGCGTCGCTGTCAGCATCCGCAGCTGGCCGATGCTTTGCTCGGGTGCCGCAACGGCGCTTTCCGCAAGCGCGACGAAGTGGTCGCGCATGCGTTCGGCGGTGGCCGCGTCGAACAGTGAGGTGTTGTACTCGAGGGCGCCGCGAATACCACCGGGCTCGTCCCACATGAAGAGCGACAGGTCGTACATGGAGGCCACGGTCGTGACAGCAAAGTTTGAGGCCAGAGGCGTGTTCTGCAGCGTGAAGACAACCTGGAAGACTGGCGACCAGGCCAGGTTTCGCGTCGGCCGCAGCTCGTCGACCATCTTTTCAAACGGCAGGGCGCTGTGGGTCTGGGCATCGAGCACGTTTTCCCGAATTTGCGCAATCAGGTCCCGCAGGCCGAGATCGGGGGTCAGATCGCTGCGGATCGGCAGGGTCCCGACGAACATGCCGATCACGCTTTCGAGTTCCCGGGTCGGCCGGTTGGCCACCGGGGTTCCCACCACGATGTCGCTTTGGCCGCTGTAGCGGAACAGCAGCGTCTTGAACACGGCAAGCAGGGTCATGTACAGCGAGGCGTGCTCGCTGCGCGCCAGGGCGCGCAGGCCCTCGGAGAGGGCGGGCGTCAGCGCGAAGGTCACCACCGCGCCGTCGAAACGGCGCAGGCGCGGGCGCGGTCGATCGGTGGGGAGTTCCAGTGTGGGGGACGCGCTGATCAGGCGGCCCCGCCAGTAGCTGAGCAGGTTGTCGAGCGTGGCTCCGGACAGGGTGGCGCGCTCGCGCGTGGCATGCGCGCCGAAATGTATGGTCAGCGGTGGGAGCACCGGCGCGGTACCGGCCAGGCGTGCCGCATACGCCACATGCAGGTTTTCCAGGAAAATGCCGAGCGACCAGCCATCGCACACAATGTGGTGCAGGGTGAAGAGCAGCTGGTACCGGCTGTTGCCCAGTCGCAGCAGCGTGGTCCGGATCAGCGGCCCGTTGGCCAGGCTGAACGGCCGGGCTGCCTCGTCGCGGGTGTGGCGCCGTTCGACCTCATCCCGGTCCGGCGCCGGAAGGTCCGAAAGGTCGACCAGCACCAGAGGAATGGGCTGGAAGGGGCGCACGACCTGCATGGGCTCGCCATCCACAGCGCGAAACACGGTGCGCAGGGCGCTCTGGCGCCTCAATACATCGTTGAGGGCCGATTCCATGGCAGCCACATCGACGGTCGAGTCGATGCCATGAGCGGCTCCCAGGTGGTAGGCGCTATTGCCGGGCTCCAGTTGGTCCAGGAACCACAGGCGGCGCTGTGCGAACGACACCGGATACTCGCCTTCGGCCCCGTCGCTGCGCGCAGCAAGAAGGACAAGCAACTGCGGTTTGTGCTCGCCAATCAGGGCTTTGCATTCGTCGGACAGGCTTCCCGGCGCTGCGGTGACGCGCAGCCGTTCGCCATCGGCGGTCAGCCGAACGCCCAATGAATCCAGGTGGGCCAGCAAGCTCTCCGGATTCAAAACTCGAGCTCCTCCCGATCGTCCTCGCTTGCCGTGCCGGGTTGCACCGTTTTGCTGCTAGTCACCCGTTCCGCCAGTCGATGGACCGTCGGCGCGTCGAAGATGTCGCGCAGTGCCAGGCGCACGCCAAGCAACTCGTAGATGCGCGAGAGCACCCGCGTGGCCATCAGTGAATGGCCGCCGAGTTCGAAGAAGTCGTCGTGAATCCCGATGCCTTCGACGCCCAGCAGCTCGGTCCAGATCATCACCAGGCGCTGCTCGGCATCGGTGTCCGGCGCCACGAAGCCGCTGGACAGGATTGGTCGCTCGGCAGTTGCGCCAGATGACCCGCGCGCCGGAGGGAGATCGGATGAACTGTTCAACGCTGCGGCCTCGACGTCCACCTCGTTGACTGCCGAGGGATCGGGACGCGAGCGGCGGACCGCTTCACCCATCGACACCACGTCATAGGTTTCCACAACCACCCGCTGGCGCCCCGAGCGCAGCACGCGTGCGAAGGCTTCAACACCCGTCGCCGAAGGGATCGCGCCAGCCAGGTGACCCCGCCAGTGGCTGCGCATCGCCTCGGCCACCTGCAATTGTGAGGCCATGCCCACGTCGCGCCAGGCGCCCCACTGGATCGCCACCACCTGGCGCCAGGCGGCTGGCCGGGTGTCACTGTCGACGAACGCATCGAGCACCGCGTTTGCCGCGGAGTAGTCGCACGCGCCTGGCGAACCAACCGCGGCGTTAATTGAACTCATCAGCGCGACGAAGGCCAGCGGCTCGGCACCAAGCAACTTCACCAGCACGTCGAGGCCTTGCACCTTGGGAGCGAACACGGTACGTGCGTCCGAAGGACTGGCGAGCAGCGCGATTCGGCCCTTCCCGGAGATGCCGGCGGCGTGGATCACACCGTGCAGTGCGCCAAAGCGACCCTGTGCCGCCGCGATGGCGCTTGCCATGGCGGTTTCGTCGGCGGCGTCGGCCTGGGCCACCAGCACCGCACCGCCGGCCGCCTCGATGTTGCGGATTACGGCAATCGTGGTGGCGTGGCGTTGGTCTTCCGGGTGCGTCTGCAGCCAGGCGTTCCAGTCGTCCCAGGCTTCGCGTGGCGGGAGCGCTGAACGTGCGGTGAGCAGCAGCCTCGCGCCGCACTGCCGGGCCAGCCAGTGGGCGATGGACAAGCCTATGCCGCCCAGGCCACCGGTGATGAGGTAGCAACCCTGCGCCTGAAGGGGCAGGCCCCGGGTTGTGCCGGCGGGCAGCGTGATGCGTTCGTGCCGGCGCACCCAGCGTCGGCCAGCGCGCCGTGCGACCTGCGGCTCGATGCCTGCGAGTGCCACTTCTGCAGCGATGGCCGGCACGGACTGGACGGTATCCACGCCGCCGTCGTGCCACTCGAGATCAATGCTGCGCATCTGCAGGCCCGGTGTCTCGACTGGGAGCACCAGCACCGGCCCGACCGACAGTGCGGCCAGTGGATCGCGCACCGGCTCGTCGAACACGGACTCTGCACCCGCCGTGAAGTGAAGTATCCGTGTCGGCGCATCCGGGCTTCCGGCCGGAACGGCGCCCGCCAGTGCGATCAGGGTGGCGTAGGCCTGCTCGCCCGTGCACGGTGTGCTGCCCTCGCTGGCGAGAGCCCACAAGTGCACCGCGCCCCCGAGCGCCGCACCTGCGGAGCGCAGTTCCTGTGCCAGGGCAGCCAGGTCTTCGGCCCGGTCCGCCCGCACACGCCAGTGCGCGGCGTCGACGCGCTCGAGTGCGCTACCGCGCTCGACGAGCACGGGCTCGACCGCCAGGGCGCGCAGCGCTGTGCACACGCCCCGCGTCAGCGGTGTGTCATCTCCAAGCACGAGCCATTGGCCCGCCGCGAGCGGGTCCGGCGCGCTGTCGTCGCGGCTCCAGGTGGGGGCGAAGAACCAGTCGTCGATCCGGGCAGAGCGGCGTATGGCGTTGGCAGCCCCCGCAGTTCCGGCCAGGGTGTCGACGGTGGGCTCCACCGCGTAGCGCTTGCGCTCGAAGGGGTAGGTCGGTAGCGGCACGCGGCGACGCGGCGCGCCGTGCAGGTTTTGCCAGTCGATTTCCGTCCCGGCGAGCCACAGCCGGCCCGCGGACTCGAGCAGGGCAGAGGCGTCGTCCCGGTCGTCGCTGGGGCGGCGCATTGACGCGACCGCGCGCCGCGTGCCGTCCACGCCGAGGTTCAGCCGCGCCAGTGAGGTGAGCGCGGTGCCCGGGCCGACTTCGAGGAAATGCAGGGCCGGGTCGGCGGCAAGCGTGGCCATGCCGGCCTCGAACTGAACGGGTCGGCGCAGGTGTTCGGCGTAGTAGGCGGGAGAGGTGGCCTGCTGCGGCGTAATCCACGTCCCGCTCAGGTTCGAGACGTAGGGGAGCGTTGGTGGCGAGAGCTGCACGCCTTCGAACACCTTGGTGAACGCGGCAAGTACTGGCTCCATCATCGCTGAATGAAAGGCATGGGAGGTGTGGAGTTTCCGCGCCTCGATGCCGGCGCCAGCGAGCCTGGCGAGCAGCGCAGCCACCGCCGGTTCAGGGCCCGACACTGTGCACAGCCCCGGCGCATTCACGGCGGCAATCTCGATTTCCGCGCTGAGCCAGCGGCCGAGTTCGGCCGCACCCAGGTGCACGGCAGCCATGCTGCCGGGCGCCTGCTGCTGCATCAGCTGCCCCCGCGCTGCGACGACGATCAGCGCGTCGGGAAGCGACAGGACTCCGGCCAGGTGAGCGGCAACGTATTCACCGATGCTGTGGCCGAGCATGGCCTTCGGTGACACGCCCCAGTGCTGCCAGAGTGTGGCCAGCGCGAATTCGGTGACGAAGAGGGCGGGTTGCGTCAGGCGGGTTTCAGTCAGGGTAGCAGCGCCATCCGGGGCGTACAGGCACGCACGGATGTCGCTACCCAGCGCGGGCTGCAGAAGTTCGGCGCAGCGGTCGACGGCGGCACGATAGACCGGCTCGTTGTCGTAGAGTCCCTGACCCATGCCGGCGTACTGGCTACCCTGGCCGCTGAACAGGAAGGCCACTGGACGTTGCCCGCCTTCGTGTCGTCCGCTCTGATGCGGACCGCGCAGCGCGGCGATCGCGCCGGCGGTATCCATGGCCACCAGTGCACGACGGTGGGTAAACGCCAGGCGTCCGTGCTGCAGCGTGAAAGCAACGTCGGCCAGGGCTTGTTCGGGGTGCGCCTGCAGGTGGTCGGCCAGCCGCGCGGTAGCTGCATCCAGCGCCTCGGGGCTCCGCGCCGACAGCAGGATCAGCTGCGCATTTCGTGGGACGGGTCGTGCAACCGGCGGCGGCGCTTCTTCCAGCACCGCGTGCGCATTGGTGCCGCCAATGCCGAATGAACTGATGGCAGCGCGCCGTGGGGCATCGCCTTCCGCGGTCCAGGCACTTCCCGTGGCGCTGGCAGTGAAGGGGCTGCGGTCCAGTTCGAGCGCCGGGTTCGGTGTGCGGAAGTTGACCAGCGGCGGAAGTTCGCGATGCTGGAGCACGAGCACAGTCTTGATGAGTCCGGCCACGCCGGCTGCGGCGTCGAGGTGGCCGAGGTTGGCCTTGAGCGAGCCGAGGCGGCAAAAACCCAGATCCGGTGTGTCGGCACGAAACACCTGGGTCAGCGCTGCAATCTCGATCGGGTCACCGAGCGGCGTTGCCGTGCCGTGCGCCTCAACATAGCCGATGCTGCGCGCTGAAACACCAGCCAGTGCCTGCGCGGTGGCGATCACCTCGACCTGGCCGTCGACGCTGGGGGCAGTGAAGCCGGCCTTGCCGTCACCGTCGTTATTGATTGCAATGCCGCGAATCACCGCGTGCACGGTATCGCCGTCGGCCAGCGCTTCTGCCAGGCGCTTGAGCACAACGATGCCAGCGCCCGCGCCGGCCCGCGTGCCGCGGGCCTCGGCATCGAACGGACGGCAGTGGCCGTCCGGCGACAGAATCATGCCTTCCTGATACAGGTAGCCCGCTCCCAGCGGGAAGGTCAGCGAAACGCCGCCGGCCAGTGCCATGTCGCACTCGCCACGCTGAAGCGCGCGGCAGGCTACCTGCACCGCCACCAGTGAGGTCGAGCAGGCCGTCTGAATGGACATGCTCGGCCCCCGCAGCCCGAGCTTGTAGGAAACGCGGGTGCAGAGAAAATCCTTGTCGTTGCCGAGCATGACCTGGTACGCGCCCACTGATTCAGTCAGTGCCGGGTTGCGCAGCAACTGGGCATAGACATACGAATTCATGCTCGCACCGGCATAGACGCCCACCGATTCGGGCAACGCCCCCACCGCGTAGCCGGCATGCTCCAGCGCCTCCCAGGCGCACTCGAGGAACACGCGCTGCTGCGGGTCTATGACCTGCACCTCCCGCGGCGAGTAACGAAAGAAGCCGGCATCGAAGAACTCGGACTGATCGACGTAGGTGCCGCGGCTCACGTAGTGCGGGTGCGCGCGAAGTGCGGCGGGCACCCCGGCGGCGTCCAGTTCGGCGTCGCTGAGCGTCGCGAGTGATTCAACCCCTGCGGCGATGTTTTTCCAGAAGTCGTCGAGACTGGCTGCCTGCGGGAAACGCCCGGCCAGGCCGACAATGGCGATCGCGCCGGGGGGCATGGGCGCACTCATGCGCCTTGCCTCGCTGCGCGCGCCCGCGCACGCTGCATGGCCCCGTCGTCGGTGGCGGTGGACCCGAGTCGCTCGGCCTGCGCCTGCACAGTCGTGTGCTGGAACAGTTCGACCAGCGGCAGTGCGACGCTGAAGTCGCGTTGCAAGCGCACCTGGAGCTTCACGAGGAGCAGTGAATGGCCGCCGATGTCAAAAAAGTTGTCGTGCAGGCCGACGCGCTCAACGCCCAGCAGTTCGCGCCAGGACGCGGCCACGCGCTGCTGGGTCGGGCTCATCAGGGCGTCCGGCACATTTGTGGGCGCGGCCTGCGTACGCGGCGCCGGCAGCGCCTTGCGGTCGACCTTGCCGTTCGGCGTCAGTGGCAGCGCGTCGAGCTCGACAAAGAGGTTCGGGATCATGTACTCCGGCAGTGTCGCGCGCAGCGTTGCACGTGCTGCCTCGGCTTCGAATGGAGTGACTTCGGTGGGCACCACGTAAGCGACCAGCCGCTGGTCGCCGGGCGTGTCTTCCCGCACTGCCACCACACAGTGACGCAGTCCCGGGTGGGTGGCGAGCACGGTTTCAATCTCCTCGAGTTCGATGCGAAACCCGCGGAGCTTGACCTGCTGGTCGCGCCGGCCGACGAATTCGAGTTGGCCGTCACTGCGCAGGCGCGCCAGATCGCCGGTCCGGTAGACGCGTTCCGGCGCCCCATCGCCCAATTGCAGGGTGACGAACTTCTCGGCCGTCAGCTCCGGCTGGTTGCGGTAGCCGCGCGCAACACCAGCGCCGCCAATGCACAACTCACCGGCCACGCCGATGGGTGCGGGCAGACCCGAGGGTTCGAGCACATGGACCGAGGTCTCGGCAATCGGCCGGCCGATGGCAATCGGGCGGATCGTGTCGCGTACGCGGCTGAGAGTCGACCAGATCGTGGTCTCGGTCGGGCCGTACAGATTCCACAGTTCACCGGGCAGGCTGACGAGCCGTTCCGCCAGCTCCCGGGGCAGGGCCTCGCCCCCACACAGCATCTTCAGGCCGCCGCTGGCCCGCACGCCGGTCCAGCCGGAGTCGAGCAGCAGCCGCCAGGTGGCGGGTGTGGCCTGGAGGATGGTTGCCTGCGCGGTCTCGAGCAGGGTAGCCAGGCGCTGGCCGTCCAGCGCCGTGGCCCGGCTGGCCAGCACGACACTGCCGCCGGCGGTGAGCGGGCCGAAGATCTCCAGACCCGCGATATCAAAGGACAGCGTCGTCACCGACACCAGCCGGTCGTCCGCGCCAATGCCGGGTTCCCGGTGCATGGAGCGCAGGAAGTTGACCACTGCCCCATGCTCGATCTGCACGCCCTTGGGCCGGCCCGTGGAGCCGGAGGTGTAGATCACATAGGCGAGCGTGTCCGGGCCGACGTCGACCCCGGGCGCGTCGGCTGGCAGTGCAGCGAGCCGTGGGGCCTCGGTATCCAGTGCGACGGGCACCGGTCCGCCCGGGGTCAGCGTGCCCAGCAGGTGCGACTGGGTCAGCACCACCGCCAGCGCAGCGTCCGTCATCATGAATTCGATGCGATCCCGCGGGAAGGCCGGGTCCAGCGGCACATAGGCGCCGCCCGCCTTCAGTACGGCCAGCATCGCGACGATCATGTCGATCGAGCGCTCCATCCACACCCCGACCAGTGACTCGCTCCCTACGTTTAGCGAGATCAGATGATGGGCGAGCCGATTCGCACGGGCGTTGAGTTCGCTGTAGCTGAGTTCGCTGTCGTCCATGCAGACGGCTACCGCACCGGGCGTGCGCCGCGCCTGGGCTTCGAACAAGGCGTGCACCGTGGTCTCGGGCGTCGGCGGCAGGGACGCGCCGCGGCGCTGCGTAATCAGGGCCTGGGCCTCTGCCGCGCTGACTATGGGCAGGGATCTCACGCGGGCCTGGGGGTCGGCGGCCAGGCCGCCCAGCAGGTTGGCGTAGTGATCCACCATGCGATCGATGGTGGCAGCATCGAAAAGATCGGTGTTGTACTCGAAGTAGACCTTTATGCCGTCGGCCATGTCGAAGACATCGACCGAGAGATCGAAGCGCGCAGTCGATAGCGGCAGCTCGTGCACCGTGCTGGTGACATCGCCGTTTTCCGGGCTGGGCGCTGCGATGCTGTGCAGGACAAACAGCACCTGGAACAGGGGCGAGTGGTCGAGGTCGCGACGCGGCGCAACCCGCTCGACCAGAAGGTCGAACGGCATCTCCTGGTGGGCGTAGGCTTTTAGCGCCGTTTCCCGCACGCGGGCCAGCAACTCGCCGCCTGTCGGGTTTCCGGACAGGTTGGCGCGTTGCACGATGTTGTTCGCGAAGAAGCCGACCACGCGCTCGACCTCTGGGCGGTCCCGGGCTCCGACCGCTGTGCCGACGGCGAAGTCCTCCTCGCCGCTGTAGCGGTGCAGCAGGATCTCGAAGGCGGCAAGCATCACCATGTAGAGCGTCACGCCCTCGCGGCGCGCCAGTGTCCTCAGCTCCGCCACCAGGGTATCGGGCAGGAGCTTCAGCCGCCGTGAGCCGTGGTGGGTCTGAACACGGGGGCGGGGGCGGTCGGTGGGCAGCGCCAGCACCGGTGGCAGGCCGCGCAACTGCTGCATCCAGTACGCCACATGCTCGTCGAGCGCACCGCGGGCAAGTACCTCGCGCTGCCAATGCACGTAATCAATGTATTGAACGGGTAGTGGCGGCAGACTGGCCGCCTTCCCACTCAGGTACTGGCGATACAGCGTCTCCAATTCGGAGAACAGGATGGCCAGGGACAAACCGTCGGCGACGATGTGATCGACAACGACGCACAACAGATGCTGGTCCGGTGTCAGGCGCACCAGCGTTACCCGCAGCAGCGGGCACCGCGACAGGTCGAAGGGTTCACGCGCCGTTTCCAGTGCTACGCGCTGCACCTGATCGTCCCGCGAGGCCTCGGCCATGGCACTGACGTCAACCACCTTCAGGTGCACCTGCGCTTCGGTCTCGACACCGCAGCGCGGCGCGCCATCGACGGCGAAGAAGCGTGTACGCAGGCTTTCGTGCCGCTGCACCAGGTCGTCGAAGGCCCGCTCGAGCGCGCTGACATCGAGCACGCCCTCCATCCGGATAGCGCTGACGACGTTGTAGGCGCTGCTGCTCGGATCCATCTGGCGCAGAAACCAGAGGCGCTGCTGGGTGTGTGATACCGGCATGCTTGCGAGGCGAGGCACGCGCACCAGGGCCGGGACAGCGGCGGGACCCCGGGGTGTGGTGGGAGGGTGCAGGCGCAGGTGTTCCTTGATCGCTTCCTTGTGTGCGGCGAGTTCGGCGCGCTGTTCGGGGCTGAGCGCACCTTTCGGCGCATTCACGCCCAGGCGGTCGCCGTCGAGGGACAGACGCACATCGAGAGAGGCCAGCCGGCCGAGAAGTTCGTCGATCTCGGTCACAGGGTCACTTCCTCGCGCGAGGGATCGGAATTGCCTTGTGCCGATTCCGCAACGAACAGGCCGTCCAGATGCACGGATAGCTGCGCCACGGTTGGCCACTCGAAGGCAGCAGTGGCCGGCACCGGGCGGCGGAGGGCGAGCTGCAGGCGGTTGCGCAATTCCACAGCGGTCAGCGAATCCAGGCCAAGGCTGCTGAAGGCTTCGTCGTCGACGATGGCGCCGCTACCGTCCGGTAGCGCCAGCACAAGGGCTAGTTCCCGCCGTACGAGTGCGGCCAGCTGGGCGGGACGGTCGGACGCGGGCAGCGCTGCGTAGTCGATCGCGGTGGCGAGCGGTGCGCCGAGCCGCGCGGCGTTGCCCGCGCTCGCGGTACTCGTCTGGGTCAGCAGATCCTGCAGCAGAACAGGTGGCTGCAAATCGCCAAACTGGCGCGCGACCCGTGGCCAGTCAACCGGCGCGATGGCTGCACTGCTGATGCCGTCGCGCAGAAGCAGCCCGAGAACGTGCATGCCCTGTGCGGGGCTCAGCGCATCGAAGCCCTGAGCGGCAGCGCGGGTTGCGGCGTTACCGCGTGCGGCCATGCCCACGTCTTTCCAGGCCCCCCAACTGATGCTGGTGGCGGCCAGGTCGTGCACGTGGCGATACTGAGACAACGCATCGAGAAACGCATTGGCAGCCACATAGTTGCCCTGCCCGGGCGAGCCCAGCACCGCCGACAGCGACGAGTACATGACGAAGAAGTCAGGTCGCAGACCGCGCTGCTGCAGGGCCCGGTGCAGACGCCAGGCACCGTCGGCCTTTGGCGCCAGCACTGCGGCGAATCGCTCGCACGTCTGGCGGGTGAGCACGCCGTCGTCAAGGACGGCTGCCGCATGCAACACGCCACCGAGCGGCGCGGAGCTGCGGGCCAGGCCATCCATCACCGCGGTCACGCCCGCGGCCATGCCGATATCAGCAGTCACCGTCTGCACCGTAATGCCCGCCTGCTGAAGCGCGTCGATGGCGGTGCGGGCCGCCGCATCCGGCGGGCTGCGTCCGTTCAGCAGCAGGTGGCGCGCACCCTGATCGGCAAGCCACTGTGCGGCGAGAAGGCCGAGTCCCTTCAGGCCACCGGTGACGAGATAGATGGCATCGCCGCGCACTGGCGCCTCGGTGCGTGGCGCAATTACCGGATGGCGGAATACCACTCGGCCGATGTGGTGCGCCTGGGCCATGTAGCGGAACGCCTCGGGTGCCCGCCCGAAGGCGAAAGTCGTGCAGGGCAGCAGCGGCAATGCACCGGAGGCGATGTCCTGCAGCACGCGCCGGAAGGTGTCCCCGACCATGTGTGGTGTATCGCGAGCGTTGTCGTTGCAGTCAACGATGTGGTACCGGATACCCCGTCCGAGTTGTTCAGCCTGGGCATGGGTCCAGAGATCCCGCTTGCCGATCTCGAGGAAGACGCCATCTTCGCCGAGTACCTCGAAGCTGCCGTCAAGCATGGCCCCCGTCAGCGAGTTCAGCACGATATTCACGCCGTGCCCGGCGGTGATGCGCTGGATCTCGTCTGCAAAGGCCGGCGTGCGCGAATCGAACACGTGATGTACACCCAGATGCTTGAGCACCGCGCGCTTGTCCGGGTTGCCGGCCGTCGCGAATATCTCGGCGCCCGCGCGGCGGGCCAGCGCGATGGCTGCCATGCCGACGCCGCCGGCACCTGCGTGGATAAGTACGCGGTCACCTGCCTTCATTCCCGCGATCTGATTGAGCGTGATGTCGGCCGTCAGGTAGGCGGTCGGGATCGATGCGCCAAGTTCGAAGTCCAGCCCGGCCGGCAGTGGCGCCACGAATTCCCAGCGCGTGGTGGCATGGCTCGCGAACGCGCCCTCGACCATCGCCACGACCCGGTCACCGACCGCAAAGCCCCGCACCTCGGAACCGAGCGCGACGATCTCGCCGGCGCAGTCGCTGCCCAGATGCTTGATCTCGCCGGGATAGAGGCCTAGCGCGGAGAGGACGTCACGGAAGTTCAGGCCGCTGGCGCGCACGCGCAGTTCAATCTCGCCCGGCCCCGGGGGGCGCCGCTCGGCCGGGCCGATGTGGAGGTTTTCCAGCGTTCCGCGCTCGGCGATGTGCAGACGGGTCGGGGCCTCGTCCACGGGTCGCCCGGTTGAGCGTGGCTGACGTGCGAGCCGCGCCACATGGCGCACGCCCTTGCGCAGTGCGACCCGGGGATCAGTGCCGGTCGACGTGAGTTCATCTGCGAGCGTCGGGACGTCGCCGACGAGCGCCTGGGGATCCAGGTCCACATGCGTGACCCGCAGTTCCGGGTGCTCCAGCGTTGCGACGCGAGCCAGCCCGGCAACCGGTGCCTGCTCCACGCGCGGCGTTTCGCTCCCGTCGACCCATTCGGTGCCGGCAGTCACCAGCCACAGTGGCGCTGGCGCTGTCGCGAGCGCCTGCACCAGCAGCAGGGTGGCGTCGGTGCCGAAGCGCTGGCCGGCACTGGGAACGTCGTCATCGCCCAGTGCGGGTACGCGTAGCGGCCAGAGCGAGATCACACCGGCCAGAGGTTGCTCTTGCGTGACATGCGCTAGCAGCCGGGTCAAGTCGGCCGCTTGCGCCGGATCAATCTCGACGACATCCGGTGCCGTTGCCGCGAACGTCTCACCGGGCAGTACTCGCAGGGCCTGGCCACCGCGCCGGGCGATCTCAGCCGCCAGCCGCTCGCCGCGGCCACCGCCGTCGTCGAACACCAGCCACCTTCCGGTCAGAGGTTGATCAGCCGGCAGGGCCAGCTCCTTCCAGCTGACCGTGTACAGCCAGTCCGCTGCCAGTGCGTCGCTGCGCTGGTGGAACATGTCCCGGCTGGCACGCCGGCAGCGAAGACCTTCGATGTCGGCCACCGGCTGGCCGTCGCTGGTCTCGATGCGGATGTCGATAGTGATGGTGTCGCCGCGAGCCTGTGGCGGGCGTATGCGGGCATGGCTGCGCAGTCGCGCACCCGGCTCGCCGAACCAGCGGTATCGGTCCGCACCGATCGGCAGGTACAGGTGGTTGTCGTCGGCGCCCGGCAGGCTGTCCATCGCTACCGCGGTGACGTGGAAGCAGGCATCCAGCAGGGCGGGGTGCAGCATGTGTTTACTGGGATCAACGGCGAGTGTGGTGGAAAGCTCGATCTCTCCCAGCGCCTCGCCGGCGCCGACGCGCACCTCGCGCATGGCGCAAAACGCCGGGCCGAAGTCCACACCCAGGCCGCGCAGCTTTTCGTAGAACGGCCCCACCTCGACCCTGTGCGTGCACGCGTGTGCCGCATCGGCGAGCGACTCCGTCCGGAGCGCGGGTACGTTTGCTGCAGCTGGCAGTATCGCGGCGCTGGCGTGCAGTACCCAGGGAGCGTCGTCACGCCCGGCCTCGCGGCTGAAAATCCGTACGCGTGCCGGTTGGCCGGCGCTGGCCTCGTCCACCGTGACCTGCAGCAGGCGCTCTTCGTCCTTGCGCAGGCTCATCGGTGCGCCGACCTCGACCCCTTCGAGGCTCGTTGCGCCGGTGCCGTACACCTGGCGTGCCGCCGCGAGTGCAGCCTCCAGATAGGCGGTGAGCGGCATCACGACTTCGCCGGCGATGTGGTGATCGGCCAGCCAGGCGGGGTCATCGACACGGACGAGGCGCTCGAACTGTGCCGCGACACCGGCGACGCTCATGCGCATGCCGAGCAACTCGTGCACCAACTTGCCCGATGCGCGCCGCGCCGCCGTGCGGGCGCTAATAAGAAAGCGCTGACGCTGGAACGGATAGGTTGGCAGGCGCACGCTGTGGCGCGCCGCGGGGTCAGTCAGGGCCCGCCAGTTCAGTCGCGCCCCGCGCACATAAAGTCGCCCCACGCTGTCGAGCAACTGCTCGGTGGCATCCCGGCTGCGTTTGAGGGAAGGCAGCCAGCCAAGGCGCTCTGGTTCAGCCAGGCACTGCTGGCCCAAACCAATGAGCGTGGGGCTCGGACCGATCTCGACACAGGCGTCGCAGTTCGTTCTGGCCAGGGCCTGCATGCCGCTGTCGAAGGCCACCGGTTCGCGAACATGGCGGCACCAGTAGTCAGCCATGCGGTCGCCCCACGTCGGCCAGTCGACCGGCGCGCCGCTGAGAGTAGAGATCCAGGTCAGCGTGGGTGGCGAGTGGTTCACTGCAGCAGCCACCCGCCTGAATTCAGCGAGCATCGGGTCCATCAGCGGCGAGTGGAAGGCATGCGAGACGGTCAGCGGCTGGGTGCGCAGGCCAAGCGCGGCCAGGCGCGTCGCAACGGCCTCGACCTGCGCGCGGGCGCCGCTGATGACCAGATTGCCGGGTGCGTTGTGCGCCGCAACGGAAACCTGGGCCGTGTGCAGCGCGACTTCGCGCTCGATCAGCGCCACGTCACCCTGCACGGCGACCATCATGCCGCCGGCCGGTAGCGCCTGCATCAGCCGGCCGCGCGCAGCGATCAGGCGCGCGCCGTCTTCGAGCGAAATAACGCCCGCCACCACCGCCGCGGCGAACTCGCCCACGCTGTGGCCGATCACGACCGAGGGTTCCACGCCCCAGCTGCGCCAGAGTGCGGCCAGCGATACCTCAAGCGCAAACAGCGCCGGCTGGGTGCAGCCGGTCTGGTCGAGCAGGCCACCGGTGTCGGTAAACAGAACCTCGCGTAGCGGTCGCGGTAACAGTGGGTCGAGGACTGCGGCGCAGCGATCGAGCGCGGCGCGGAACACCGGCTCGGTGGTGTCGAGCTCCTGCCCCATGCCTGGATATTGCGAACCCTGGCCGGTGAACAGAAAAGCGATGCGCAGCCGTGCACCTGATGACGCCTGGCCGCGTAGTGCCTGGCCCTGACCCTCGGCGGCAGCGCGCAGTTGCGCCTCCATTGATGCGTTGTCCGTCGCCAGCAACGCCAGCCGGTGACTGAAGTGCGAGCGACCCAGCGCTGCCGTGGCACACACATCGGCCAGCGGCAGTTCGGGGTGCTGTTGCAGGTGATCGGCATGGCGCGTGGCCAGCGCCGCAAGGGCTGCCTCGCTCTTGGCGGAAAGCGCCAACAGGTGCAGCGGCCGTGCCGTTTCAGGCACTGGATGCTGCGCCGCCGGCGCTTCTTCCAGGATCATGTGCGCGTTCATGCCACTGAAACCGAAAGCGTTGATGCCAGCGCGGCGCGTGCCACAGGGCGGCGTCCAGTTGTGGAGATCTGTACTGATGCGCACCGGTAGCCGTTCCCAGGGAATTGCCGGCGTGGGCTCCGTGACGTGCAGGCTGGCCGGGAGCTGGCGGTGTTGCAGTGCAAGTACCACCTTGATGAGGCCGGTGACGCCCGAAGCGGCCTCGAGGTGGCCGACGTTGCTCTTCACCGAGCCGATCTCGAAGGGTTGCGCCGGGTCGCGTCCCTGGCCGTACACCGCGGCCAAGGCCTCGACCTCTATAGGGTCACCCAGCGACGTGCCGGTGCCGTGTGCCTCTATGTAGCTCACGTCTGAGGGCTGCAGCCTGGCGGCCTGCAGCGCCTGGCGCACCACGGCCTGCTGCGCCAGCCCGTTGGGCACCGTGAGGCCGCTGGAACGACCGTCCTGGTTGATGGAAGAGCCACGGATCACAGCAAGGATATTGCGGCCGTTCGCCATCGCGTCGGACAGGCGTTCAAGCACCACAAGCCCGCAGCCCTCGCCGCGGACGAAGCCGTTGGCCGAAGCGTCGAAGGTCTTGCAGCGGCCGTCGGGCGACAACATGCCCCATTTGGAGATCAGCACGAAGGGGTCGGGCGACAGGATTGCATTGACACCACCTGCCAGGGCCAGGTTGCTTTCGCCGTTGCGCAGGCTCTGGCAGGCGGTATGAATCGCCACCAGTGACGACGAGCAGGCGGTGTCGATCGCCATGCAGGGGCCCTGCAGGCCGAGGGTGAACGACAACCGGCCGGCGGCGGCGTTCAGTGCCGTGCCGGTGGCCAGGTAGATGTCGCTGCGCGCCGGGTCGGCCACGTCGATGCGCTGCGCATAGTCCATGGACGTGATGCCCACGAACACGCCGGTCAGGCTGCCGTCGAGCTGGTCGGCCGGGATGGCGGCGTCCTCCAGAGATTCCCAGGCCACTTCGAGCAGCAGCCGCTGCTGCGGGTCCAGCCCCGTGGCTTCCCGCGGCGACATGCCGAAAAAGCTGGGCTCAAAACCGTCCAGGTTATCGAGGAAGCCGCCGGCCTTGGTGCGCGACTTGCCGGGCACCGACGGGTCCGGGTCGTAGTAGGCATCGACGTCCCAGCGGTCGGCGGGTATTTCGCTGACGACATCGCGGCCTTCGCTAAGCAGGGTCCAATAACTTTTGGCGTCGACCACCCCGCCAGGAAGGCGGCAGGAGAGGCCTACGATGGCGATCGGCTCGTGGCGCGCCCCTTCGGCGGCATTCAGTTTTGACTGCAGGCGCTCGATGGCGGCGAGCGCGTTTTGCAGCAAGCTGCGGCGGTCACCGGCCGCGCTCGCATCACTGCCGTCGATGTGATCGACTTGTTTGGTCATCGCGTTCCACAGCTCGCAGTCAAGTTAAGGTGGAGCACCGTGAAGGCCTGGAGGCCCGGTGTTTTGCAAGTTCGGCAGCGGGCCCGCTGCGAACGCTGGCCGGATGCTCTCGCCCGAAGTCTACACAGCGCAGCGCCGCCAAGCCGCATTGAAGCGGCTTGGACATCGAGTCGGAACCAGTTCGGCACCGTACACGTCAGACTCATCGCATTTGCTCCAGGCGAGAGAGCAGGCGCTGCTCGAGTTCGTCTTCGCTCAGCTCGTCGAGTGCACTCTCGTTCGCGAGCGGCGCAGCAGCCGCCGCAGGACTGACGGACGTTGTTATGGCTGCTGTCCTTGTAGCCTCCTGTAACAGGCCCTGGATGAACGTCGCCAACGCGCCGATGTTGGGGTAATTAAAGGTCAGTGTAGACGGAAGCGGCTGGCCGACACCGTGCTCAAGTCGACGTTTCAGCTCCACCGCCATGAGGGAGTCCATGCCCAGGTCGAAGAGCCCGGCGGCCAGCGAAATCGGCCCCTGGTCTTCCAGGGCCAGAACCGCGGCCACCTCGCGCTGGACGAAGTCGATGAGCACGTCGTGGCGCAGGCTGGCTGGCGCGGCGGCTACCCGCTGTACCAGTGCCGAGGTCGCCGCATCGTCCTTGCGCCCCGCCGCCGTTGGAGCCGTCACCGGTTTGTTGCCCAGGTGGCGCAGGAAGGGCCGCGGCCGACGCGCCTCGTGCACTGCCTTGAGCTGGTGCCAGTCGACGCTGGCGATCACGCCCCGCGCCGCGCCGCCGGCCAGCAGTCGCGAGAGCGCGTCGAGGGCAGTGGCGCCCGGCATGGGTTCCAGGCCAGCCTGGCGGAAATCCTGCTGGCTTTGGGCCGACGCGAGCCGCATGGCGTCCCAGGTGCCCCAGTTGATCGACAGCACAGGCCTGCCCTGCGCGCGCGCGCGTTCGGCGGTCGCGTCGAGGAAGAGGTTTGCTGCCGCGTAATGGGCCATTCCCGAAGCGCCGAGCAACGCTGTCGTCGACGAGAACAGCACCAGGAAGTCCATGCCCCCGGACTCCGCCAGCCGTTCGAGCACCAGCGTGCCGTCGACCTTTGGCCGCTGCATGCTCGTCAGCTGCGCAGCGCTCAGTTCGCTGATTGGCGCCACGCTCAGGTCGGCCGCCAGGTGCACCATGCCCCGCACCGGCGGCGCCTGCGCTGCCACCTGGTTCAGGAGACGTTGCATGACGTCGGCATCGGCCACATCGCCCTGCAGGGCGATGACTTGTGAGCCCAGGGCCTGGATGTCGCGCACGGCACCCGAGTCCAGGTCCGGGTGACGACCCAGCAAGGCCACGTGCTTTGCGCCATTCTCTGCCAGCCAGCGCGCCACCAGCAAGCCGAGTCCGCCGAAGCCGCCGGTGACGAGATAGGTCGCGTCGGTCCTGATGCGCAACGGAATGGCGGCCGGTAGTGGCGCCCGGGTCAGGCGGCAGGCCAGTCGTTCGCCGTCGCGCCACGCGGTCTGATCTTCGCCATCGTCGGCCCCCAGTGCGGCCACCAGCGTGGCGGTCACTATGTCGGCAGAGTCCTGGGGCGGCAGGTCGATCAGGCCACCCCAACGGCCGGGCTGTTCCAGCGCGAAGACCCGGCCCACACCCCAGAGCGGTGTTTGCCAGCGACCTTCGGCAGCCGCCTGGCCCAGCACGGTATGGGCCCCCTGCGTGACCAGCCAGGCGCGGCCAGCGGCGCTGTCGCGCACCAGGGCGCCAAGCCCGCGTAACGGCGCAGCCACGGCTAGTGCGGCGCAGCGCCGGGCGGCATCGGCGTCATTGCCGGCGCCGGCCAGTTCGAGCGCCCCCAGGTAGACCCACTCATCGGCAGCGGGCAGCGCTGCCTCGCCCGGATCGGCCGGACCTGTCGTCACCGCGTCGCCGCGGGCCTGCAGACACTTCTGTAACGCAGTGACCAGGGCGGCTGGCCCGCCAACCAGGTTCCAGCGCCTCGGTCGTGTCGGCGCCCGGGCCACCACCAGCGCCTGCTGGGCCTGACCGCGCGTGCCGGAGGCCTTGTCCGGCACGGCAGCCACGTCCGTGAAGCCGAGTTGCCCGAGCATTTGCGTCCAGGTCTGGTGGCTCACCAGCGGGTAGTCCGGGCGCAGGCCGGTGTCGGTGAAGCGCCACCAGCCGTCGGTCAGGCCAAAGCTCAGATCTACCCAGCGCTCGGGCGCGACGCCTTCGAGCAGCAGCAGCAAGCCGCCGGGCGCGAGCAGGGCGCGCGCATGCAACAAGGACTGCCGGAGATCAGCGCTGGCATGCAGGACGTTGGCGGCGATGACGATGTCGTATTCGCCCGCGGCAAAGCCCTGCGTCGCCGGGTCCTTTTCGATGTTGAGCAGCGCGCGGTGCAGGAACGGCTGTTCACCGAACTGCTCGGCGGCGCGATCCAGGAACAGCGGTGAAAGGTCAGTAAAGGTGTAGTCGAGGCGCTCCTGGGGCAGCAGTGGCAGCACATAGGTCGTGGTGCCGCCGGTCCCGGCGCCAATCTCGAGCACGCGCAACCGGCTCGTGACCGGCAACCTGGCAATCGCTGCCGTGAGCGCCGCACCGAGCGCGGCGTTGTAGGTGCGCGCATAGGGCGAATCGACATAGAGTTTGCGGGCCTCGGCGAACGAACCGCCCGGGAACAGCAGCTGCAGCGGGTCCTGTTCGCCGCGCAGCACGCGGGCCAGCTCGCCGCCACAGCGCCGCAGCGTGCTCAGTTCGCCGTCGACGTCAGCAAAGCGCTTCAGCAGTCCGTTGTAGCGGGCCATCGGGTCGGTTGGGTCGAGCGTCTGCGCGCACTCGAAGCCGGCGCCCTGCGCGCGCAGCACGCCATCTTCAGCCAGCATCCGCAACAGGCGGGTAAAGAGGCGCCGGTGTGCGGCGACCACACCGAGGGTGCGGGCCTCGGCTTCGGCCGTGAACCAGCGGCCGGGGGTGTCGACGAAACCGAGCCGCTTCAGGGCGGTGGCCACGTGTTGTGCGCTCAGCCGGTCGAGTTCGGGCAGCAGCGCGTCGTAGACGGCCATGCCATGTTCCTGCGCCAGCGAGTCGAACCGGTCGCACACACCAGGCATGAAGGTCGCCGGTGCCACCAGCAGCGGCGCAGCCCGCAGGGGCAGGGGCGCGGGCTCCCACACCACCTGGTAGCTCAATCCGCTGTCGGCCGATGCGCCGACAGCGCGTTGCAGTGACGCCCGCGTCGCACGGCGCAACACCACGCCGGAAATCGTGCCGAGGACGGCCCCCTCATCACTGCGCAGCGTGATGTCGGCCCGCCACTCGGCAGGGCTCGCCGCTTCCGCCGGGCGCAACCGGGCGTGGCACCACAGTGCTGCCGGCAGTGGTGCCGCCAGCTGCAGGTGTTCGATCCCGGTCAGCAGATGGACGTCACTCGACCCGGGCTGTTCGGGCAACACCAGGCCGACGGCCTGCAGGGCACCGTCGAGCAGAGCCGGGTGCACCCAGGCAACGGCGTCAGCGCGAGCAGCTTCGGGCAGGCCAATGCGCGCCAGAACCTCGCCGTCGCGCTGGTGGGCGTGCTGCAGACTGCGAAAGACCGGCCCGAGTGCGATCGAATGTGCTGCCAGCCGCGTGTAGTAGGGCCCGCACAGTTGCGACTCGCCGAGCGCGTTCGCCAGGTCGCTGATGGGCGTCCCGGCAGACGTGAACGCCGGCGACCCGCCGGTCAGCAGCCGGCCGCTCGCATGGCGCTGCCATTCCCCACCGGCCTCGATGGCGCGGCTGTGGATCTCGAAGGCCTGGGCCTCGTCGCCGTCAGCGCGGAAGTGGACCTGGACGACGCGGCCTGCAGGCGTCAGCACCAGCGGCGCATGGACCACGAAACTGACCAGGCTGCGCGATGCCGGACCAAACGCTTCGCCCGCGCAGGCTTGCGCCATCTCGATGAACACTGGCCCGGCAGCGAGCGGCACACCGTGGACGCAGTGCTCCGCCAGGTAGGCAGGCTGCTGCGGTGTGAGCCTGACCTCGAACGTCGGTAGCGCCGTGGGCAGCCGTGCGCCAAGCAGCGGATGTGCACTTTTGGGCGCAGGCAATGCGCGCTGCGCCTCGGGCGGGGTGGTGGCAATCCAGAACGAACGGCGCTCGAACGGGTAGGTGGGCAGCGACACGCGGGGCACTGGCCGGGGCCTGCCGACACCAGCCCAGTCCACCGACGCGCCCTGGACATACAGCGCCGCCAGGCAGTGTGTCAGCGTGTGCCAGGCTTCATGCCCGCGGCGCAGGGAGACGGCGAAGTGCGTACCCACCTCGGGCAGGGAACGCTGCGCCAGAGCAGTGAGTGTTGGGTGCGGGCCAACTTCCAGGAAGTGGCGGTAGCCCTCCCGGTGCAGCCAGGCCAAGCCGTCGGCAAAGCGCACCGGCTCGCGCAGATGGCGGCGCCAGTAAGTGGCGTCGGGCGTGCCTGCGGGCAGCGGGCCGCCGGTCAGGTTCCAGGCCACCGGAATCTGCGGCGCCTGCATGGCGACGCAGCCCGCGCAGGCCTGCATGGCGTCGAGCGCGGGTTCCACCAGTGGCGAATGCGCCGCCAGCGACACGAACAGTCGTTGACCCTGCACGTTGCGCGCCGAAAATTCGGCGAGCAGGGCGTCGAGCGCCG
>CAMBYH010000018.1 GCA_945872065.1 Arsukibacterium tuosuense
TCGCTGCCTCTGCCGGGCTGCAACCAGCAAAAATGCCAGTGTACCTACAGCCACCATGGCGACCGGCGGGACCCGGAGGAGCGGCGGACCGGCTGGGGCACCTTCGGTGGCTTTACACCCACGCTGAGCGAAGGCAACCGGCGGGGCAAAGGCCGGGACCGGCGGGCCCGGGTAGTGAAAGATCAGCCCGCCTCAAGCTGACCGTAAAGGTCCAGCCACTCGGCCTCCAGGGCCTCGTGGCTCTTTTGCACTGCCGCATGGCGGTTCGTCAGCCCAGTCAGCGCCTGGGGCTCTGCCGCGTAGAGGCCCGGGTCTGCCAGCTGCCCCTCCAGAACCAGTAGTTCCGCCGCGCTGGCCTGCAGCCTGGCCTCCAGTTTCGCCAGCTGTTGCTGACGTCGGCTGGTGCTCTGGTCGGGTTTCGCCTTCGGGTTCCCCTTAAGCTTGGGGTTGCCCGCTGTCCTGGCCGCAACCCCCGATATACCGGGCTCGCTGCCGGCGGTAACCTCTGCCACCCGGGCGGGCTCGCCAGCAGCGGCTGACTTGTTAGCCCGGGCACTGAGCCAGGTGGCGTACTCGTCCAGATCGCCCTCAAAGGGCTCCACCCGGCCATCGGCCACCCGCCAGAACGTGTCGCAGACCAGCCCGATGAGGTGCCGGTCGTGGGACACGAGCACGATGGCGCCATCGAAGTCCGACAGGGCCTCGGCAAGAGCCTCCCGCATGTCCAGGTCCAGGTGGTTGGTGGGCTCGTCCAGGAGCAGCACGTTGGGCTTGCGCCACGCAATCAGCGACAGGGCCAGCCGGGCCCGCTCCCCGCCGGAGAAAACGTCGACTGACTGAAAGGCCCGCTGACCGGAGAAGTACCAGCGACCCAGAAAGCTGCGCATGTCCTGGGTGGAGGCTTCCGGGGCAATGTCCCGCAGGTGGTCCATCGGCGTCGCCCCGGACCGCAGGCTTTCCACCGTGTGCTGGGCGAAGTAGCCAATACGCAGGTCACCGTGCACGTTGCGTTCGCCACCGAGCAGGGGCAGTTCGCCCGTGAGGGTTTTAACGAGAGTGGATTTGCCGGCGCCGTTGGGACCGAGGAGCGCGACGCGATCTCCGGCCTCCAGGCCAAAACCCACATTGCGGAGGATGGTGACCTCACCCCGGGCTGAGTTGAGCTCGCCCGGCAGGTGCTCGTCCACTTCCCGGGGTGCCGCCGCCCTGTAACCCGCGTCGAGGTGGTTAAGGCGGACCAGTGAGAAAGGCAGCTTCGGCGGCGGGTCAAAACTGATGTGCAGGGCATGCTCAGCCCGCACCGCTTCGGTGCCCGCCAGCTTGGCCAGGCGCTTCATCCGTGACTGGGCCTGCTTGGCCTTGCTCGCCTTGGCCTTGAAGCGGGCAATGAATTTCTGCAGGTGCTCCCGTTCCGCCTGCTCCTTCTCGAACGCGATCTGCTGGAGGCGCAGGTGCTCCGAACGCTGCCGCTCGAAAGAGGTGTAGTTGCCCGTGTAGAGCTTCGCCCGGGCGTCATGCAGGTGCAGCGTGTGGCTGGTGACGCCGTCGAGAAACTCCCGGTCGTGGGAAATAATCAGGAGCGTGCCGGGGTAATTGAGCAGCCAGTCCTCGAGCCACAGGACGGCGTCCAGGTCCAGATGGTTGGTGGGCTCGTCGAGTAGAAGGAGATCCGACGGCGTCATCAGCGCGCGGGCCAGATTGAGGCGAACGCGCCAGCCGCCGGAGAACTCACCCACGGGCTTGTCGTGGGTGATCGCCGGAAACCCGAGGCCATGGAGCAGCCGGGCCGCCCGGGCCTCCGCATCGTAGGCCTGGAGCTCGGCCAGCCGCTGGTGGGCCACCGCCACCGCCTCGTAGTCCTCGGCAGCCATGGCGTCCCGCTCGGCCTTGATCGCCGCCCAGACCAGCGCGTCGCCCGACATGACGAAGTCGACGGCGGGATCCGGCAGGTGCGGCGTTTCCTGGGCGACGCTGGCGATCCGGACGCGGCCCGACAGCTCCATGTCGCCCCGGTCCGGGTCCAGGTCGCCCTGGACCACGGCAAAGAGGCTCGTCTTGCCACAGCCATTCCGGCCCACCACACCCACGCGGACGCCCGCGTGGAGCGAGAGGTCCACATCAGACAGCAGCAGCTGCTCGCCGCGCCGCAGGGCAAGGTTCCGGAAGGTCAGCATGAGGGCGCGGAGTTTAGCCGGTCGCGCCTCAAGGCGCTCCTACAGTTTGGCGGCTTTGTTAACCCGGTCAGTGACTTCAGGCTTGACGGCGTAGCGTTCCCAGTCCCTGGGGGGCGTGAACACGCCCCAGTCCACCATCTTGTTGATCTGGTGCTTCACCAGCTCCAGCTGGTCGGCCTCGGTGAGGGGGGGCTCCTCCATGCAGAGGTTCTTCGGGTAGATGCCGCCCCGGGCCATCGCAGCGTCGTAGATGGTCTTGTACTCCTCGACGCGCATGTCCTTGATCAGGTTTTGCCACTGGGCCCGCACACGAAAGTCCCGGAGGCCGTCGATGTCCAGAACAGAGCTCACCAGCGTTTCGCCGCCCCCCAGGTACTGGGAAATGATGTTGCCCCGGTAGTCGATGATCTGGCTCTTGCCGCAGCTCATCTGGTGCACGCCGCCGGGGAAGTAAATGGCTCCGATGTTCGGCGACAGCACGTAGCAGTTGTTGAAGACCGCGTGGGCGCGGTTCTGGATTTCGGCAATGCCGTTGCCCATCCAGGGCTCCGGATACTGGGTACGCCAGATGATCTCCGCGCCATTCAGCGCGAGGCCCCGCGCCGCCTCCGGGTAGCTGCCCTCCGCGCAGATCAGCGTACCGATATTGCCGATCTCGGTCTTCGCCACGGGGAAGACCGCCTTGAAGAGCTTCACCGGGTCATCGCCGTACTTCTTCAGGTACACATTCCAGATGTCACTGGGCGCCACGTTGGGCTCCCGCTGGTAGAACGCCGTTTTGTAGTGCTTGTGGATCACCTCCCCCTGGGGGTCGATGATGAAGGCAATATTGAAAACCCGGTCCTCCATCAGCTCCGGATCCTTTGCCACCATCTGCGCGATGAGGTAGACGCCAAGCTCTTTGGCCAGGTCGCCGAGATACCGGGTCTCCTTGCCGGGAATCTCCGGCGCCACCTCCCGGCAGATGCGCAGGTGGTCCTCGCCTCCTCCAAGGCACCAGCCGCCAATGCCGCCTTCCGACACCGCAATCAGCTTCACGGGCAGGTCCAGGCTGCAGTTCCACACGGCGTAGCGCATCGAGAGCGCCAGGTTCTCGATGTCCTTCATGTAGTCATCACGGGTCACGGCCATCCGGGACACGTTCTGGATGCCGACGGCGGTGTACTGCAGGCGCATGGGGGGCTCCTTGGCGATGGACGCAAAGTATGGCCCCTGTCCCCGGTTCAGAAAAGCTAAAACGGTCATCCGCGGCGGGGCTGTTCCCCGGGGAGAAAAAAACCGGTTACGCTCAGAGCTGGCAATCGAGGTAATGACCATGTGGATTCGCAAGAGCGACAGGGACAGGGAAACGGGTCGCGGCACCCCCGTTCCGACGCAGATCGTCGGCAATGAGGAGTTCGACCCAATGCCCCAGACCGAGGACCAGAAGCGCGTCGAGCAGCGCATCTTCCAGCTGGCAGACCAGTACAGCCGCAAACTCGGGATGTCCCGGCGGGACTTCCTGCGCACGAGCGGCGGCATGGCGGTGTCGTTCATGGCGATGAACGAGGTATTCGGGCCCGCGTTCCTGGTGAACGAAGCCGAAGCTGCTGAACCGGCGGCCACCAGAGAAATGTGGCCGAAGAAGGAATTCATCCTCGACGGGCAGACACATCACGTCAATGACTCCATGGCGGGGCCACTGATGTTCCGGACGCAGACTGCCAAGCTCGGCCTGAACCCGGCCCTGGGCAGCGCGCCGCCCGACAAGGACAGCCTGCACCGGGCTAACTACATCAAGGAGGTCTTCTTCGACAGTGACACGGTGATGGCCTGCATCACCGGCGCTGCCATCGGCCCGCCAAAGGCCTACGTGCTGACGTCCGAGCAGATGGTTGAGACCCGTAACGTGATCAACGAAATGGCGGGCTCACGCCGGATGCTAAGCCACGGCATCAGCACTCCGACCAACCCCAACTGGGTTGATGACGCGGAACAGCTGGTCAAGGAACTCAAGATTGACGCCTGGAAGTTCTATACCGGTGATCCTGCCGGCCCCTGGCGCCACGATGACGAAAAAGTGGCCTACCCGTTTTATGAACGCACGTTGAAGCTGGGTGTCAGAAACATCTGCACCCACAAGGGCTTGCCTATTCCTGGGCGCGGCAAGGAATTCTTCCGGCCCGATGACCTGATCAAGGCCGCGAAGGACTGGCCAGATATCAACTGGATCGTCTTCCATTCCGGCATGAAGCACATGATGACCCAGGTCCCAGCCGGCGAGAGTGGCATTGATGCCGATGGCAACATTCCCTGGACCACCGAGTTTTGCCAGCAGATCAAGGCATCGGGAGTGAAGAACATCTACCTGGAACTCGGTGCTGTGTTCGGCCACTCGGTCGTTACTCACCCGGAAGTCTGCGGCCACCTGCTCGGCCAGGTCATAGCCGCCGTTGGCGCGGATCACGTGATCTGGGGCACTGACTCCATCTGGTGGGGCTCGCCACAGTGGCAGATTGAGGCCTTCCGGCGCTTCCAGATCCCGGCAACGCTCCAGGAGAAGTTCGGCTACCGGGCCATCTCGCCGGAGGACCGGGCGCTGATCTTTGGCCTGAACGGCGCGCGCCTGTTCAATGTCGACGTGAACGCCGCCCGGTCAGCCATACCTGCCGACGGTCTCAGCAAGCTGAAGGCTGCCTATCAGGCCGACGGCCCGGAGCCCAGCCTTACCCAGTACGGCTGGGTGGCGGCGGGGTGACGACGGGCCGCAACAGCGCAGCGGTTGGGGTGCTGCTGGCCTGCCTTGCTGCACCGGGCTTTGCCGCCGAACCGGCGCTGGCAGATTCCGGCTGCGTGCCTGCCGGGCAGCTCCGGGGTGATGCCGCAAATGGGGCCGTGCTCCACGGGAAGTACTGTGCCGAGTGCCACGGGGCCAGCGGCAAGGGCGATATCATCGTCATGCACATGGACACCCCACCGAAGGACCAGAGCGACCCTGCCTACATGAAGACTCTGCCGGACGCCTTTCTTTACCTGGCTATTTGCCAGGGCGGCGAAGCGGTAGGCCGGAGTTTCATCATGCCGGCCTGGGGCGACTTGCTGTCAGATCAGGAGATCAAAGATCTGGTCGCCAGGATCAGGAGCTTTTCAGGCACATGAGCAGCCAGGGCAGTTCACCTCCCGAGCCCCGCATCTGGGACTTGCTGCTCGCCGTCCCGGGCCACACCTACCGGGTGTTTCTCATCTGCCTGGTTGGCGTCACATTCGCGAACCTCGATCACTCGCTCTTTACCTTCGTCCTTACCGAGATCTCCGCCGAGTTCGGCTGGTCAGACCTGGACCGGGGCATGTATATCGCGATCACGTTCGTGGTGTCCGGAATTCTCATTACCCAGATCGGCGCACTCGCTGACCGGATCGGCCGGCGTGCCGTCCTGCTCGGCGCCACACTGCTGACGCCCGTTTTCGTGACCGCCCTCGCCTTTGCCCCGACCACCGCGGCACTGCTCATCGCGCGAACCCTGGGCTTCACAGCGGCAGGCGTGCAGTCGCCCGTGACGGGCACGCTGGTCATGGAGGAGTCCCCACCCCGCCTGCGGGGACTCTTCACTGGGGTCCTGCAAATTGGCTTCCCTCTGGGCTTTTTCCTCGCTTCACTTCTGGTTCCTTTTATCTATGAAACCTGGGGTTGGAAGTACATCTTCTTCTTGAGTCTGCTCTTTCTGCCCTACGCCTGGGTCATCTGGCGCTACCTGAAGGACTCCGCCGCCTGGCAGCGCAGCCGGGACAAACGGGTGGCGAACCGGACACCACCGCCTGCAGTCCGGGAACTGTTCAAACCCGCCTATCGACGCAAGACCATCCTCCTGTTCCTCGGCACATTCCTGTATGTCTTTGCCTATGGGGCCACGATCATGCTGACGCCCTACTTCCGCGAGTCCCGCGGCTGGGACGCGCGGGAGGCCATCGAGCTGGTCGGGCTCTCCTTCCTCATCGGCACCTTCGGTTACATTCTCGCGGCCTGGTTCGGTGAGTTCCTGATCAGCCGACGTAACACGATCGTGGCCTGGTGCTGGCTGGGCGGGCTCGCCTTTGCGGTGATGATCTGGTTCACCAAGGACTGGTGGTCCACCTTCCTGGCCTTCAGCACGATGACGTTCTTTTTCTACGGTGCTTACGCCGTAATGTTTACCTTCATTGCCGAAAACTTCCCGGCAGACCTGCGGGCTACCGCAGCGAGCTTTGCCAGCTCCTTCGCGGTGGAGCTGGGACTGGGCCTTGGACCCTTTGCCCTGGCCTGGGCGATCGGCCGCGTGGGCTGGGAGATGGCCTTCACCTGGTGTGCAGTCGTGCCCGTGCTGCTGGCCGGGGCGACGTTTCTGTTACTCAAGCCCGTGCCGCGGGAGGCGGTGCTTTGAGACGAGTACTGATCGGCGGACTGGCGTGTGCCTGCCTGGGCTTAGGGCAATTGTCCACAGCACTCGCGTCAGCCACCAACAACTGGGGTGCCCTGGAGATCCTGGGACGCAGCGTCGCCCCGGGCGAAACGGTGCGGATGCCATTCCTCCTGGGCCCCTCCTTCGTGGGCAGCTTCCTCGATACGCTGGTGGTGGTCGTTCGCAGTTCCCGGCCTGGACCGACCCTGTGCATCACCGGTGGCATTCACGGCGATGAGATCAACGGCGTCGAGATTGCCCATCGGATCTATGCCGGTGTCACTACCCAACCGGTGGCAGGCACGCTCCTCGTCATTCCGGCCGTCAACGTCCACGGCTTTCGCACGGGCTCCCGCTACCTGGCCGACCGCCGGGACCTCAATCGCTCATTTCCCGGTTCCGCAACGGGCAGCCATGCCGACCTGATCGCGCACGCACTGTTCACTGAACTGCGCAAGCACTGCGACGCGCTGCTGGACCTGCACACCGGCTCAAACTCCCGGACCAACCTGCCCCAGATCCGGACCGACCTGGGAAACCCGCGCGCCCTTGATCTCGCCCGCGCCTTTGGCGTTGGCGTAGTGCTGGATGGGAAGGGTCCGGTCGGCAACCTGCGACGGGCCGCCCTCGACGTCGGCATACCGGCAGTGCTGTTCGAAGCAGGGGAACCCCTGCGCTTTGACGAGACTGACATCCGGATGGGCGTCACGGGCGTCCGCAACGTGATGGCGCATCTCGGCATGTCGCCGCCATCAACTACACCTGTCCCGTCATCGCGAGTCGTCCGCCGGACAACCTGGACCCGCGCCCGGGGGGCCGGGGGTATCTTCCTGTCAGACCGGAAACCCGGCGACACGGTCCGCTCCGGCGAGACCCTGGGGACGGTGACCGATCCGATTACGGAGACGACCGAAGTCATCCGGGCGCCGCAGGACGGGCTGTTGATCGGTATGGCAGTGCCTCAGGTCGTCCTCACCGGTTACGCTCTGTTTCATATTGGCAGCTAGCCGGGGAACGACCAGCACTATGGATACCAGCTCACCACTCATCGATATCGGCCATGTGATCCAGCTGTCCGTGGCACCGGTGTTCCTGCTGTCCGGCATAGGCATCATCCTTACCGTACTCACCAATCGTCTCGCCAGGGTGGTGGACCGCGCGCGGCGGCTGGAAGACGCGGCCCGCTCCAGCACGGGGGAGGCCCTGGAAGAGCGCCGCCAGGAACTCCGGGTGATCGCCTGGCGTGCACGACTGATGAACCGGGCAATCACGCTCAGCACCTGCTCTGCCCTGCTGGTGGCCCTCGTCGTGGTGCTGCTTTTTCTCGGGGCTTTCCTGAACTTCAACGCCACGCTGCCCGTGGCTGGTCTCTTCATCCTGGCGATGCTGGCGCTGATCGCCGCCCTGCTGCTCTTTTTGCGCGAGGTATTCCTGGCGATCGCCGCACTGAGGATCGGCGTGTAGGAGTGCCTTTAGGTAGGCGGGATCGATCACGAATCGCGCCTAAAGGCGCTCCTACCGGCCCTCTACGCAGCTTTGGCCTCTGAGTACCGCTCGAAGTCACAGGTGAAATCCTGGAACGTCGAGTTCGGCTCGAAGGCAAGAGGCCGGTAGGTGATGTGCCCATAACCACTGACCAGTGCCGTAGGCTTGATGAGGGCCGAACTCGCGACGACGGCACTGAAGTTGTTCCGTCCCCCGCGGAACAGCATGGGATCCCAGCCGTGATACATGTAGACCATCCCCGGCTGCATGCTGGAGGTGACGTGGGCCATGGCCACGAAGGACCCCATTGAATTGAACACGCGGATCAGCTGCCCATCCTCAACGCCGCGAGCCTGCGCATCCGCCGGTCCGACGTAGATATCCGGCTCGCCACGCCGCAGGCTGAGCAGCAGGGAATCGTCAGCCCACATGGTGTGAATGCCGTGACGCAGATGCCCCATCAGCATCTGCAGCGGATACCCCTCAAGTTTCATCGGCGCCTTGTGCCCTGGCAGTTGCTCGTCTTCAGCGAGAAACCAGGCATGATCCACGTAGAACTGCTGACGCCCCGTCAGCGTGGGATAAGGCTCCCGGTACTCCACGCCCCGGAGCATGACTGAGCCGTAGGGGGCATTTCTCCCGTAGATGACCCGCTCAGTGTCGCCGTTGCGCATGAGTCCCTTGCTGCGCATCTCGTCGAAGGACACTTTGGGCACCCCCGGGTCCTTGTCGATGAGGAACTGGATGACGTCCTTCGTCTCCCTGAGCTGGCCACCCATGGTGAAAAGCTGGTGATAAAGGGTGAAGTCCCTGGGCACAGGCTGACCGAAGAAACTGTCCTGGATCGGCGCAATACCGCGGATCTTCGCGCGCTCCGCGATCGCCGCGGCGAGCCGATTGAGCGCGCCCCAGTCGTCCACGGCTTCGCCCAGCGGCGGGACAGCAGCATCCAGCACCTGCACATAGGGAGTACGCGCCTCCAACATGTAATCCTGGCGCTCGTAGTGGTGGGCGATGGGCAGGACGTAGTCGGAGTACATGGCCGTAATACCCATGTCCGGGGCCAGCGTGATGATCGTGCCGAGCTTGTCGAAGGTCGTATCCCGCCAGCGGCCACCACCACCGCGCCAGTTAGCCGTGTTGCTGCCAGCAAAGATCCCCATTTTCCAGGGGGTCGCGGCGTAATCCGGCCAGGCGCCAGAGCGCGTGGACTCCTGGAAGTAGCGGTCGACCTTGTCGGCAACTGCCTTGCCGTAGATCTTCTCGTTGAGGCCCTTGCCGTCGGAATGGACGTAGTCCCAGCGTGCCAGGGTTGCGATGCGCAGCGTCGGCGGCAGGCCGGCCAGCATGAACATGATCTGGCTCGCCGTGCTGCCAAGGTTCTCGAGCTGGAAGCCGCCCCCTGCCTTTCCCAGATTCCCGGTGAGGGAAAGCATCAGCATGAAAGCCCGCTGCAGCAGGTCGCCCTGCAGCCACTTGCACATGCGGTAGCCGGTGAAAATCATCGCCGGCTTCGCCCGCCCGAAGGTGCGAGCGACCTGGCTGATATTGTCCGGATGCACGCCGCAGATGGCGGCCGCCTTCTCCGGCGTGTAGTCCTGCGCGCGTTTCTTGACCAGTTCGAACACTGTCGTAACCTGGACCCGACCCCCGCGGGTCTTGACCGTCCAGGAACCCTCCAGTGCGGGCTGCAGGTCGCCCAGGTCGAGGGTGCCGGCGGGGATGACCGGGACCGGCGAGCCCGGTGGTGGCGGCGGCCCGCCAGTGCCCGGAGCTGCCTGCGCCTTCCGGGTTTTCTCGTCCCAGACATAGAACAGGTTGTCCCGGGCGGAATCGCCCGCCAGGAAGTCACTTTCCCTCAGGAAGCGGCCGTTGTCGACCCGCACCAGGAATGGCAGGTCGCTTTGTTCGCGGATGTAGTCCCGGTCAATCAGGCCCTCTGCAAGCAGCACCTGGATCATGCCCATTGCCAGTGCAATGTCCGTGCCCGGCTTTGGATTGACCCACTTGCTGGCGTGCATTGCGCTCGGGGTGAACTCGGGCGAGATGGCGATGACTTCAGTGCCGTTGTACCTGGCTTCCCAGAAGAAGTGGGCGTCAGGAATGCGGGTGACGGCAGGATTGCAGAACCACACCAGGCAGCAGCGGGACTTGTAGACCGCGGCCATGGTGTCGCCCAGCAGCGGCTCGCCCACTGTCATCTGCACACCGGTGGGCAGGTCACCCACACCGGCAAACGCCTCCGGCAGCTCGATGCCGCTGATGGTGGCGAAGCGACCAAGCGCAGCAAAGGACGCGCGCTTGAGCACCATCTGGGTCCCGAGGTCGAAGCTTATAGAGCGGGGCCCAAACTCCACTGAGTAATCGATGAAACGGTCCGCAATCTCACCCAGCGCCTGGTCCCAGGTCACGCGCTCCCACTTGCCTTCGCCCCGCTCCCCGACCCTCTTCATCGGGTAGAGAATCCGCTGCTTGCCATACATGTACTTGGCGTGCCGCAGGCCTTTCTGGCAGCCCCGTGGACCGTAGTCCGGCGCATCTTCAGACCGGCCGTACTCGCCCTGCTGCTCCTCGCGCCAGACGATGCCGTTCTTGACGTAGACGTTGAAGGCGCAGGTGCCCGTGCAGTTGGTCCCGTGGGTCCCGTGGGCGACCCGATCCCAGGTCCACTTCCTGCGCATGAGGTCCTCCCAGGCGCCGTAGGGCAGCTGTTTGGCAGCCACACTGGCGGCGGAGGTGGGCGCATAGTTCAGGCTCAACGACAGTGCCAGCGAGCCGGAACCGGCGAGAAACCTGCGGCGGGAAGTGCCGACGCTACCAATGGCTGATTCAGACATGTCTCAAGCTCCGTGTGCTCCGGGAAGTACCAGCCGCATCTCACCTTGCCGGGCCAGCGCAGCCTCGACGAGCGGCAGACGATCATTGCCAAAATACAGGTCGTCGCCAACCAGCAGTGTGGGGGTGCCAAAGCCGCCCCGGGCCAGCAGATTATTCCCGTTGGCTTCCACCTCGGTCAGTGTCGCCCTGTCGTCAATCCCGGCCGCAAACGCCTGAGGGTCCAGGCCGGCCTCCGCAGCGACGGCTTCGACCACGCTGCGCTGCTCAATAGGGCGATTGGCAGCAAACAGGGCGGCAAACATGGCGCTCAGGTACGCGAATGCCTGGCCACTGGCGACCGCCACGACGGCGCCACGCTGGGCCCACTCGACGCGCAGAGGCCAGGGCTCCGGGCGGCGCAGCGTCAGACCGCAGTAACGTGCCCAGTCCCCCAGATCCTTGGCCTGGTAACGGGCCCGCACGGGCAGCGGGTCGGTGCGATCAGCAGGAGAGTCCGGGTTCACGCGTCGCAGCAGGTCGTCCACCAGAACGGGGCGGTAAACGATCCGGGCACCGGTCCGGAGTGCCGCATCCCGGAGTCGCTCCAGAGCCAGGTAACTCCAGGGGCAGGAGGTGTCGAAGTAGTACTCGACGGCCGGCTTTTGCTGCAGAGCAGGCGCCATTCGAGCTCAGCTCCTCGCCCGCAGTGCAGTCTTCAGTACCTTGCCATTGGCATTGCGCGGAATCTGGTCGATGAACTCCACGTGCTTGGGCAGCTTCATGCGGGCAATGCGCGGCTCCATGAACGTCAGCAGTGCTTCCGCGCTGCAGTCGCTGCCGGGGCGCCGCACGATGAACGCCTTCAGCACTTCTCCCCACTTTTCGTCCGGCACGCCGATAACGGCAGCCTCCTGCACCACCGGGTGCTGGGCAAGAATTTCCTCGACCTCCCGGGGATAGATGTTCACGCCGCCCGAAATGACCATGTCCTTGAGACGGTCCACGATGTAGAGGTAACCCTCGGCGTCCCGCCGCGCGAGGTCGCCCACCGAGACCCAGCCGTCCCGGAAGGCCTCAGCCGTCTCCCCGGGCCGCCCCCAGTAGCCGTTGAACAGATAAGGGCTGCGGGAAAAAAGCTCACCCACTTCGTCCGGCTCGCACACTGTGCCGTCCTGCCGCCGAAGTTCGATGTCCGTACAGGGAAACGGCTGACCAACACACTGCTGTTTCCTGAGCTGATCGGGTGGCCGCAAGTTGGAAACGATACCCGCTTCGGTCGACCCGTAGGTCTCGTGCAGCAGCCCCGACCCGAAGTGAGCCACGAGACGCTCCTTCATCGCCTGCGGCAGCGCAGCCGCATTCGAGATTACCGTCTTGAGCGTAGCGCTGCGACTGGCCGCTAGTTGCGCGGCAGTCCCCGAGAGCAAGGCATGGAAGTGGGTAGGTACGCCGAAGAACCCCGTGAAATGCCCGCTCCCGAGTTTCGCGAGAACAGCCTCTGGCTCGAATCTGTCGACAATCTCGGCATAGCCACCAAAGAAGACCGGCGCCAGGGAAAAGATCATGCCGGCGCCGTGACACATCGGCGCGATGGCCAGAAAGCGGTCATCCGGCGCGTAGCAGCCGTACTCTACAGCCATACCGAAGAGGGTCAGGATGCGCGAGCGATGCGGTACCAGCACCCCCTTCGGTTTGCCGGTCGTGCCGGACGTGTAGGGAATTGTGAAGTTGTCCCACTCCCGCACCAGAGGCGGCGACGATATGGGGCTGGCCTTGGCCAGCCAGGTCTCAAGCTCAGGACCGATAGCGATGATGACGGGCCGGATCTCGAGCGCGACATCCCGCAGCGCCGCTGCCACCTCCGGATCTGCGAAGACCACCCGGGCCTCGGCATCGGCACAGATCGCCACGATCTCGGGCAGGGACAACCGGGGGTTTACCGTGGCCAGGGCCACGCCAGCCTGGGACGCGCCGAGAACGATCTCCATGTACTCGATGGAATTCTTGCCGATGATGGCGCCGTGTTCACCAGGCTGGAGTCCCAGCCCTGCCGTCAGTGCCGTGGTGACCCTGTCGACCCGATTGAGGAGCGTACTGTAGGTCCGGGTGCGTTCGCCGTGGCGATAGGCAACTTTCTCCGGCGCCCGGTGCATGGCTGCCCTAACGCCACCCACCAGCGACAGATGGTGGAACGTCGCCGGGGGAAGCACCGCGTCGAGTACCGGATCAGGCGACATCGTCAGTAATTGCCCGCTCAGGCGGGCAGCTTGAAAACGCGCAGGGCATTTTCGCGCATCAGGAGACGCTTGGCTTCCGGACGCAGGTTGAGTTCATCGATCTCGCGAACCGCCCGCTCCGGATCAATCACCGGCCAGTCCGTGCCGAACAGCACTTTCTCTTTGCCGTAGGTGTTGGCGTAGTGCACAAAGGCCTGAGGCCAGTGCTTCGGTGCATAGGCGTCACCCGCCACGAACACGTTCTCGTGCTTCCAGCACATGGAGATCATCTCATCGGTCCAGGGAACCCCGATGTGGATGCCGATGAGCCGGAGCTCCGGGAAGTCGATCGCGACCTGGTCCAGGCAAATGGGGCGGCCGACGGACGGCAGGCGCCGCTCCCTTGAGTACACGAGGTTGTGGCCAACCTGCATCATGATCGGCACATCGAGTTCGCAGCACTTGGCGTAGTACGGGTAGTACTTCGCATGATCGGGTGCCAGCCCGCACCAGTGTGGATACAGGTGCGCGCCGACAAAGCCGAATTCCCGCACCGCCTGCTCGAGATCCCGCAGGCCCTGCATGCCGCGAAACGGATCAATCCCCGCCAGGCCGGAGAACCTGGCGGGGTGCTGCCGGCAGACGTCACGGACGCGCTCGTAGGGCAACTCAAAGCCGCCCTTCACATTGATGTCGCCGGCCCGAACAGCAATCAGCAGGGAGCGTTCGATCCCGGCCCGGTCCATGCGCTCAAGGTAATTGGCGACGGTTACCCCGCGCCGGATCTCCGGTGGCATGCGCACCTGGGCCTTGAAAGCCTCGTCTAGGCCGGTGTGCCCATCCGCGACGGTCTCGGGCGTGAACAGGTTGCAGACAATATCAATCGAGCCATTCATTGACTGCCTACTGGCCGTCCCTGTCCCAGTCGCCAGTGGACCGCGACCGCACCGGGATCCCGGCCATGACCGGCCCCTGGGTGCGGGGGTCATAGTTCAGGGGTGTGCCTTCAACGGTTACCTTCTCGTTGATGGTGATCCAGTTGATGATGGAACCATCCATGCGAAAGATGCCGGTGAAGCCCTTTTCTTCGCCGGAGATAAAGTGGCCATGCTTGACGCGGGAGGGCCGGAAAAAGTACGTGCCCGCATCCAGTCGCCCAAAGTTGTAGTCCAGATGGCCGTCCAGGGTGTAGGCCTCCTCGAACACCGGGTGGTGGACCAGCCGGCTGTCCGACCAGCCTGGCGGTGCCCAGCACATCATGGTGACAAAGCCCTTCTCGGGATTGTCCTTCGGCGCGGGATCGTGAAACAGCAACTTGAGCTTGAGAAAGCGCTGCTGGTCACCCTCATAGATGTTGGGCATCCATTCCATGCGGGTTGTATCCACCAGAGTGAGCACTCCGGCCTCGCTGGAGGCGGTGTTGAGGCCCCGGGCAACAAATCCCGGCCGGTCCTTGGCAGACGTCGTGAAGCCCCAGTCCTGCAGCTCGCGGAACAAGAGCACCTCCGTGCCTTCCTTGACCGCCAGGGCGGGAACCCGCAGCCCGGCGGGAGCCCGGAAGTAAGCACCCTTGCGGAGCACCTGCGACCCGAAGCGGACCTCACCGGCCAGCACGTACCATTCGGTATCGGCGTGGTGATAGCCGGCCGGACGATGCCAGCTGGAGTCAAAAACGAGCTTGGTGGACGCTCCCCCATTCTCCTCGTCGTAGGACATGTTGCGCTGGCGAACCTTCCCCTCGCCCTTGGGCAATTCTGCGGCGTGCCAGCACAAGTCAGCCTGCTGTATGAGTTCTACGTGTGGTCGCACCCTGCTCTCCTAACCATCTTCTCGGGATGGTCAGAATACCAAGGAACTACTTGGCCACCTACTGGCCGGCACGCCGCCTTGCGGACACCTGCTGCGATTGAGGTAAAGTCGCCCACAGGTTTACCGGGGAGTTACTCAAGCCATGACTGAATACGCTGCGTGGCACTACGCGCACATTCTGCTGTTCGTTTTCTGGGTAGGCACGGACATGGGCGTCTACCTGGCCGCCCGGAAGTCTACGGATCCCGGCCTGAGCTTCATGACCCGGGTGACCCTGCTCCACATGGCCCTGCGCATTGAACTGCTGCCCCGGACCATGTGGAAAGCCGCGCTGCCCTTCGGTGTGATGCTGTCCCGGGAACTGGGCTTCCTGCCCATTTCTGACCTGGCCGTAGCCCTCGTGTGGCTCTTCAGCATTGCCTGGTGGGCCATCAGCATGGCGGGCGCTTACTGGTACGACAAGCCGGTGGGCCACCGCCTGGCCGGGATCACCAACTGGCTCACCGGCTTCGTCGGGGTCGCCGTGATCGTCCTCTGCATCTCGTCCTGGCTGGGCAATGGGCCCTTCGTTCAGGACGTCCCCTGGCTCCACCTGAAGGTGGCCCTTTATGGGGTCATTAACCTGATGGTGATCTGGATGATTATCGCCTTCGACCCTCTCGGCGCGGCCTTTGGCCGACTCGCCGTCGAAGGCTCCAGGCCTGAGATCGAAGCAATCATCAGCGGCACGATGGCCAGGTCGACAGTGATCATCTGGTCGACCTACGCACTCATCTGTATCGTAGGCTTCATCGGCACAACGAAGGTGCTGGGCTAGGGTCAGCGCCTGAAGGGTTAGAACCCCTCGCTCAGAGTCCGGCAGCCGGGAAAAACTACGCCCCTGGGACTTTCGTCCCCGGGGCGTCTTTTCTTGCGTCGCCGAGATGGACCGGACGGGCCGGCCAAGGCGGAGTTAGCGACCCTCTCCAAAGCGGTAGGTGGCGCGAACCCCGATAACCCGGGGATCCGGCAGCGTGGCGAAGTAGTGGGTGGTGCCGAAGCCGGCAGTGAAGCCGAGCTGGCTGACCTGCTCGCCAAAGTCCGGACCGCTGCCGCCCGTGAGGAAGGTATCGTCGTCGAAGACGTTGTTCATGTACGCAATGACGTCCCACTTGTCGGACGTCAGGCCGAGCAGCATGTCCAGCCGGGCGTAGTCAGCCAGCTTCACCACGTTTTCCGGGTCTGCATACCGTTCGTCCTGCCAGCTGCCGTTCAGCTCGACGAGGTACTCGAAGGGCGTGTCGAGGAACGGCCTCTGGAGAACCAGCGACGACGAGTAAGACTGCTTGGGCGAGCGCTCCAGCTGGTTGCCGTTGTAATTCAGCCGGCAGAAGGCCACAGGCTGCGCGACGGCACCGACGTTCGTAAAGTCGGCGGGATTTGTCGACTCCTGGTCCCCGAGCTTGTAAATAACGGGGCAGGAGCCGTAGACGGCGGCCCGCACGAGATTCCGGGTGTCGTCGACAAAGTCGGTGTACTTGGCATCCAGCAGGGTTCCTGAGAGACCCAGCGTGAGGCCCTCAAGGAAGCCCGGCTGCCACAGGAGTTCAAACTCAAAACCCCAGACCTGCGTGCCGCCCACGTTGATGATCCGGGGCTGGGAAATGCCTTCCGAAGACACGATCTGAATACCAACCTGCTTTGCCGAGTAATCCTGCAGGAAGATCGAGCTGTTGACGTTCCAGAACCCGCCGGCCTCGAAGTTGGTCTTCACCCCCAACTCCCAGGACTGGAGCTCCTCGGCATCGAAACGCTGCTCGTCAATACTCGGGGGAGCGGCGCCGCCGCCGCCCGCCAGCTGGTTGATGCCCTCGGGCTTCTTGGCCTGTCCATAGGAGAAGTACAGGTTGGTGCTGTCCGTCGCCTTCCAGGCCAGCGTGACCTTGGGAGTGTTGTAGCTGGAGTAACTGGAACCCTCCTGATAGCGATAGGTCAGGGTGCCGTTGCCCGGATCGAGAATCGTCCCTGGCTGGAGATTGAACACGACCCGCTCAATATCGCAGTAGGTTCGAGCCTCTATAGGCCAGACAGCCGTCGGGTTGCTGCCGGTGGCAAAGGCGGACTCCGTGCAGCTGGAGCTAGCGGGGGTGCTGAGGCTGAAAGACTCGTTGACCCACCGGTCCTCGAGACTCAGGCTGAAGTCTTCAGTCATCTGCCAGTCGAGGCGACCGTAGAAGGACACGTCCCGCGTGCGGGCATCCCACACCGCCGCGTACTGGGGGTCCGAGACCTGGCGACGGTAATCCTGCCAGCTGGTGTTGGTATTGTTATTGCCATCGCAGATCCCCGCCACCTTGGCCAGGCTGCCAGTGGTGGCATCCAGCACGGGCACCGGCGCGGCACCGGGTCCCGGAATGCGTGTCACGACGTTGCCGGCGGAATCCAGCAGCGGCTGGGCACCGATGCGGCCATAGGGCGCGCAGAAGGTAATGTTGTTTTTGTCGTAGAGCTTCCGGATATCCTGCCAGAGCAGCACGCCCCCCGTAAGCTGGACGGGACCATCCCACTGGGTGGCGAACCGGAACTCCTGGGAGTACTGGCGGGTGCTGGTTTCCTGATTGGATTCGTTCTGACCCATCAGGGTGTCGGTCCGGCCGCCGATTACCTGGCCGTTGGCGTCGTAGGTGTAGGGCACCGAGCCGTTGCCATTGAAATCGAGCTTCGTGCTGGCCTGGTAGTCCTGGTCGTAGGAATCTGCAGCGTCGAAGTCCGTCCACCCGCTAATGGAAGAAAGCGTGCCGTAGCCCAGGTCGATACTGGCGATCAGGCTGCCGAAGAACGTGGTGGAGTTGGTCCCAAAGAAATCCTTGCCGGTGTTTTCATCCTCGCTCAACGCCACCTTGACCCCGCCGGCGTTCTTGAGCACTCCCGGGAGGCAGAAGGCAGGAGCCCCCTGGGGATTGGTGGGATCAAAGCCAAACTTGGGGCAGAAGGTGCCGAAGTTGAACAGGTTCGTGGCAGTAGAACCGGCCTTCTGGGTGGCCGGATTACCAGTAATGAAGGGCCGCTGGATTGCCTTCGCGCTGTCGGGCAGGTAGTAAGGAGTATCACCCTGCAGGTTGACCACAGCCCGCACGTCGTAGTTTTCTTCGCTGTATTCCACGCGAGTCCGCACGCGGATGGCGTCTGTCGGCCGCCAGAGCATGGTCAGGGCTGCGCCATAGCCGTCGGTGCCCCCCACGTTCTCTCCCGAGATGCTGTTCTGGTAGTAGCCGTCCTCGTTGTACTGCACACCGGTAATACGGACGCCGAAGGTGTCGGACAACGGGCCGCCGACCACACCCGTAATGGTCCGTCGCCCGTAGTCGCCGATATCGAAGCCGACGCTGCCATTGAATTCGTCACCGGGATCCCGGGTGATGTAGCTGATGGCGCCGGCAAACGCAGCGCGGCCGTAGAGGGCGCTCTGGGGGCCCTTGACGATCTCGATGCGCTCCACGTCATTCAGCAGGCGGCGATTGGCGATCAGGCCGGATCCGGCACTGATCAGGTTCTCCGTCGTGACGTCGATACCGTCCACCAGGAAGGCCACGCTGGACCGCCCTCGGGTGTTGGACAAGCCACGAATGGTGATCCGGTTGTCGGAGGGACCGAAGGACTGGTCGAACTGCACACTGGGCTGGTTGGCCACCACGTCCTTCAGATCAGTGATGCCTTGGCGCTGGATCTGCTCGGCCGTGATCGCCGACACGGCGATGGGCACATCCTGGAGGCTTTCTTCCTTGCGGCGGGTGCTGACTATGATTTCTTCGATCTGCGCGCTGGCAACCATCGGCAGCGCCTGAACCACGGCACAAGCGAGCCAGACGAAAGCCGTGCGGCCGCTGACATTCCTAGACCTAGTCATTCCGAATCCCCCGCGAAAGTTGCAGCGGTATAATACCAAAGCGCCGCTCCAACGCTACACCCGGCAACGGCGGCCAGCGGTCCTGCCCAACCAGCAGTCGTCCCGGGCCAGACACCCCGCCGGCGGAGGCGCGCTATAGCCAGTCTGGGGCCGATTCGCTATAGTGTTTTTGACTGTGCGGATCCGCGCTGTAATCTGGGGGAAGGTAGTAATGAATTCGAGACTTGTCCGGTCGAAGTTTGCCCGGTATCTGAGCATGGCGCTCCTGCCACTCGCAGCCGCAGGCGGCAGTGGCGCGGCCGCAGCAGAGGAAGACACGGGTGGGCCCCGTTACTCTTATTTTGATGCCGGCTATGAGTGGACTGACGTGCTCTATGCCGTGGAGCAGCCGGGCGGCACCCACGAGGGGATCCTGCTGAACGGCTCGTTGGGTCTGGCCAAGGTCGGTCCGGTGGGAATCCTGGTTTTCGGCCAGTTCTTCGACGGCAACTTCAACGGCTCGACCGTGGAGTGCGACGACGGCGCAGGTGGCACTATCACCTCCAAGGACAACCGGGATTCCCAGGCGGTCGCCGGCGGTCTCGGAGCCTACCTGCCGATCGCCGAAAAGACCAACTTCGAGCTGCGCGCGGGTTACATCGACTTCACCAAGTTCCAGACCCCCAACAACCTCTGCCAGCTGGTCTCCGCCGACGACACCGGTTATTTCGGCGAGGCCATGATCCGCGGCCAGATGTCAGAAAACGTGGAGCTTGAGGTCGGCTTTCGTTACTCGGAGCTGAGCGATTCAGGCATATCCAATAATGACGTACTGCTGGGGCTTGGTTACAACGTCACCGACTACCTTACTCTGCGGGCCACGGGTATCGTGTTTGACACGGATTCGGGCTTCGAACTCAGCGCCCGGTTGTACTTCGGCGAGTTCCTGGGACGAGACACGATCTTCTGATCTCTCGAAATTACGTCCTGCAGATACTTAATATAGACAGATAAAGCAAACAGAATAGTTTCGGGAGCCGGGGAATGACCAATAGACTAACCGTACTGATGGCAATGGTTCTTACAGGACCTGCGCTGGCCTTGCCCACTGCGGCGTTCGCGGGCGGCTACGTGGGCGTCGGCATCGGCGCTGCAACGACCGAGTCGAGCCTGCAGGAGCTCAACCTGGTACCCGACAGGCCCGCAGACATCGTAGCGCTTGGCGGCGACCGTGGGTTCGACAGCACCGAGGTCAGCTACAACGTCACGTTGGGCTGGATGTTCACGAAGAACTTCGGCATCGAGGCTGGGTACACGGACTTTGGCAAGGCCGTGCAGAACTACGAACTACCCCTCGCCTGTAATACCTTCGGCTGTCAGAGCCGGGAATGGACCACCCAGATGTCGACCTCCGGCATCCAGGCCTTCCTTGTCGGCAGCACACCGATCGGCGAAAGCCTTGACGCTTACCTCAAGTTGGGCGCCATCGTCTGGGATGCCGAGTACAACGGGTTCGAGCGCAACGTCCTGGCCACGCCGGGCCCGCCGATAGCCCAGCGTAACGAGTCCGTGAAATACGACAAGGACGGCACGGATCTGGCCGCTGCCATGGGCCTGAACCTGAAGACCGATTCGCCCTTCAGCGTGCGTGTGGAGCTGAGCTACTACGACATCGACACGACGGACCTGATCTGGATCGGCCAGCTCATGGGGATCTATACCTTCTGATCAGCGCCCGGCGCTGCTGACACCATGCGGATTCTCATGGTCTCGGCGGAGTACGCCCCGTTTGCCAAGACCGGTGGCCTGGCCGACATGGTCACCGGCCTCAGCAAGGCGCTGGTGAGCAACGGCCATGACGTTCGCGTGGTCTTGCCCCACTACCCGGGGCTGGCGCTGGACAGCCGGGACCGCCTGACGGGAACCCCGCTAGTTCTCGATGGACTGGAGGTTTCCCCGGTTGCACTGGGCGGAGCCCACCCGGCCTATGCTTTCAGGCAAGTGGTGGGCAACCCCGGCCCCCAGCCCCTCATTTATCAGATCGACGCCCCGGGATTCTTCGGCTCCGGCGCGATCTACGGGGGCGGCGAACTGGAGGCGCGGCGCTTCGCCCTCCTCGCCCATGCCGCGTTACGGCTCTGTGGGGTGCTGGACTGGTCCCCGGAGATCATTCACTGCCATGACTGGCACGCCGCCTTGCTGCCCGTGCTGCTTAACAACGGCTATGGCCGGACCCGGCACCTTCGTGACGCCAGCTCGGTTCTCACCATTCACAACATCGGCTACCAGGGGGTCTTCGCGGACACACTGGCTGCGGACCTTGGACTCCTGTCGAATCCTTCCCCGGCACCGGCTTCACCGGGCCTGATAACTCAGCCACCTGCTGACCTGAACTTCCTGCGGGACGGAATCTCTGCCGCAGATGCCCTCACCACGGTCAGCCCCACGCACGGGCTGGAGATCCTGACGCCGGAGTACGGCAAGGGCCTCGATCCGCTGCTGCGCCAGCGGCGCAACCGGCTGGTCGGGATCTTGAACGGCGTCGATTACACCGCCTGGGACCCGGCCACGGATCCCAGGCTGCCCGCCCACTACGAACCCCGGGACCTCACCGGGAAAGCACTCTGCCGCGCAGACCTCGTCGCGAAGGCAGAATTGATACCGGGACCGGCTGTGCCTCTGTTGGGGATGGTCACCCGGCTTGCCGAGCAGAAGGGCCTCGAACTCGTGCTCGAGGCACTGCCGCCACTACTTCGGCAGCGGCAGGTTCAGATGGTGGTTGTCGGCCAGGGCGAAGAGCGCTACTCAAGCCAGCTTCGTCAGCTGGCGCTGACTTTCCCGGACCTCTGCCGCTTTTTTGAGGTCCAGAATGAGTCGCTGGCGCGGCTGGTCTTCGCGGGGTCCGACTGCTTCCTGGTGCCCTCCATCTACGAGCCCTGCGGGCTGACCCAGATGTATGCCCTGCGCTACGGCGCCGTGCCCATCGTCAGGGAAACGGGTGGGCTCAAGGATACGGTCCGCCACTTTGATGCAGCGAGCGGTTCAGGCACGGGCGCCGTTTTCAAGCACGCCGATGGTGCCGGACTGTCCTGGGCGATCGGTGAGGCCATCAGCTGGTTTCGTCAGCCAGCGCTGTGGGGGCAGATCCAGCAAAATGGCATGGCTGAGGACTACTCCTGGTGCCACCAGGCTCCCCACTACGAGGCGCTCTACGGGCGACTCGCAGGCGTCACAGCCTAGAGCGGCCCGACTCTGCACCGTGGCGGCGGCAGGTAGCCGCGAGGCCGGCGGGCAACTGCTCCCAGGAGAAGCGCCAGCCCCAGTTCCCGCTAACGGTTCCTGGCATGTTCATCCGGGCGTCAGAGCCGAGATTCAGAATGTCCTGCAGCGGAAACATGGCGATCTGGGCCGGGGACTGCCACACCGAGCGCAGGAGCGCGGCCGGCATATCGCCAGAGGCGCAGCCCAGGATCCGGTGAACACTGTCCCGGCCAGTTTCATCCAGGCCCAGGTACCACCCGAGCGCGGTGTCGTTATCGTGGGTTCCGGAGTAAATGACCGCAGCCTCGACCTGATTTGCGGGCAGGTAGGGGTTGTCCGGGGAGCCGTCGAAGGCGAACTGGGCGATCAGCATGCCGGGCAGCCTGAACTGGTGCCGGAGAGCATGGACATCGGCCGTGATCGTCCCCAGGTCCTCGGCCAGGAAGGGCTGACCACCTGCCGCGTCCCCGAGGGCCTGTAGCAGGTCTGCTCCCGGTGCCAGCTGCCAGCGCCCTTCCCGTGCGCTGGCGGCAGCCGCGGGGATTTCCCAGTAAGCCTGCAGTCCCCTGAAGTGATCAATCCGCAGATAGTCGAACCGCTTCAACTGGGACCGGACCCGCTCCACCCACCACCTGAAGCCATCGGCACGCATTGCCTCCCAGTCGTAGAGTGGATTACCCCACTTCTGGCCCTCGGTACTGAAGTAGTCCGGCGGAACCCCGGCAACCACTGCGAGCTGGCCCTGGGCATCCACACGAAAGAGCCGCCGGTGCCACCACACGTCGGCGCTGTCGAGATCCGCGTAGATGGGCAGATCACCGATGAGTTCTATCCCGCGCTCCCGGGCCTGCTGGCGCAGCGCAGTCCATTGACGGTCGAACACCCACTGCTCGAAGGCTGTCTCGCGAATCTCAGGCGCTGCATCCTGCAGCAGGCGGCCTGTGGCAGCAGGGGTACGGGTACGGATCGCCTCGGGCCAGGTCCACCACCCGCCGTCGCCGTGGCGGCTGCGTGCTACCCGAAACAGGGCGAAGGGCAACAGCCAGTGGCGCTCCGCTTGCCAGTAGGTGTTGAACGCCTCCCGGTCACCGGGGCTAGAGCGGGCCTGAAAGCCCATCCAGGCCTCGTGCAACAGCGCCCTGCGCTCTTCCCAGGTACTAGCAGCCGCCCCGGGCGCTAACCAGCCAGGGGCACGCAGCGCTTCGGGATCGATCAACCGTGGGTTGCCCGCGAAAGCGGAACTCAACTGGTAGGGCGAGATGGACGAGCCAACCGGGCCGACCGGCAGCATTTGCCACAAACTGAAGCCTCCGTCCCGCAGCCAGTCCAGAAAGCGCGACGCATCGCTGCCCATCACGCCGGCCTCCCAGGGTCCGGGCAAGGAGGTGGGATGCAGCAACACGCCGGCGCGTCGCTGGCCCGTCAGCAGGGAACTCGCCACTTGGGTCCCGATCCGGTTAGGGAGCCACGGCGGGGACTGCCGCGGCCGGATCCGCGTTGAGCATGTCCTGGGTCACGAGCACCACGCCCTGCTCTGACACGTGGAAGCGCTGCCTGTCCGCGACGGGATCCTCACCAATCACCGTACCGTCCGGAATCGTGCAGCCCTCATCGATGATGGCCCGGGATATCCGGCAGCCCCGCCCCACCGCCACGTGGGGCAGGATCACCGAACGGAAGATCTCCGTCCGCTCGTCCACAGTGACGTTAAAGAACAGCAGGGACTCGCGAACACTGGCTCCGGAAATGATGCAGCCCCCGGCCACCATCGAGTTGATGGCCATGCCCCGGCGCCCGTCTTCGTCGAGAACAAACTTGGCGCAGGGCATCTGCTCCTGATAGGTCCAGATCGGCCACTCAGAGTCGTACAGATTGAGTTCCGGACTGACGTAAATCAGCTCCATGTTGGCGCTGTAGAACGCATCGACCGTACCGACATCGCGCCAGTAGGCCTGCGCCTCGGTTTCGACGCTCTGGAAAGCATAAGCGTAGACCCCACCCCCACCGATCGCCTTCGGAATGATGTTCTTGCCGAAATCGTGCGCCGTATCGGCATCGACAGCATTCGCCGTCAGGGCCTTACGCAGATAGTCCCGCCCGAAGACGTAGATACCCATCGAGGCCAGTGCGACGTCATTGCGGCCGGGCATAGGCGCCGGATTCCGGGGCTTCTCACTGAAGCGCGTGATCCGGTTGTCGGCATCCACCGTCGCAATACCAAACTCGTGGGCAGTAGCGAGGGGCACCTGGACCATGCCGATCGTGATGTCCGCCTGCCGCTCCACGTGGAAGGCGATCATCGGACCATAGTCCATCTTGTAGACGTGGTCTCCCGCGAGGACCAGCACGAGCTCGGGGGCGTGGGCGTCGATGATGTCCAGGTTCTGGTAGACCGAGTCGGCTGTGCCCCGGTACCAGAACTCACCCAGCTTCTGCTGCGGAGGCACGAGCTGGACAAACTCACCCAGCTCGCCGCGCAAGTAACCCCAGCCGCGCTGCACGTGCTGGATCAGGGAGTGGGACTTGTACTGGGTGAGGACCAGAATCTGGCGGATCCCGGAATTGACGCAATTGGAGAGACTGAAATCGATAATCCGGTACTTGCCGCCGAAAGGCGTGGCAGGCTTGGCCCGGTGCAGGGTGAGCTGACGCAGCCGTTCCCCGCGGCCGCCCGCCATAATCAGGGCCATGGTGCTCTTCGTCAGCTGGCTGACAAACCGGCCCGAACGGGCGGGTTTGGCGCTGCTGCCCGGATAGAAGATGCTCACCGCAGTGTCCGCGCCTGATCTGTCACACTGGTGAGGAATGTAACACCATCGGTCCTAAGGGAGCCATGCCGCCTTTGCTGCCGCCGGAACTCAATTCCCTGCTGGAAGCCCGTGATCACGACCCCTTCCGCTGGCTGGGGCGGCACCCCTCGACGGCTGACCGGGTCGTCGTCCGGGCGCTCCTGCCCGATACAGCCAGTGTGGAGATCGTGGAGGCCAAAGCGGCCATGTCCAGGGTCGGTCAGACGGACCTTTTTGAGTGGCAGGGCCCTGCCCTGGCGGTACCGGTCCGGTATCAGTTACGCACTGTTCGCGGCGATGGCTCGGTAAGCCAGGTCTTTGACCCTTACTGCTTTGGACCCCAGCTGGACGACGGCCAGATCAGCGCCTTCAACGGGGGCCACCACAACGCGGCGCACCGGTTTCTGGGATCCCATGCCTGGGAGGCGGACGGCATCACCGGTATGCGTTTCGCTGTCTGGGCCCCCAACGCCGGACGGGTCAGTGTGGTTGGGGACTTCAATCGCTGGGACGGATGCTGCCACCCGATGCGGATCCGGGGAGGAACCGGGGTCTGGGAACTGTTCATCCCGGGCCTGACAGAGGGGCTCTACAAGTACGAGATCCGCAACCGCCATGCCGGAGACCTGCGCCTGAAGACTGACCCCTTCGCCCGGGAGTTCGAACTCAGGCCTGCCACCGCTTCCCGGTTCCGCCCGGCCACCCCGTTCCAGTGGCAGGACGACGCCTGGCTGCGGGAGCGACGGGCCAGTGACTGGCTACGTGCGCCGCTCTCGATCTACGAGGTGCACTTCGGGTCCTGGCGTCGCCACCCGGACGGCCGCTCCCTCACCTACCGGGAAGCTGCTGATGCCCTCGTCCCCTACGTAAAGGCTCTGGGCTTTACCCATGTGGAATTCCTGCCCCTCACGGAGTTTCCCCTGGACGAGTCCTGGGGCTATCAGCCCGTGGGTTACTTTGCACCCACCAGCCGCTACGGCAGCCCGGATGACCTGCGCTACCTCATCGATGCCTGTCATCGCGGCGGCCTGGGAGTGATCCTGGACTGGGTGCCCGGTCATTTCCCACGGGACAGCCACGGCCTCGCCGACTTCGACGGCTCCCCACTCTTCGAGTACGGGGATCCGCAAAAGGGCAGCCACCCGGACTGGGGCACGCTCATCTTCAATTTTGACCGGCAGGAAGTGCGCAGCTTTCTGCTGTCGAGCGCGCGCTTCTGGCTGGAAGAGTTTCACGTGGATGGCCTGCGGGTGGATGCCGTGGCCTCCATGCTGTACCTGGACTACTCCCGGAAACCGGGTCAGTGGTACCCCAACGTGCACGGAGGCAACGAGAACCTCGAGGCCGTGCACTTCCTCCGGGAACTGAACACGATGACTCACCGGGACTTTCCCGGCACGGTCACCATCGCCGAGGAGTCCACCGCCTGGCCCGGCGTGAGCCGCCCCGTCGACACGGGTGGACTGGGCTTCAGCATGAAGTGGAACATGGGCTGGATGCACGACACCCTGAAGTACCTGCAAATGGACCCCGTCCACCGCAAGCACCACCACGATCTCCTGACCTTCGGCCCCGTTTACGCTTTCAGTGAAAACTTCCTGCTGCCCTTGTCCCATGACGAGGTGGTGCACCTCAAGGGCTCACTGCTGGGAAAGATGCCGGGAGATGACTGGCAGCGGTTCGCCAACCTGCGCCTTGCCTTCGTCTTCCAGTGGACCTATCCGGGACGCAAGCTCCTGTTCATGGGTGGCGAACTGGCCCAGCCCTGGGAGTGGAATCACAGGGAGTCGCTGCCCTGGCACCTGATCGATGACCGCCGCCACAGGGGGATGCACAGGCTGGTGGGAGATCTCAACAGGCTCTACACCAGCACCCCTGCCCTGCACGAGATGGACTTCGACGGCCGTGGCTTCCATTGGCTGCGCTGGGACGATGCGGATAACTCAACCCTGAGCTTCGTGCGTCGGGCAGACCTTGCCGCGGTTGTCGTGGCGCTCAATTTCACCCCGGTGCCGCGGCCCGGCTACCGGCTCGGCGTTCCCCAGGCGGGACTCTGGCAGGAAGTGCTCAATTCCGACTCACGCTTTTATGGTGGCAGCGATCTGGGCAACCCTGGCCTGCATCAGGCAGAAGCGGTACCGGCCATGGGGCAGCCTTGGTCTCTCGTGGTCACGCTCCCACCCCTGGCGGGAGTGGTACTGGCGCCTGCGCCCTAGGCACGGCGCTCAGATCCAGCGCATCAGACCCAGTTCGTAGGGGTGTGACAGCTGCGGGTGAGACGGAGACCCGCGGACCCTGAAATGCAGAGCTCCGCACCAGGGGGGCCGCAACTCAACCCGGTAATGCTGCACACCATCCCCGTCGGTGGAACCGACGGCAGCGAAGTCCTGGACATAGACATGGTCCTCACCCACCAGGCGCAGACCCGGCTCAGCCATCCCGCGATCCGCAAACTGCCGCACAGGTACCGTCAGATCGGAACAGATTTCCCGGGACACGATGCACTCAAGCCGGACATCAGTGGCAGTCAGTCCGTTCAGTTTAACGTCGACCTCAAGGCTGACACTGGTGTTGAAATCAATGCGGTTGGCCACGGTACCGTTCAGACGCAGGCCGACCCCGGGCCAGGCCGCCCGCACCTTCTGCTTCCAGACAGCGAGGCTCCGGGCCGCCGCGTAGCCATCCATCGCCAGCTCGCGGCCGCGACGCGCCGCTGGCCCGTAGAACAACACCGAGTAATCGTGCACGGTACGGTTCATGTTGAAGTGGGGCAGGATGGTGGACATGGAGCGCTTGCACTTGCGGACCCAACCGGGGGAGTAGCCGAGGCGTTCATCCCTCGCGTAGTAGAGAGGAATGATCTCGTCCTGCAGTATCTCGTAGAGGATCCGCGAATCGTGCCGGTCCCGCTCGGCGGGATCGTTGATCTGGGTAGACGGTGGAATGGCCCAGCCGTTTTCCCCATCGTAGGCTTCAGCCCACCAGCCATCGAGCACGCTGCAGTTAACGGTGCCATTGATGGCCGCCTTCATGCCCGAGGTACCACTGGCTTCCATGGGGTGGACCGGGGTGTTCAGCCACACGTCCACGCCAGAGGTGAGCAGGCGGCCCAGGCCCATGTCGTAGCCTTCGACCAGCAGCAGCTTTCCCGAGAACTCGGGCAGGCAGCTGACCCGGTGCAACTCCTGCATCAGCAGCTGCGCCGGGCGGTCCGCCGGGTGGGCCTTGCCGGCAAAAATGAACACCACCGGCCGCTCATCCTTGTCGATGATGTCTTTCAGCCAGCCGAGATCCTGCAGTAGCAGGGTCGCCCGCTTGTAGGTGGCGAAGCGCCGGCCGAAGCCGACCGTCAGCACATCGGGTCGCGCGGGATCCAGATACTTGAGTAACCGGTGGGCGTGGGCTTCGGAAAGCTGGTTCCGCGCGTGCTGCCGGCGCAACCGGTCCCGGAGCCCCGTGAGCATGGCGGCCTTCACCTGCTGCCCGACATACCAGAAGCGGCCATCTGGAATCTCCTGGATCTGCCGCATCAGGTCCCGGTCCATCAGCTGATAGCGCCAGGACGGGCCAATGCTTTGCTCAAGCAAATCCGCCCATTCCGATTGCATGAACGTGGGTACGTGCACCCCGTTGGTGACAAAGCCGATGGGATTCTCGGCCGCCGCGATCTCCGGCCAGTTCGACGAGCAGATCGCGGCAGTCGCGTGGCGATGGATACGACTGACGCCATTGACGTTGCGGGCACCGGTCAGAGCCAGCCGGGTCATGTTGAATCCGGAGTGCCCGCCGCCGTCAGAGCCCAGATTAAGGAAGCCCTGCTCCCCGATACCCAGCTCCCCGATCAGGTTATGGAAGTAACTGGCAACGACATCCCGGTCAAACACGTCGTGGCCCGCAGATACCGGCGTGTGGGTGGTGAAGACCGTGCAGGCAGCAACGGCCTCCACGGCAGCGTCAAAGTCCAGGCCACCAGTTACCAGCTCCCGGATGCGCTCGACGATCTGGAAGGCCGCGTGCCCCTCATTGATATGCCACACCCGCGGGGCGATACCGGCAGCCCGGAGTGCCCGGACACCCGCAATACCCAGAATGATTTCCTGCTGGAGCCGCGTCTGTTCGTCACCCCCGTACAACTGCCGGGTGATCTGCCGGTCGGCGGGGTCGTTCTGGGGCAGATCGGTATCCAGGAGCAGCACGGGGATACGCCCCACATCGGCCTGCCAGGCCTTGATGGCAACCTGCCGCCCCGCCAGATCGCAATGCACAACGACCTCGTTGCCCGCAGGGTCCAGGGCCGGCCGGACGGGGGCATCCTCCGCCTGGATGTAGCTGTACTCCGCGATCTGCTGGCCGTGCTCATTGATGCGCTGGTTGAAGTAGCCCTGACGGTAGAGGAGACCCACGGCAACGAAGGGCAAACCCATATCGCTGGCCGTCTTGCAGTGATCGCCGGCCAGGATGCCGAGGCCACCGGAATAGATGGGGAAGCTCTCGTGATAGCCAAATTCCGCGCAGAAGTAGGCCACGAGGTCGTCCGCCCCAAGGCCCGCCGGCTTGTAACCCGCCGTGCGCTGCTCCAGGTAGGAGTCGTACTCGGCCAGCGCGCGCCGGTAGGCGCCCAGGAAGGTGTCGTTGTTGGCAGCAATCTCCAGCACCGACTGGTCGACACAGCGGAGAAAAACCCGCGGGTTGCGGCCTGTCCTCCACCACAGCTCACGATCGAGGAGCTCGAAGAGGTGGCGCGTGGGGCGGTGCCAGCTGAACCAGAGATTGGCCGCCAGATCGTTCAACCGGGCAATGCGTTCCGGAAGGCGAGGCTGGACGTGAAGGGAGAACTGCTGACCTGTCATATGGTGGGCCGTGATGGATTTGAACCATCGACCAACGGATTAAAAGTCCGCTGCTCTACCAACTGAGCTAACGGCCCCATGTGAATATCGGATTCCTGCCTGTCTAGGCTGTGGAGTGAAGAGAAGATGCGCCGCATCTTAGCGATAGCGCGTGGGATCCGCCACGCCGGCCGCAGAAAATCCGGCCCTTCGCAGGCGGCAGGCATCACAGTTTCCGCAGGCCTCCCCCGCCTCCGTGGCCTGATAGCAGGAGACGGTAGCCCCGAAATCCACCTTAAGCCCCAGCCCGGTCCGGACGATCTCAGCCTTGCTCATCAGCAACAATGGCGTATGCACAACAATGGGCTGGCCCTCCACGCCCCTCCGCGTCGCCAGGTTGGCCAGTCGCTGAAATGCCTCCAGATAAGCCGGCCTGCAATCCGGATAGCCCGAGTAGTCGATCGCGTTCATCCCGGCGTAGATACGGTCGGCATCCAGCACCTCGGCGAGGCCCAGAGCGAAGGCCAGAAATACCGTATTGCGGGCCGGGACGTAGGTGATGGGGATGCCTGAGCCCGCAACCGTGGGGACTGTAAGCTGCTGATCCGTCAGGGCCGAGCCGCCAAAGTCCCCCAGACCAATCGTCAGGGTCCGGTGTTCCACAGCACCCAGCGTCAGGGCCATCCGCTTCGCGGCGTCCAGCTCGGCCCGGTGGCGCTGGCCGTAGTCAAAACTCAGGGCGTGACACTCGCACCCGTCCTGCCGGGCCAGGGCCAGGCAGGTGGCCGAATCCATGCCACCTGACAAGAGAACTACCGCCCGGGTGGCCATCGTCAATGACCCGGCCCGTCGCCCCAGAGGTACTTGTGCAGCTGGAGCTGGAAGCGCACCGGCAGCCGGTCCTCGAGGATCCAGTCTGCGAGCTCCCGCGCTGGCTGCTGCTCCCAGGCCGGTGAAAACAGAACCTCGCACCGGGCAGGCAGGTCGTGCACACGCAGCTGGTCGCGGGCCCATTCGTAGTCAGGCCGGTTACAGACCACGATCTTGATCTGGTCCTCCGGCTTCAGGAGCGGGAGATTGGCCCACAGGTTGCGCTCACACTCCCCGGAAGCCGGTGTCTTGAGATCAAGGACTACCGCTACCCGGCGGTCCACGGCGGCAATGTCCAGAGCGCCGCTGGTCTCCAGGGACACCCGGTAACCCGCGTCACAGAGCGCCGCCAGCAAGCCGAGACAGGCTGGCTGCGCGAGCGGCTCACCGCCGGTAACGCACACGTACCTGACCTGAAACTCGGCGACGCGGGCCAGAATCGCCGCCACGTCCAGGCGCTGCCCGCCGTGAAAGGCATAGGCCGTGTCGCAATACGCGCACCGCAGGGGGCACCCCGTGAGGCGCACGAAGGCCGTGGGATACCCGACGGGACGGGATTCGCCCTGGAGTGAGTGAAAAATCTCGGTGATGCGCAGGGCAGACACGGGCAGGTTCTGGACAGGTATATCGGGGCCGCAGGCGACCGCGCTAGAGCCCCTCGGCGGTCATCCGCTCGAGGCGCTGGCCGGCGAGCCGAGCCGCGGTGGTTTCGGGAAAGTTCGCCACGACGGTCTGCAGTGCTTTACGCGAAGCATTGAAGCGCTTCAGCTCATAGTTGCAGTAGCCAATCTTGAGGAGTGCGTCGGGGATCTTGCGTGACTTGGGGTACTTCTCCACGACAACGGAGAACTCCGGCAAGGCCTTGTCGTAGCTCTGGCTCACGTAGTGGGTCTCGGCCAGCCAGTACTGGGCGTTGTCCAGCAGGGAACTCTCCGGGAAGGCAATCATGAACTGCTTCAGGGCAGCACTGGCCTCCTTGTAGCGGCCCTGCTTCAGCAGCTCGAAAGCGGCCTGGTAGTTAGCCCGATCCGTACCCCCGGGGACGGGCAGCTGGCCAGGACGCAGCTCGCCCCCGTCGAGCACGCTCCGCCCATCCGGGCTCGCGGTCGTGCGCTCCCCAAGGGCCTTCTCCAGGCTCTGGAGGCGCTGATCCACGTCGACGTACTGCTGCTTCTGGGCCGCACCGGTCTGGTCCAGCTTGAACTGGAGCTGGTCGATCTGCTCCCGCAGAGCCTTTGCGTCCGCCTGCAGCTGCTCAACCTGCTTGAGCAGATTGACGAGTCCATCGCTGTCAATGACGCGCTCAACCCGGTTGACCCGCGTGTCCAGTTCCGCCAGCTTGATGTTCGTCGGGTCTTTCTCGGGGGGGACCAGGAGCGAACAGCCTGAGACCAGTGCCGCCGCCAGGGCCGCACCGAGAACCGTTAAACGCAGACCGGCAGCGAGGTGGCTCATGGCGCCTATTGCCCGTAGACGATCTCAACCCGGCGGTTCAGGGACCAGGCTTCTTCGTCGCTGCCAATGACAGCCGGACGCTCCTCGCCAAAACTGACCGTGGCGATCTGGTCGGACACCGCGCCCTGAAGCAGCAGGACGTTGCGAACGGACTGGGCGCGCTTCTCTCCGAGGCCAATGTTGTATTCCCGACTGCCACGCTCGTCGGCATGACCTTCGAGGCGCACCCGCGCTGCCGGATTGGCTGACAGGTACTTGCCGTGGGCCTGGAGAATGACGTCGTACTCAGGCTTGACGGCAAATTCGTCATACCCGAAGTAGATGATCCGGTTTTCCTGGGAAGCTCCCGGGCCGCCCAGGGCACTGCCGCCTGTGGCGCCACCCATGGCTCCACCAGCGCCCGTCCCGCCCGCGCCAACGCCGGACGACGCTGCCCCGCCGGCTCCGGCAGCGCCCGCAGCACCCTCGTCGACGGTGGACTTGGAGGGTCCCGAGCACGCCGTCACCAGCGTGACGATGAGCAGAGCGGCAATGGTCTTGAACTTCGTCATGGTCATAAACTCCTGAAACTGATCTTCTACAAGCAATAAGGCTGGCTCTATTTGTCCGCAAAGGGCGACCAGGCGGGCTCCCGCACGTCGCCATCGAGTTCCGGGATCCGGGTCTTGATCCGGCCGTTGGCACTGACAGTGGCCAGGACCCCGCGCGTTCCCTCCTGGGTCGCGTAAATCAGCATTTCACCATTGGGAGCAAAGCTCGGCGACTCATCGAGGCGCCCGTCCGACAGGACCTGCGTGGTGGATCGCGCCAGATCGACCAGCGCAATTCTATAGTTGCCACGGTCGTTATGCACTACAGCCAGCTCCTTGCCATCCGGCGCCATGCGCGGCCTGGCGTTGTAGGACCCCTCGAAAGTCACCCGCCTGGCGCTGCCGCCTTCGGCCGGCACCCGGTAAACCTGCGGACCACCCGCGGCGTCGGACGTAAAGTAGATCTGCTGACCGTCCAGCGACCAGGTTGGCTCGGTATCAATCGCTGAGCCGCTCGTCAGCCGGGTCAGGACCTGCGTGGTGAGGTCCAACGTGTAAATGTCGAGATTGCCATCCTGCTGGGAAAGGGCCACTGCCAGGCGCTGGCCATCGGGCGACCAGGCGGGCGCGCCATTGACGCCGGGCCGCGCTGAGACCCGCTTGCGGGAGCCTGAGCGCAGATCCTGCACATAAATCTCCGAACGGTTGGCCTCGAAGGACACGTAGGCGATCTTCCGCCCGTCCGGGGACCAGGCCGGTGACATGATGGGCTGCCGGGACTCCACCATGATCCGGACGTTCTGGCCATCCGCATCCGCAACGACCAGCCGGTAGTTGCTGTTCACCTGGCCCTGGGCCTGGCTCCGGGACACGGTCACGTAAGCAATCCGGGTGGAGAACACACCGCGAATGCCGGTCAGCTTCTCATAGATCACATCCGCCACCCGGTGGCAGCTGCGGCGGAAATCTGCCGCGGTTGCGGGCTGGCGATAACTCAGCAGCTGCTCGCCCCGGAGCACGTCGAACACCTGAAACTGGATCTCGTACTGGCCCGGGACTGACTGGACCACCCGCCCGATAATGAGGAAATCCGTCGACTGCATGCGCCAGTCACCAAAGTCGACGTCCGCTCCCGTAGTGGGCCGCTGCAGCATGTCTTTGCGGTCCATCGGATCGAAGCGCCCCGACCGCGCCAGATCGGCAGCCACCACGCTGGCGACATCAAGAGGCGCAGCAGCACCCGTGCCCTGCCAGCCAAAAGGCACGACAGCAATCGGCAGCGCCTTGTCCACGCCCTCGGTGATCTGAATCTGCAACTCGGCCTGACCCGGGGGGGCGGCCAGCATCAGAATTGCAGCAAGCACGGGGATGAGCTTATGCATAGGTAGGGTCTTCCTTGGCCCGGCAGCCCGGACGGCGGCTATTGTTCCGGTTTAAACGTAAAGCGCAAGCGGCGGTCAAAGAGGCTGGGATCGTCCGGCAGCGGCAGTGGCGATGACTTGAGTACGGCGGCCTCGATGGAACGGCGGACCACCGCGTCCCCGTTGCAGCTCTCGATCTGGACGCCAATGACCTCACCGCCGGGAATCTGCGTCACGGCTACGACACATTCGATGCCAGGGGCGGCACTCGCTGGTCGAATCCAGTTCCGCGTCACCTTCTGGCTGATCAGACCCTGGTAATCCGCCAGCGCACCCGACTCGGTAGCCCGCAGCAGGCGCTCTTCCGCTTCGAGCTGCTCGGCAATTTCGCGCTGCGCGGCCTCCTCCCTCGCGCGCGTTGCCTTGAGCTTTTCTGCCTCGAGCTTCTCCGCGGCTGCCTTCTCCCGGGCCAGCTTCTCCTGCGCTTCCTTCTCCGCAGCCTTCTCCTGCTGGGCCTGCTTTTCAGCGGCCTGCTGGGCCTTGATCTGGTCGGTGAGCTGCTTCTCCTGCGCTGCCTGCTCGCGCTGGACCTTCTGCTGGCGCTCCTGCTGCTCTGCCCGCGGGGCCTCGGGCTTCGGTTCGGGCTTCGGCTTCGGCTTGGGCTCCGGGTCCGCCCTGGGTTCGGGCTGCGGTTGCGGCCGGACTGCGGGAGTGGGTTTGGGAGCAGGCCGCGGCGCTGCCCCGGACTGACGAGCCGCGTTGGGATCAACGACGGTGGCCTTGATCGCCAGCTGGGTTGGCGGCGGGGAACGGGGCAGGGTCAGGCCACCCACGAGGACCAGAAGCAGCAGCACGCCATGACCCGCCAGCGACCAGGTGATGGCGCGATCTGCTGCCGGCGTCCCGCCGACACTGGGTGCGACGGCGGCCAGGTCAGCGACCTCCCGTAGGGACAGGTCGAGCCATTTCAGTCATCCTTGACCGCTCCATCAAGCAGGGCCTGTTAACTGCGTCGCCGGGGACTGGACGGGGCCTCGGTGAGAAAGCCGACGTTGGCAGCGCCCGCCTGCTGGAGCAGGACCATCGCCTGGACCACGGCGCCGTAGGGAACACGCTGATCTGCCTTCAGGAGCACGGGGGTCTTCGGGTTCCTCCGCAGCACAGCCGCCGCCAGTTCAACGACCCGCTCCCCGGCGAGCGGCGCGTCCTCATTATCCCCGACACTGAGGTACAGGGCCCCGTCGGCATCAATGGACAGCACCAGGGGCTCCTGATTTTGCGGCGACACGATCGGGTCCGCTGACGCCTGGGGCAACTGCACATCAACCCCCTGCGTCAACAACGGCGCCGTGACCATGAAGATCACGAGCAGCACCAGCATCACGTCGATGTAGGGAACAACGTTGATCTCAGCCATCAGTCTGCGCTTGCGCGACTTACGCACGGCTTAACGGGCTCTGCCGGTCGACGCGGCCAGCGGGCTGGGTGCGGTCTGGCCGGGCGGTGGCGGGGATGCGGGGTAGGACCGGGCGTGAGCCTGCCGCTCGAGCACGCTGAAAAACTCCTCGATGAAGCTGTCGTAGCGCACTTCCAGGCGACTCACCTTGTCGGCGTACCGGTTGTAGGCAATGACAGCCGGAATCGCGGCGAACAGCCCGATAGCCGTGGCAATCAGCGCTTCCGAAATCCCGGGCGCCACCGCCGCCAGCGTGGCGGACTGGACATTCCCCAGCCCGCGAAAGGAATTCATGATGCCCCACACCGTCCCGAACAGTCCCACGTACGGACTGGTGGAGCCGATCGTGGCAAGCGTGGACAGGCTCTCTTCGAGCCGATCCATCTCCCGCATCTGTGCCACGTGCATGGCGCGCCGGACGCCCTCCAGGATCTGGTCTGCCGACATGCCAGGCTGCTCAGACAGCCGCCGGAA